>CAJBLH010000115.1 GCA_903953895.1 uncultured Desulfobacteraceae bacterium | reverse complement strand
ATGCAGACCGGGTTTCTGCTGATCATTCTTTTTATCGCCATATTGGGCTTGCTGTTCGGGTACTTTTTTCTACGATAGCGGTGATCGTTCGGTCTGGAACGGTTATGGACTGAAAATATATTCACCGCAAAGGCGCAAAGGACGCAAAGAAAAAGCGGCAAGTAAAATTCTCTTTGCGCCCTTTGCGCCTTTGCGGTGAAATTCTTGTCGGATGGTGTATGGCAAATCCTCTGATCCATCTGAAAAATCACCATCTGGCCGGACAGATCGGCGGGATGGTTGCGGTATGCTCGTCCCACCCGATGGTCCTCGAAACGGCCATGGAACTGGCGACAGCCAAAAATCAACCCCTGCTGATCGAGGCGACCGCCAACCAGGTGAATCAATTCGGCGGCTATACGGGGATGACTCCTGCCGATTTTTCAGCCTTCATCCGCCGACTTGCCGATTCCGCCGGACTGCCGTTCGACCGGATCATCATCGGCGCCGATCACCTCGGGCCCCATGTCTGGAAGCGGGAAACAGCCCGAACCGCCATGCACAAAGCTACCGAACTGGCTACACTGTGCGTGGCCGCAGGCTTTGGAAAAATTCATCTCGACACCGCCACCCGCTGCGCCGATGATCCGGGAACCGTTCTTCCAACCCAAACTATCGCCGAACGGGCTGCCGCACTTTGTCTGGCGGCAGAAGCCGCGGCGTGCCATCGGCGTGATCCGGACCTGCCCCTGTATGTGATCGGAAACGAAGTGCCGCCGCCAGGCGGAGGTCTGGAAGACAACCGGAACCTGGTCATCACCCGGCCAGAGGATATCATCGATTCCCTGGCTGTTTATGAAAAGGCTTTTCAGGATGCCGGACTGGCCTCGGCCTGGCAGCGGGTGGTGGCGGTGGTGGTTCAGCCCGGTGTGGAATTCGGAGACCGGATGATCGCTGCCTATGACCGGGATCAGGCCACCGCGCTGTCTGCAGCACACGCCCGGTTACCGGCAGCCATGACATTTGAAATTCACGCCACGGATTACCAGAGTCCTGACGCTTTGAAACAGATGGTGCAGGACCATTTTATCCTGCTGAAAGCCGGCCCCTGCCTGACTTTTGCCTTTCGCGAAGCCGTATATGCCCTGACGTATATCGAGGACGCCTGTTCCGGCATCCATCCGCGATCTCACCTGCGACAGGTCATGACATCCCTGATGAATACCCATCCCCGATACTGGCAATCTCATTATTCCCAGACCCAGTGCGAATCGCTTGATTTTCTGAAAACTTACAGCTTTCGAGACCGCATCCGTTATTACTGGGCCTATCCGGAAGCCGTGGCAGCTTATGAACGCCTGATCCGCAACTTGAGCCGCCCCGTTCCAGACGCCTTGTTGCGGCAGTTTTTTCCCGACCTGTATCCAGATATCGCCAGCGGTGTACTGGAGCCTGATCCGCAGACCCTCATCAAGCGTCGTATCCGAAACGCCCTCGAGCCTTATGCCAATTTGCTGTCAAAACAGCATGAATCTGCAGGTTCATCCATAATTTCTTCCGGCAAATCTTCGATGTCGGCTTTCATCGCCGCTTTGCTGCAACCGGACATTTACGATCATCCCGTCAGAACCTGTGAGCTGCTCGAAACCCATGCTTCGTGGGTGATTTTAACGGGAACCTATGCCTACAAAATCAAGAAACCGGTCAACCTGGGTTTTCTGGATTTCTCCACCCTCGAAAAACGCCGATTCTGCTGTGAAGAAGAGCTGCGCCTGAACCGGAGGCTGGCCCCCGGAATTTACCTGGAACTGGCGCCGATCTATGGCTCAAACGAGCATCCACGCTGGACTGGCGGTGGAACGGCCATCGAGTACGCCGTCAAAATGGTTCAGTTCCCGCAGGAATCTCAATTGGACAGAGCACTTGAAGCCGGAAATCTCGAACCGTGGCATATCGATGCATTCGCTGGAATGATCGCCCGTTTCCACCAGCAGATCGCCATTGCCGGCCCGGACAGCGGGTATGGTGACCTGGAACACGTTCAGAAACCGGTACGCGACAATTTTTTCCAGATCCGCAGACATGTATCAGACAGCCTCCTGCTGGAGCCGCTCGACGAGCTGGAAGACTGGACCCGTTCCGAATTGAAAACCCTGGAACCGGTCCTTATCCGCCGCAAATCCCAAGGCTTCATCCGCGAGTGCCACGGTGATCTCCATCTGCGGAACCTGGCCTGGATCGATGATACGCCGGTGGGGTTCGACTGCATCGAATTTAATCCAAACCTCAGATGGATCGATGTCATCAGCGATGCGGCCTTTCTGGTGATGGATCTGCAGGACCGCCGCCAACCCCGCTTGGCCCGGCGATTTTTGAACCAGTACCTGGAACACACCGGCGATTACGCCGGGCTTAGTGTGCTGCCGTTTTATCTGACTTACCGGGCCCTGGTACGCGCCAAGGTCAATGCCATCCTGGCCGGACAATCCGGGATCGACACCAAAACCAAAGCCGCCGCCAAAAAAGATTGTTGCGATTACCTGATGCTGGCCAAACGCCATGCCGGACGCGATACCCCGCAACTCATCATCACTCATGGCATGTCGGCTTCCGGCAAAAGCACGGTAACCGGCGCATTGATCGCGTGCATGGAGGCCATCCGCATCAGATCCGATGTTGAACGAAAGCGCATGTACGGCATGCAACCGGAAATGGATGGTCATGCCGCCGCTCAGGGTATTTACACGGAAGACGCCACGCGGAAAACCTATGACAGACTGGCGGAATTATCCGCTCAGATACTGGATGCAGGGTATTCGGTGATCGTGGATGCCGCCTTTCTTCAGCTCGATCAGCGGCGACAATTTCAGCAGTTAGCAGCCGAAAAACATGTTCCGTTCCGGATACTGGACTGCGTAGCCTCGCCCGAAACCCTCCGGCGGCGAATCGTCGAACGCCCCAAGACTGTATCCGACGCCGATTCGGCAGTTCTGGAGTACCAAATCCGGAACAGCCCGCCTCTGACAGAAAATGAGCGGAGTTATACGCTTCAAATCGATATGGAATCTCCTGTTGATGACGCATTTCTGATGAATCGATTAATCACTTCTCTTTAAAATCAATAAAATCAAACACAAGCTAATTTCAATTGATAAAAAATTAGCTTAATGTAATAATACAAGTGTCGATCGACAGATATTTACCGGGCAATAGAGCAGGTTTTCATAGGCACCAAAAGCCAATTAGGCTTGGATCATTTTACCTCCTGCATGGATGCACGTCATCCCTCACCCCAACCCTCCCCCGTTGGGGGAGGGAGCATCAGGAAAATGCAGATTATGCTCGTTCGCGGCATATCTGTCTTTTTCATTATCCTGTCCATCCTGTATATCCATGTGAATATCTTTTAATGAATCATGACGGTAATCAGTCACACCAATTGACATCACTTTTGTCCCAGGCCGATATTCTGGTTCTGGATTGACATTATACGCCCCATTGGGGCCACAAATAATCCAATTTTATCGGGAAGGTTCTTTGCTGGAATCACCCTAAGGATCGATTATGAACATCACTGAACCTGCTTACCAACCGACACGAAACATCTACCGGACGTTCAGCTTGCTGGCATTGCTTCTGACCATTTACGCTTCCGTATTTTCCTGGCAATCCTGGCTTGAAGAAAAAGTCGACCAATTTCACAATTTGCGGAACATCATGGAGTTGGAGATAAATGCCATTGACGCCTACTTTAAGCAACTTGAAAACGGTATGCTCTTGCTGCGCCAAGAAGTAATTGGTACAGATGATCAGATCGACATTGATCATGCCTTTAAGCTGATTAAGTTATTCAAGGGAATCCACTCGGAATTGATCAACATCACGTTCATTCGGGATGACGGCCAAATATTGTTTACAGAGTCTGCACCGCCCGGCACGACGCTGCCGACGCTCGCTCAGGAGCCATCGTTTCAACTATTTCGCAGTGAAATCCAACAAGATCAGCCCCTCAGTATCGGTCAACCGCTTGTGTGTCTTATCAACAACGAATGGATCATTCCGATTCGATATCCGATCAACAATAAAGAAGGTCAACTGATATTTATTATCAGCGCCAACTTGCCTGTCGGAATGTTACAAAATTATTGGAAGGATGCGCCGCTTGCAGAGAAAGCGGCGTTCGGCCTCATGCGCGACGACGGTTTCCTAGTCAGTCGTTACCCAGTGCCAGAAAAACTTGCGATGGAGAAAATCTATGGAATACCGAGAACGGACGCCCTCATTAGCTACCTGAGACAGCAGAAATTTCCGGTCGACGGCTATGTGGAAGGTTCCAGCAGTCTCGATGGCCCAAATTATTTCAATTCATTTCACCGCATGGAACGTTTCCCGATTACTTTTTTTATCGCCAGGCCCATGTCGGAAATTCGCATTGGATGGTGGAATAAGGTCAAGGTTCCATACACCTTAACACTGATTGTTATAATAGGAATTTTTATTGTCTACCGACAGACCCTACTGCGGGACCGTACCAGAGAGATAGAAAGATCGAATGCAAGCCAGGCATTGAATGTTTTAAACACTTTTTTGGACAGCATCATCGAAAACAGCCCCATCTCCATGTGGATAACCGATGACAAGGGTACCATTATTCGCGCCAACCAGGCCCTGCGTGACCGACTCCACGTCAGCGACGATGAAGTAGTAGGCAAATACAACATTTTTCACGACAAACAGATTGAAGATCAGGGCATGATGCCTCTGGTCCGTGAGGTATTTGAAAAAGGCAACACGGCCCGGTTTATAACAGAATATGATACGTTCCTGGTTCAGGACCAGGCATTGAAGCTGTCATCACATACTACGCTTATTGTGACTATATCTGCAGTTCTTGACTCGGAAGGCAAGGTGATCAATTCGATCATCCAGCACCTGGATATCAGCGAGCAAAAACAGAAGGAGGCGGTGGTCAAACGGCAGTCCGGTTTGATCAATGCTTTGCTCGATTCAATACCCGACATCATCTTCTTCAAGGATAACAATGGCGTTTACCTGGGTTGCAACCCCCCCTTCGCCGAACTTGTCGGAAAATCAAGGGATAAAATTGTCGGAAAGACCGACTACGATCTCTTTGACAAGGAAATTGCAGACTCTTTCAGGGATACCGACAAACACATGATAGAGCTGGGCGAAACGCGGCACAACGAGGAATGGATCACCTATCCCGATGGCCGAAAAATACTGACGGAGACCGCTAAAACACCTTATGTGGAACAGGATGGAACACTGATTGGATTGCTTGGCATCAGCCGCGACATCACCGACCGCAAGCTGGCGGAGGAGAATCTTCTGATAGCCAATGAACAGGCAGAGGCTGCCACCCGCGCCAAGAGCGAGTTTCTGGCCAACATGAGTCATGAAATCCGAACGCCCATGAACGGCATCATCGGTATGACCGGGCTGCTTCTGGATACCAACCTGGACGATGAGCAGCGGCACTATGCCGGAATCGTGCGCATCAGCGGTGAATCTCTGCTTTGCCTGATAAACGATATTCTCGACTTTTCCAAGATCGAGGCAAAAAAGCTCGACCTTGAGACACTGGATTTTGATTTATTGAATCTGTTGGACGATTTCTTAGACACTTTGGCGGTACGGACTCACGAGAAGGGGTTGGAGCTTCTCTGCGCGGCAGATATTGACATACCAACACGGCTGCAGGGTGATCCGGGCCGGTTGCGCCAGATTCTCACCAATCTGGCGGGAAACGCCATCAAGTTTACCCAGCACGGCGAAATAGCGGTCCGTGTTAAACTGATCGAAAACAATGAAGACGATGTCTTTCTGCGCTTTGTGGTGCAGGATACCGGCATTGGGATTCCAAAAGAAAATCTCGGCTTGATTTTTTCCGATTTCACCCAGGCGGATGCTTCGATTGCCCGGCAGTACGGCGGTACTGGTTTAGGCCTGGCCATATCAAAACAACTCTCTGAGCTGATGGGCGGTGAAGTTGGCGTTGAGAGTGAAGTCGGCAAAGGTTCGGAGTTCTGGTTTACCGCACGGCTGAAAAAACAACCGGATGGCGGACAAGTGGAAATGCTCCCCCCTCCAAATTTAAGCAATGTAAGGGCTTTGATCGTGGATGACAATGCCACAAACCGTCAAATTCTCCTCACGCAACTGACATCATGGGGGATGCGGCCAGCCGAAGTACCGGACGGTCCGGCAGCGCTCGAAGCTCTCCTTAAAGCACAAGAAGCGGGCGATCCTTTCCGGATCACCATCATCGACATGCACATGCCTGGCATGAACGGTGAAACACTCGGTTTGGCTGTCAAAGCCGATGCGCGTTTATCCAACACCCACCTGGTGATGCTGATTTCAATGGGAATAAGGAGCGACTTTCGCCGCCTTAAGAAGATCGGATTCGATGCCTACCTGAACAAGCCAACACGCCGCCATGAATTGAAAAATGCGTTGTCTCAGGTTCTATCCGGACGGTGCGGGGATCAACCGAAATCTATCGAAACGCGTCATTCAGCCCAAGACATCATTAACTTATTCGCCGGAAGCAAGGCGCGTATCCTGCTGGCAGAGGACAACATCACCAACCAGCAAGTAGCCACAGGAATTCTGAAAAAACTGGGTTTGCGGGCGGATGCTGTGGCCAACGGGGCCGAAGCGGTCACTGCCGTGAAAAACCTCCCCTACGACCTGATCCTGATGGATGTGCAGATGCCGGTAATGGATGGACTCGAAGCAACTAAAACGATTAGGAATTTGGAATTAGGAATTAGGAATCAAGTGAAAACAGGCGACTTTCCTTCACCATTCGTAATTCGTAATTCCTCATTCCAAATTCCTATTATCGCCATGACCGCCCACGCCATGCAGGGCGACCGGGAGAGATTTCTGGCAGCCGGCATGACCGACTATATATCCAAGCCGGTATCGCCGCAGGAGCTGGCAGACCGGCTGGAGAAATGGCTGCCGAAGATCAAGGATGAAGGCAAAAGTATAAAGGATAAAAGGGAGTCGGGAATGACACTTGAGGTAGAGGTAACGTCTGATGATACGCCTGTTTGGGACAGGCAGAAAATGCTGGAACGTCTGCTGGATGACGAAGACCTGGCAAAACTGATTCAGGATAGTTTCCTGGCGGATATCCCGCAACAGATTCAGGCGCTGAAAGCATTTCTTGAATCAGGCGATGTTTCTGGCGTTGAGCTTCATGCCCACACCATCAAAGGCGCATCCGCCAATGTTGGTGCAGAGCGATTGCGGGTTGTGGCGTCCGATATGGAGAAAACAGCCAAGGCTCAGGATCTGACCGCTGTCGGTTCGTTTATGAATGAACTGGAGAGACAGTTTGACCTTTTGAAGGAAGCGATGCAAAAGGACAAATTTGAGATAGTATCGCTTTCCAGATAAAGATTTTGGTTGCGGTATCGGTCGGAGATGACCGAAAAAAAGGTCTATGCCGGGATCACCCTAAGGATCGACTATGAACATTACAGAACCTGCTTACCAATCGACACGAACCCTCTACCGGATGTTCAGCTTGCTGACATTGCTTCTGGTCATTTACGCTTCCGTATTTTCCTGGCAATCCTGGCGTGAAGAAAAAGCAGCCCAATTTCTCAATTTGCGGAACATCATGGAGCTGGAGTCAAAAGCCATTGACACCTACTTTACGCAACTTGAAAACGCTATGCTCTTGCTGCGCCAAGAAATAATTGGAATGGGTGACCAGATCGACTTCGAGCATACCTTTAATCTGATTAACCTATTCAAGGGAATCCACCCGGAATTATTAAATATCACGTTCATTCGAGATGACGGTCAAATACTGTTTACAGCAAAAGCACCGCCCGGCCCGATACTGCCGACACTGGCTCGGAAGCCGTCGTTTCAAAAATTTCGCAGTGAACTCCAGGAAGGCCATCCCCTCAGTATCGGTCAGCCGCTTGAAAGCCTTATCAGTAAGGAGTGGATTATTCCGATGCGATATCCGATCAACAATAACGACGGCAAACTATTATATATTATCAGCGCCAACTTGCCTGTCGGAATATTACAAAATTATTGGAAGGATGTGCCGCTTGCAAATAAAGCGGCATTTGGACTCATGCGCGACGACGGTTTTCTGGTCAGTCGTTACCCCGTACCCGACAAACTGGAAATGGAAAAAATCTATGGAATTCCGAGAATGGGCGCCCTCATTACCTACCTGAGACAGCAGAAGTTTCCGGTCGATGGTTATGTGGAAGGACCTATCAGTCTCGGTGGACCGGATTATTTCAATTCATTTCACCGCCTGGAACATTTCCCGATTACTTTTTTTATCGCCATGCCCATGTCGGAAATTCGCATCGGATGGTGGAACAAGGTCAAGGTTCCATACATTTTAACAGTGGTTATGATGATAGGAGGGTTTCTTGTCTACCGACAGACTCTGCGGCAGGAACGTACCAGGGAAGTGGAGCGGTTGGAAGCAAGCGAGGTGATACGTGAAAGCGAGGATCGGTTCAGAAATATGTTTGAACGCAATGCTGCGATTATGCTGATGATCGACCCGACTACGGGAAATATCATTCAAGCCAACAAAGCGGCAGCCGAATTTTATGGATGGTCAATTGAAGAACTCAGTAAATTAAGCATGCTTCAAATTAACACACTGGCGCCGGAATCCGTGATGAACGAAATGAATAAAACGTTATCATCGGGGTCTTTGCACTTCGTATTTCAGCACCGAAGATCGGATAATTCCATTCGGGATGTGGATGTGTACAGCAGTAATATCGAGGTAAGGGGAAAGAATTTTCTCTATTCCATTATCCACGACATCACCGAAAAAAAACAGGTCGAAGAAAAATTAAATGAGCTGAACCGTGATTTTATCTCATTTTTGGAAAATACCCGTAACTTCGTCTATTCCAAGGATGAACACGGCCGTTACCGCTTTTGCAGCCAGTCACTTGCCAACATTACCGGACATGCCAGTTGGCGCGATATGATCGGCAAAAATAACTTGGAGGTGTTTCCTGAAGACACCGCTCGAATTTACTATGAAGAAGAAATTCCGGTCTTCCGCGAAGGCATACCAATTCTGAACAAAGAAAATCCCTATTATGACGCGTTGGGGACTAAAGGATGGGTCAGCACCAGCAAGTGGCCGCTATTGAATCATGAAGGGAAGGTCATCGGCTTGTTTGGGATCAGCCGTGACATTACCGAAATCAAACGAATACAAGATAATCTGCGGAAAAGTGAGCAGAGACTGGCGCTGGTAATGCAGGCAATCCCGGATGCAATATGGGACTGGGATTTGCTGGAGAATACCCTGTATTACTCACCCAGATGGTGGCAGATGCTTGGCTATCGGGAAAACGAGCTGAATCCGGATGTTGACCTGTGGCGTCGGTTGATACACCCTGATGATCTGGAACGGGTCAGCCGCATCGTCGAAGACGCCGTAGCCAAAGAAACCACTTTCATTGCGGAAAGCCGGATGTTGCATAAGAATGGACATTACGTGCCGATCCTGACACGGGGATACATTTTGCGTGATGACGATGGCGCTGCCATTCGGGTTTCTGGAACCAATACCGATCTGAGCGAACAGAAAAAGATTGAAGCTGAACGCAGCCGGTGGGAACGACAGCAGCAGCAACTGTTGAAGGCTGAAAGTCTGAGCTGCATGGCCGGTGCCATTGCCCATCATTTCAACAATCAGCTTTATGTCGTGATCGGCAACCTGGAACTTGTCATGAACGACCTGCCATTGGGATCGGATGAAAGCGAAAGGCTGATCGACGCCATGAAGGCTTCCCACAGAGCAGCGGATGTCAGCAGGTTGATGTTGACCTATCTGGGGCAAACACCCGGCAAACTGGAGCTGCAGGATATGTCCGAAACCTGCCACAAAGGGTTGCTGATGCTTCAAGGCATTATTCCGAAAAATGTGTTGATGGAGCCGTTATTCCCCTTTCCCGGACCGACCATTCGTGCCAATATGAGCCAAATGCACCAGATAATCACCAACCTGGCCACCAATGCCTGGGAGTCCATTTCCAACAAAAAGGGGACTATCACCCTATCGGTCAAAACGGTTTCATCCGCAGATATCAGCTTATCGCATGTTTTTCCGATCAACTGGCGTCCGAAGGAGACTCTCTACGCCTGCCTGGAAGTTGCGGACACCGGCAGTGGGATCACAAATGAGGCAATAGAGAAGGTCTTCGATCCGTTTTTCACCACAAAGTTTGTTGGCCGAGGTCTGGGGTTAGCGGTTGTACTGGGGGTTGTATCTGCTCATGGCGGGGGGATTACCGTTGAAAGCGAAATCGGCAGAGGAAGTATTTTCCGGGTTTTCCTGCCGGTGTCTGCTGAGGTGGTTTCCGTTTCTTTGGAAGTAGAAAAAACGGCACAAATAATAGAAAGTGGCGCGGTACTGGTAATCGAAGATGATCCGGATGTGCGACACATGGCCAAGGCAATGCTTACACGTATAGGCTTTACTGTACTTGAAGCAGCAGATGGCGTTGAAGCGATGGAGATATTTTCACAACATCAAGATCATATCCGCTGTGTTCTCTCCGATTTGACGATGCCTCGGATGGACGGATGGGATACAATATCCGCACTGCGCAAAATATCGCCGGAAATTCCGGTCATCCTGTCGAGCGGCTACGATGAGGCTCAGGTGATGGCAAGCGATCATCCTGATCGACCCAATGCATACCTGGGTAAACCGTATCAGCTTAAAGGGCTACGCGAAACCATCAATCGGGTACTGACAAATAAGGATATCGAATGACAGAAAATGAACGGAGCTTTAGGCACTCCCCCGCTGGAGGAAGGAGCATCAGGAAATTTAAGATTATGCCCGTTCGCAGTATAACATAGAAAATCGGGTCGATTGGCTGAAAGCCAACCCAGAACCGGTGGAACAAAAAAATCAGTTACCTTCTTTATACAATGCTTCTGGCAGAACCTTCATCTCCTGTAGCCGGTTCAGAACCAGCGTGCGGTGATGTAACTGCCCTATGTCCGGATGGAAGCTGATATTCAGCAGCGTCGCATTGGGCAGCTCACGGTGGAGCATCTCGAGAATGAGCCGCTCGCCTTTTGGGTCAAAGGCATCGGTAGCCTCTTCCATGAACACCCATGACGGTCGCTGGAGCAGAACGCGCGCAAAACCGATCCGCTGCTGTGCACGCTGCGGCAGCACCTGCTCCCAGTTGTTCCGCTCGTCCATGCGCGGAGCAAGCCATGCCAGGCCCGCGCACTCGAGCGCACGGCGGACGGAGGATGCGGAAAAGGCATCTGGTGGATGCGGATAGCAGAGTGCATCGCGCAGGGCGCCTTCAGGCAGAAAAGGACGCTGAGCAATAAATAGAATGTCGCTGGCCGGCAGCCTCACCTGCCCGCTGCCCCAGGGCCAGAGCCCACCGATCACCTTGAACAGGCTCCCTGTCACTGCGGGGTCTCCCGTGAAGAGTATCCTTTCACCGCGGCGGATGTCCACACTGAAGTGTTCGAGCAGTATTTTTCCCGCAGGTTCGGCAATACAGAGATCCTCAATCACCAGATGCGTACGTTCCGATCTGTCGAGGACGATGCGGGAGCCACTGGGCGCCTGAGCGTCGATATCCAGATACCGAATGTCTTCGTTGAGTGACAGCACACGGTCGGCAGACGCACGGCAGCGAGCGATCTCACTGATATTGTCCACCGGCCAGGAAAGCGCTGAAGTCAGGCGCTGAAACGCCTGGGCGGCCTGCATCAGCACGCCGAGCGACATGGCCCCATGGATATACTGGGGGGCGGCGATCAGTATCGGGAATACCGGTAGCAGCGCACCATACCCCGTTCCAAACGATACCAGGCCCATGTATGCCAGAGATTGGCGATCCCATTCGCGGATGATCCGGCTGAAACGCCCGGATGATCCGGCACGCTCCAGCGGTTCGCCGCGCATCAGCGCAATCGCTTCGGTGTTCTCCCGCGCCCGTGACAACCCGAAACGAAAAGTTGCTTCCGCAGTCTGCAAATCGTTCGTGGCGCGCACCAGCGGCCGGCCGATCATCCAACTGACTGCACTGCCCAGTCCCGCATAAATGAAAGCCAGCGGCACCATGTAGCCCGACACTTGAAACGTGGTGCCAGGTATGACGATCGCACCCGACACCGACCACAGGATGTCGATGAAAAGACCCAGAACCATTAGCGATAAAACCAGCGTGTGGGCCAATGCGATTGCGCTTTCTGTTGCAATGCGGATATCCTCGGCGATGCGTTGATCAGGATTGTCGTGATCACCGACACTGAAGAACAGCCGATAATGGCGACCATCTGCCATCCAGCTCCCGACCAACTGCTCGGTCAACCAGGCGCGCCAGTCGATCTGCAGCCATCGCTTGACAATCAGATGAGCCGCCGTTACGGCGATAGAGATTACAATGATCAGCGCAAAAAACGCGACCTGGAGAAGCACACCACGTACCGAATGCTGTTCGAGCGCGTCGAACAGCGCTCGTTGCCAGTAGTTGCTCCAAACCGTCAGCCCGACTTGCCCCATGGTAAGCAGTAACAACAGCAGTGTTGCACCACGAACTTTCGCGCGGCGCTCGCAGTTCCAGTAAGGTCCCGCAAGACGAAGCACCTGCTGAAGGAAGCGCTTTCGCGTGCCGGGAACGGCGCCGGGGGGGACAACCGGCGCAAGATTTGGCGTCGAATCAGTCATTGCTACAATATATCCAATTGTGGAAAACATCACTCTATAAAAACCCATACTTATTCTATCCTATTACGTCCATAAGTAGTTATTTTCAGTGATATATTAATTTGTTGTTAGTCCAATTTAATCCAATATTACCCATTGACATCTTGATATTTTTAGGGTAACTATCAGGGTAACATTTTTTTACCCATAGCATATCAAACAAAGTTACCCATAAATCGTGTAACCATTACTAATCATTGGGGGATATTATGGCACTTACCGACACAAAAATCAAAAGTTTAAAGCCTGGTGAAAAACCATATAAAGTTAGCGATGGCAATGGACTTGTCTTGATCGTAACCCCAAATTCATCCTTATGGTGGAGGCAGCGGTATTTTTTTGATGGTAAAGAAAAGATGATTTCATTGGGTACTTACCCAGAAGTTACCCTTGCGTCTGCAAGAAAAAAGAGCGCGGAATCGAGAGAACTTATCGCAGCGGGGGTTGATCCTTCAGCAAAACGACAGACTGAGAAACGCGAGAATGTCGATACTTTTGAGGCTGTGTTTTATGAATGGTTCGCTAAAAATAATAGTAACTGGGTTGTCGAACACGCGCGGATTATAAAGCGAAGTATAGAAAAGAATATCATCCCATATCTCGGAAATATCCCCATAACTAAAATTGAACCGAAAGATATCTTGAAAACGATCCAGTTAGTTGAAAATCGCGGGAGTGTAGTCACTGGAAGAAAAATTAAAAACATCATATCTCAGGTATATAGATTTGCCATTGCGTCCGGCAACGCGGTATATGATCCAACGTCATCGTTGAGCGATGCTCTCAGGAAACCAACCCATAGTAATTTTCATGCCATAACAGATCCAAAACCGCTTGGGATTCTGCTCAAAGCGATTGATGGATATCAGGGGGGGATTGTTGTCAAAACGGCATTGCAATTACAGCCTCATGTGTTCCTACGACCAGGAACTTTGAGTTCTATTGAATGGGGTGAAATTGATTTCGATAATGCCATCATTGAAATACCCGCAGAAAAAATGAAGAAAAATGAACCCCTGATTGTGCCTCTGAGCCGACAGTCGATTGAAATTTTAAGGACTGTTCAACCGCTTACCGGAAGGGGGAAGTTTGTTTTTCCGAATTCGTTTGACGAAAAAAAAACAATATCACATTCCTCATTAACTGTTGCTTTGAATATTTTAGGCTACAAGGATTCAGTTAATCCACATGGCTTTCGAGCGACAGCGAGAACCTTACTGGATGAAGTATTGCAATTCAGACCGGATATCATAGAGATGCAACTGGCGCATAAAGTTAAGGATTTCTGTGGTCGCAGCTACAACCGAACGCAACATTTACCAGAACGCCGAAAGATGATGCAAACGTGGTCAGATTATCTGGACGGTCTAAAATCTGGCGCGAAAGTTATACCTTGCCGGAGAACCGGAACGATGGATTAAACAGCTTGGGGGGATAGGTGCGGCCTCATGAACCGCACCGACAAGGCCGATTCCTGATCGGCTTTTCCCTTTTTCCCCTTTCAGGAAACACCGGCAGGAGGTGTTTGTGGATTTCCTTTCTGAAATTGTTGCCATCACTGGTGAACATTTTGTAACCATGAAAGAATTGGTAGTCATAAATGCGGATATGGACAAATTAAATATCCTGCTGGATTGCCATAAAATAAACGCCTACCGTATCCTTTATATTGCAGCGGTATTTGACCCGCTCCCCGATAATAAACCACATAGCGATGAATACACCACCCTGCAAAAGACGGCATTGGGTATGTTCGTAAATTCTCGTTTCAAATCAGTAAACGAATGGGTTGAAAACAACAAAGATTTTGATGCAGTTGATTCGTT
>CAJBLH010000114.1 GCA_903953895.1 uncultured Desulfobacteraceae bacterium | reverse complement strand
CCAGCGACAATAAATGGTAGGCGCTCGGCACACGGAATTTTCACAGGTTCCTCCCAATGTTTCAGGAAAAAGACGGTGTACCAAACTATTATTTCACAAATTTCCTAAAATGTCCTGAACTATTTTTCGAAAACTCAAGGAAAGTAAAGCGCCGGAAACCGCTCGTACCGTCTGCCCACACTGGGTGGATCTTCGTAAACCGGATTACATTGCCTATCATGATACGGAATGGGGGGTTCCGGTTCATGACGACCGGCGGCTGTTCGAATTTCTCACGCTGGAAGCGGCTCAGGCCGGGCTCAGTTGGTACACCATCCTCAGAAAGCGGGAAAACTACCGCACGGTTTTCGATGGCTTCGATCCGGAAAAAGTGGCCGTCTATACCGACCGCAAGGTACAGGAACTCTTGGGGAATGCGGGCATTGTCCGCAATCGGGCCAAAATTCTGGCGGCAATTCACAACGCACGGAAATTTATTGAAATTCAAGAAAACTTCGGAAGTTTCGATGCCTATATCTGGCGGTTTGTGGATGGCAGGCCGATTGTGAATGAACTGCGGGAAGTCGGGGATTACCCGGCCACGAGCCCGGCATCCGATGCCCTGAGCCTGGATCTGCGCCGGAGAGGGTTTAAATTCATGGGATCGAAGATATGCTATGCCCATATGCAAGCGACGGGGATGATCAACGATCATTCCATGAACTGCTTCCGGAGAGCGGAAATCATCGAAAGCTACCACGCGAAGGGATTCTGAATCACAACATCTCAACTATAGCTTTCAGAAAATTCATTTCGCAAGGCAGCAGGGAGGGAATAGGCCTTTTTCGGCCATTCCCGACCGATAACGCAGCGAAATTATTTTTCTGAAAGTCTATATT
Source organism: uncultured Desulfobacteraceae bacterium (assembly GCA_903953895.1). Lineage (GTDB taxonomy): Bacteria > Desulfobacterota > Desulfobacteria > Desulfobacterales > Desulfatirhabdiaceae > RAAP-1. The sequence continues at coordinate 7,746 of CAJBLH010000114.1, read as the reverse complement.
TGGAAATGGAACGGTACCCATCATGAAGCCATCTGAATCCATGAATTTCGACTGGGCCGTTTTCTTGGATCGATATCGGGATGCCATTATCGACCAATGGGTCATCCGGCTGCGGACAGAGATCAGCGACCGGTACTCGCAGCGTCCGGAATCCGAAGTACGGGAAACCGTCGGTGCTTCTTTTGCCGCCAACTGCCGGATGCTGATCGATGGGCAGAAGGACCATCTGGATATTTTCATTGCCAGAATCTCCCGCCTGCGGCTTGAAGGCGGGTTTCCCCTCGTGGATGTTCAAAAAGCGTTCGACCTGTTCCGCCACATCGTTCTGCCGCTGCTTGCCGGGGCCTGCGCGATAGAAGAATTTCATCTTGCAGTTGTTGAACTGAACGGCTGTATGGCATACACCACATACCAGTTCAGCGATCTTTTTCAGAAGCTTCACCGCCGACGGCTCACCGAATATGCCAGACAACTGAAAATGGAAGTCTCCAAAAAAACCGCCGAACTGCGGGAATCCGAACTTAAATACAAAACACTGGTGGAAGACATCACGGATGGATATGTGGTCATTCATGACGGCACAATCGTCTTCACCAACCGGGCTTTCCGGGCCATGCACGGATACAGCGGGTTTGATCTGCTGGGAAAATCTTTTATGGAACTGATCGTTCCATTCGACCATGCCGGGGTTCTGGACCGCTTGAATCACGTTCCGATCGATGGCGAAGGCCCTTCGGCGGTGGAGTATTCACGAATCACCTGCAATGGCGAGATTTCCCCCACGGAAATCAAATTCAAAACCATTCATTATGAGAACCGATGGTCACAGATCGGAATTTGCCGGGACATCACAGAGCGAATCGAGCTTGGGAAAAAAAAACGGGAAGCCGAGCGACTGGCCGATATTGCTCAGATCGCCACATCGCTTTCCCATGAAATCCGCAATCCGCTCTCTGCCATCAAAATGAATCTTCAAATTCTGCAGCGCCGTCCGGAACTGGTCGGAAACGATCGCAGACGGGTGGATATCGCGGTTCATGAAATGCATCGGCTGGAAGGCGTTTTGCAGGAAGTCCTGGATTTCGCCAAACCGGTCATGCTCGATAAAACCCCTTGCAATCTCAATCAGGTCCTCTTGCAGGTCATCGAACTGCTGGAGATGAAGTTTGCGGAAAAAGGGTTGCAAGTCCGGCTGGACCTGGATGATCTGCCGGATATTCTCATCGACGGGCGTAAAATGGAACAGGTGATGTTGAACCTGCTTCTGAATGCAATCGAGGCCACTCCGGACAGTTCGAACATCCGGGTCGGCAGCCGTCTGCGTCTATCCGATCACGGGGTGTTGGAAGTGACCTTCAGCGTGGAAGATGAGGGAGAAACCATTTCACAGGTTCTGTGCGAAACCATTTTCAAGCCTTTTTTTACGACCAAGAGTCGGGGCGCCGGTTTGGGACTGAGTGTTGTCAAACGCCTGGTGGAAGCCCACGGCGGGCGTGTATCCGTATCGGGCCGGATGCCGAAGGGCTCTGTTTTTACCGTTTTTCTGCCTGCCGGGAATGTTCTGGATAACGGCATGCTGGCGTCAGAGCGATTGAAATTCAAAGCATGTGGATTCAAAGGAGAGGTTCATGCGAACGATTCTTGTGGTGGATGACGAAACCCCGATTCTGGAATCCCTAGACATGTTTCTGGGCGAAAAAGGATATCGGGTGATTACGGCGGCCACGGGTGCGGACGGTGAAATGAAATTCCGTCAGCATCACCCGGAAGTGGTGATGCTGGATATCCGGCTTCCAGACAAAAACGGACTGGATATTCTCAAGGAAATCCTGGCAGCCCCCAACCCGCCCAAAGTCATCATGATGACGGCTTTTCAGGACATGGAAACCACCATCGAGGCCATGAAGTCGGGGGCGTACGAATATCTCAACAAACCCCTGGATGCCGGAGAAATCGAGCGTACGGTCGATCGCGCATTCCGCATGAGCTGTTTGAACGGTCATTCCGAAATTCCGGAGGATGTTCCGCCGCCCACAGGAGTGATTATCGGCAAAAGCCCGCAGATGTGTGAAATCTTTAAAACAATCGGGATGCTGTGCCGAAATCAGGCCACTGTCCTGATTCAGGGGGAAACCGGAACCGGAAAAGAACTGGTGGCGCGGACCATTCACCAGAACAGTTTTTTTTCCGACGAACCCATGATTACGATGGATTGTTCCGCCATTGTGGAAACGCTGCTGGAAAGCGAGCTTTTCGGTCATTCTCGGGGTGCATTCACCGGCGCCGTCGAAACCAAGCCCGGAAAGATCGAGCTGGCCGGCCGGGGAACGCTTTTTCTGGATGAAGTGTCGGAGTTGCCGATTGGCCTTCAGTCGAAATTTCTGGGTTTTCTGGAACGTAAAGAGTATATGCGTGTCGGCGGCCATCGAATCCACAAATCCCGGTGCCGGATCATTTCAGCGACCAATCAGGATATGGCTGAACTGGTGCGTCGAGGCCGCTTTCGGGAAGATCTGTATTATCGCCTGAAAGTTGTTTCCATCTTCGTTCCGCCACTCAGAGACCGGATCGGTGATATTCCGGATCTGGCGCGGCATTTTCTTCAGAAAGCCGCCCGAGATCATTGTACGGAAGCCAGGCAATTCGAAGACGGTGTGATCGACCTGCTCTGTGCGCAACCCTGGATCGGAAATGTCCGGCAGCTTCAAAACGTCATTATGGCGGCATCCTTACAATCCAGGGGAAGACGGGTACTCCTGGAATACATCGAGCGGGAACTGGCGGCCGGACCCGGCAGGGTACTTTCCGGTGCCATCGATTTTTCTCTGGAATCTTCGGAGCAGGTCCATATCTTGAAAACATTAAAACATACCCAATGGCACCGATCCCGTGCCGCCGAGCTGCTTGGCATTTCCCTGCCAACCCTGCGAAGCAAAATTCAAAAATACGGGCTCCAGCCTCCCAAACCATACACGATGCCGATGAATGATATCTGAAAGTTTATTTCATTGCCTGAATAAATCTTTCAACGCCAATTCGCTGTGCTGGCCCTTGTCTAAATTATATTCAGAATTTATTTCAAACGGCAATAAAAACATTCAAACATATTCGATTGATGAAATTATATATACAGCGGGTTACTTTGTTTGATTTTAAAATGGTTTTATTTTTCTCTTCGTGCTGTTTTGGTTTTATCTAATCCGGCATGTCATTTGCTTTTGCTTTATATTTGCTATTAAAATACCGTTAACCACGAAATACACAAAAAAAAGGAGATGCGTGATGACTGTGAATTTGAATCTACCAGAAATGTTCAATGCGGCGGATTATTTTGTTGACCGACATATTCGTGAAGGCCGGGGCGGACGAACCGCGATACTTTGCAGGGATCGCTCGTTGACGTATGCCGATGTTCAGGCAGGGATGAACCGGTTTGGAAACGGATTGAAATCTCTGGGCGTTCGCATGGAGGAGCGGGTGGCGGTTCTTATGCACGATACGGAAGTATATCCCCAGGTCTTTTTCGGCGCCATCAAGGCCGGGGCGGTTCCCATCTGCCTGAATACGCTGATGCGGCCCAAAGACTATGAATATTTTCTGAACGACAGCCGGGCGCGGGTTCTGGTTGTCGATGCCGCGCTCTGGGATCTGGTGGCCCCGTTCCGGGACAGCATGATGCATCTGCATCACGTTGTCGTGACCAACGGCCCGGCGCCGGCGTCCACCCTGGCATATGATGAATGGGTTGCCGGCCAGTCCGCGGAGTTGTCTCCGGCGCCGACGACACCCGATGATCCCTGTTTCTGGCTGTACAGTTCAGGCACCACCGGCCAATCCAAAGGCACGGTCCATCTCCAGCACGACATGGTGTATGCCGCAGAAACTTATGGAAAACAGGTGCTGGGTGTCAAGGAAGACGATGTCTGTTTTTCCGCTGCCAAGCTCTTTTTTGCCTATGGTCTCGGAAACGGGCTTTATTTTCCTTTCAACGTCGGCGCCACAGCCGTACTTCTTCCGGAAAGGCCGATGCCGGATGCGGTGTTCGGTATCATCCAGAAATACCGACCCACGATTTTTTACGGGGTGCCGACCCTGTTCAGCAACATGCTCGTTTCTGAACAAGGAAGCCTGGATGGGGTGCGTATCTGCGTTTCGGCCGGTGAGGCCCTGCCGCCGGATATCTTGAAGCGATGGGAAAAACGCTTCGGCGTCGCCATTCTGGACGGCATCGGTTCAACAGAAATGGTCCATATTTTTATTTCCAACCGGATCGGAGATATTCAGGCTGGGAGTACTGGGCTTCCGGTACCCGGATACGAGGCCAAGATCGTCGATGAAAACTTCAGCTCCCTTCCGGACGGTGAAATAGGCACCCTTTTGGTCAAGGGAGACAGTTCGGCGGCCTACTACTGGAACAAACATGAAAAGACCAAAGAGACCATGCTGGGCGAATGGCTGAACACCGGTGATAAATTCTATAAAAATGAAAAAGGTTTTTATTATTATGTGGGTCGAACCAACGACATGCTGAAAGCAGGCGGCATCTGGGTATCCCCCATCGAGGTGGAAGCCTGTCTGACCGAGCATCCGGCGGTTCTCGAATGTGCGGTTGTCGGTGCTGTGGACGAGGAAAATCTGATCAAGCCCAAGGCGTTCGTTGTCTTGCAGAAAGGCTATACCGCTTCAGAGGCGCTTGAAAAAGAGTTGAAAGCACACGTTAAAGGATTACTGGCTCCTTACAAATTTCCAAGATGGATAGCCTTCGTGGAAGATCTGCCGAAAACCGCCACCGGCAAGATCAAGCGGTTCGAGCTCAAGCAATAGGAGGAGGCTATTTTCACGGTAAACCCCTCATGAATCATGCCGGGCTTCATCCCCAATCATGAAAATTTCACGATACATTTAGAACCATGGGGTGGATACGGTGGCGGTCTGCGGGATTCATACCCACTTATCACTGTTCAGAATGCATAATATGCTATAGTTTTATATCCCGTAAGGGCGGATTTCAAACCCGCCCTTATGGACGTTTATGCACAATCATGCGGCATTGATCACCATTCCGTTCGACTCCCCATATAATTATTGCTTTTAGCCGACTGTCTATTGTTTGCTTCCGCATAAAATCCGATTTACATTTCCGCGATGCCCTGTTGCCTGTACCGGTCAAGCATGGTACTCTGTAGCTTCATGTTCGTTTCTTTTTGGACAGCCTTTCTCCCATGCGGTATCGCTGAGCAGCCTGGTCGGCTTCGGGGGAAATCATAAAAAAAGATTTTGTGATGAATGACATCCATATACTGTTTGTGGACGACGAGCCGGACATCCTGAGGGCTATCGAACGCCTGATGTTTCGGGAGAACCATGCGGTACATTTTGCCGAAAGCGGTCAGGCAGCATTGTCCGTCATGGAAAAAATGCCGATTCATATCCTCGTAACCGACTTGAAAATGCCTGGAATGGACGGCTTAACCCTTCTCAGGCAGGTTAAAGAACGCTATCCGGATACGGTTCGACTGGCTTTGAGTGCTTATTTGCAAAGCGATCAGTTGCTGCGTTGTATCAACACTGGTGAAATTTTTCGATATATTACCAAGCCGACTGTACCCGAAGAGCTGAAACAGGCGATTCAGGATGCCATCGAGTATTTTATGGTGCGTAAAGATCGCATTGCCCTTGTCCATGAACTTCAGGAAAAAAACAACCAACTTCAGCAGGTTCTGGAACAGGAAAAGAAAGTTGAACGACAATTGCGGATGAATCAGGTCGAATTGGAAGTTCAGAACACTAAACTGCGCGCCATGCAGGTGGAACTGCTGGCCTCGAAGTCGCGCTATTTCGATCTTTATGATCTGGCGCCGGTTGGTTATTTCACGATCTGTGAAAAAGGGGAGATTCTTGAATCCAACCTCACTGCAGCCACACTGCTGGGTATAACCCGCAGTGCGCTGCTCGATCAACAGATATGTCGGTTCATCGTTGACGCGGATCAGAATATTTATAACCGCAACCGTAAATTGCTTTTTGAAACGGGAGAACCCCAGGCGTGCGATCTCAGGATGCTGAAAAATGATGGCAAGCCATTTTGGGTGCATCTGGTTGCCAACGAATTGAAAGATGCCGATTCTACACCTGTATGCCGTGTCGTCATGAGCGACATCACCGAGCGCATGCAGGCGGAGGCCGAACTCAAGGATGCCAACCGCTACCTTGTGGAGGCCAATACAAGGGCAAACAGTCTGGCGACACAAGCAGAGATGGCCAATCGCGCCAAAAGCGATTTTCTGGCGGTGATGAGCCATGAAATCAGAACCCCCTTGAATGGGATTCTTGGTATGACACACCTTGTTCTCGATACCGACCTGGCCCTGGAGCAACGCGAGAACTTGTCCCTAGTGAATTATTCGGCGGAGTCTTTGCTTTTATTGATCAATGATATCCTCGATTATTCCAAAATAGAAGCGGGAAAGCTTGAACTGGACTGCATCGATTTCCGGATCAGGGATCGTATCGAAGAAACGATGCGATTTCTGTCTGTTAAAGCCACTGAAAAAAATGTGGGTATGATTCATGATGTTGGCTGCCAAGTTCCTGAAGTCGTAACAGGTGACCTGGCACGGCTGCGTCAGATTATCGTGAATTTAGTTGGAAACGCCATTAAGTTTACGGAAAAAGGCATCATATCGGTAACGGTAGGTGTCGAATCCCAAACAAAAGATGAAGTTGAGCTGAAATTTGATGTTCGAGATACAGGGATCGGTGTTTCTCCAGAAAAACTAAAGATGATATTCAGTCCGTTCACGCAGGCGGACTCGTCCACTACACGCCAGTATGGCGGTACCGGCTTGGGGCTGACGATTACCGCACAACTGGTAGCATTGATGAACGGCAGAATATGGGTCGAGAGCGTACCAGGAAGCGGCAGTACCTTTCATTTTACCTGTCGGCTGGGTGTTGTGGGAGGTGATTCCGAGGTCGTCGATCTGAGAAATCTGCCGGTTGTAGATAAAGAACTTCCTCTGCTTAAACCGTTACGGATACTTCTGGCCGAGGACAACCCGGTCAATCAGAAACTGGCCACAATGGTACTCGAGAAATCCGGCCACGCCGTTTTTGTTGCGTGCAACGGATTGGAGACAGTGGAAAAACACGGGTCCGGAGATTTCGATCTGATCCTGATGGATGTTCAGATGCCGGAAATGGATGGTCTTGAAGCCACGCGACTTATCAGAAAATCTGAACAGGGAACCGGCAGGCGAATTCCCATCATTGCCATGACGGCCAGCGCGTTTAAAAAAGACAAGGAAGTCTGCCTCGCAGCGGGTATGGATGCATATGTTTCCAAACCCATTTCAAAACCGGTTCTTTTTAATACCATCCATCAACTTGTTTTGGTGGAATAATCATTCGAATCGCTGGCGCCATCGATTTAATTTTGGTTAAATTGTTTCGATCTTCATTTTTCTGTATCATTCTTAAATTTTATGGCTGAGCTAAAAATATTGATTGCAAAATCGCCTTCAATGATTGTATAGACCGATTCTAATGACACCAGAAAATACTACCAAAATTTTAGACAGCATTCAACCAGAGCTTCAAAAGATCGAAGATCCAAATACAAAACGAGTCATAGCTGTCCTATTGAACCTGATAGAGATGTTAGCATCTGATAATGCCTGGTTAAAACACGAGAATCAGCTTCATAAAGACGAGATTAATCGACTCAAAGGCGAACAAGGTAAGCCT
>CAJBLH010000113.1 GCA_903953895.1 uncultured Desulfobacteraceae bacterium | reverse complement strand
CCGAGCAAGAGAAATTGCTCACAAATTCGATTAAAACAGCAAAAAATGCACTACTTCGGTTCAATTAAAATGAAAATAGCACCGATTGTTCAAGATAATCAGAAATTGGAAGTCAGATTAATCTGAGATTCAACACCATGGGGCGTGGCTCACCATCTTCATGTTCATGTGAGACCGGCAATGACTCAAAGACTTTTTGAACAACAACAGAGCCTAACGCTTCATTTCCAGGGTGCATGCGGGTGACGATCTCCGCTTCTGATGAACTTGATCTACCACCACATGCAGGGCATTTGCGCACATAATCCGCGCGATCGTCTTCATCCTTTACGGTTATGACCTCAAAAAGTCTCAAGGCGTTGCTATCTGTCGTATGAAGTTCACCTGTCTTGGGATGAACTGTCACAAATTCCTTTTGAACTGCTTCCGATCCCATTTCATCAGAGGGCTCTTCCTGTTCTCCTTCATCATCCGCCTCATCAGAAGTAAAAATTGTGGGCGGCAACCCAAGCCAGAATACTTTTCGTGTTGTACTTCCTCCATCCACAAGCGGCTGACGATTATACAATACACCTTGATTTTCAAACCCTTCAACATAAGGCTGGCCACATTTTCGGCAGACCAATAAAGGGTAGTAAAGAAATCCATCTTCATCATGGAAATGTCTAAGAGCTTTCAAAGCTATCCATCCTTCCTTGCCTGAATCTGGACGGACGGCAACCCCCTCGATACCACTGGTGGCAATATGATAGCGTCCAGGGAGCAGCGGGAAACCATCACTATCCCCTCTGGCCAGCATGCCCAGATGCATGACGGCGCTGAGGGCATCTGTTATGTCTGCAGATTCTGCTCCTTCATAGCCATTGAAAACATTTCGGGCAACCTCGTCGAACTTCTTTATTCCTCCCTTGTCAAGGATGGAAGAAATAGCCCGTATTTCCCGATTGGCTGAAAAGACCATCTCGATACCGTCCTGAAATTCATTTTCCTGCGGTAAGGGCGGAATTTTCTCTGATATTCCATGTTCTCTCAAAGCAATCTTCCAGCCTGACTTGCTGAAATCGTTTTCCTGAACCATGTCATCAAGAACATGGCCTATTTTAATCCAAGTATGAATATCCAGACTGAAAATATCATTTCTTTTTTCATTCAGCCTCAAATGGGGAATTCTCTGCCCCCTCACAATATGGCTGATTGGCTCACCAAACAAATCAGTCGCAAATCGACATATTTTCTGGTCTGCATTATCACCCTCTGGAAGACTGGCGCTGGTTCCAAAAACCTGAAGCGGTATTTCCAGATTTAGACGATTCTTGAGCTTCCGCAGTAAAAATGCGACTTCCGTTGCCTGCGCTCCGCTATAGGTATGAATTTCATCCAGAACAATGCACTGTAGTGTATTGTGGTAAAACAGCGGCGCATTTCTTGGAAGTAACAACAGATGTTCCAGCATTGCGTAATTGGTGATTAGAATTTTAGGAGGGGTTTGGAGCATTTCTTCCCTTGTCAGAAGCCAATTCGCTGGTATTCTATTCGTTCCTCCAAGAGCTTTAATCAATTTCTCGTTCTGCCGCAGTCGCGATTCTTCCTCTCTGCGAATTGTATTCGCCCGGATTTGTGATGTGAATCGGCCAAACGTAATATTGGCACTGCCCAACTGCTTCCCGAACAAAGGGGCTATTCGATAATACAACTGGTCATTTGCCAGTGAGTTCATCGGGTAGATGATAAGACATCTCACGCCTGGCTTTTCCGGTTCCGGATCATCCAGCAGTCGGTGTGCCATCGGATAGAGGAAGGTTTCAGTTTTTCCACTACCGGTGCCGGTAGCCACAAGGATGCTTTTCCCATTTTTGCACGATTTGATCAGGGCTTCTTCCTGATGGCCATGCAGCGGCCTGTTTAGAATTTTTTCCGGGAGTTGTCCCAGCTTGTCATTGAGAAAACCACCCTTACTCCGCAATAATGCTTCCAGCTTATTTCCCTTCTTAAAGTCGGGCAATGCTTCTACATAAGGACCTTTGACAAGCTCCTGTTCATCCAAGAGTTTTCTAAACGCCCCCTGAAGCTGTGGATAGCGCCTGCTTATCGGGAGAGTTGTAGAAATATACCGGCGTAATGTGTGATTCAGTTTTTCAAATAGCGTCAGCGGATTACTTTCGTGCATGTTCGTTTTTCTTTCCCATATCATAATCAGTTATCAGAACAGCCTCCCACAACATCAAATAGAAGCTGAAAATATCTTTGCCAATATGAAGGAGATAGCTCAATGTCAATTCAAACAGCCTTTCCCCACCAACAACTTGATTGGCGTTTGCAATGAACTGGTCGAGGTTGCCCTTTTTTCTTGATTCCCACCGGCATAATTTTGCAAAAAAAGATAAAAAATGAGAGATTTCAACAATGTGCTCTTGTTCAACTGACAATTCTTCCAGAATCTGTGGAGAAATCAACCCCAAATGACTTGGCTTATTAACCAAACAATTCGGCAAATCAGGGATTTGGTAATTCCTGGTAGAATGACATAGAAATAACGCCTTCCCTCTTCGCAAATCATTTCCAGCCATTGTAGCATTATATTGTTGATGCAATTTTCCCATAGCATAAAGGTAGTGCAACGCACCGATGTAGTCGCCTTTACCAGGAATCCAGTCATCATCCCCTAATAGGCGCATACGATCTGTCAGATCGTTCGTCTTGATAGCTTCTTTGTAATTCTTCATGCTGAACTGGGCATCCTTCATATGGGTCGAAAAGTAGTTTACACTTTTGATAAACCTGAATATTGACAAACCTATAGTGTTGGCAAAAATGGTGTAACTTTAGCCACTATTTCAGCTACTGGTAAAGCTACTACTATTGGGAAAGTGAAAAGAACGAAGGATTTGCTTGAATAACCACATCAAGCAGAAGCTCAATCCAGTCTTTATCCTGCATTTTCCCAGTCAATAGTTCCAT
>CAJBLH010000112.1 GCA_903953895.1 uncultured Desulfobacteraceae bacterium | reverse complement strand
TCGTGATCCTGCCGTTGTCCAAGAATATCTTAATGACCCCTTGGTATGCACCGGAAAAGTCACAGCAAGGCTTGGGGCAGAATTGCTGAAGGCGACCGAGAGGATCACATCAGAAGCACAAAAGATCAACTTACCGATATTGATTGTTCATGGCGGAAAAGATAAATTGGTCGAATGTGACGGATCGAGATCATTTTACGAAAAGATCAGTTCAACCGAGAAAGCTCTGAAGATTTATCCCGAATTGTACCATGAGGTATTCAATGAACCGGAAAGGGAACTGGTTTTACGGGATGTGGAAGATTGGATTGAATTGGTTCTGGAGATGAAGTAGTTTACAAATCGGTTAAATATCGATTCTTAAATTAATTATTTTCCCCAATGAATAATAATCTTGAAATCGCTTACGAGAGTAATATACCCATGTGGTAGCCATTAGCAGATAATTGACATCTGAAATCGCTGACAGTTTTCCCATAAGGATGATAATGAAAAAGTGCCCATTCTGTGCAGAAGAAATTCAAGCTGATGCGATAAAATGCAAACACTGCGGAGAGTTTCTGAATGCATCTAACAATCAACTGATTGAAAGCAAACAGATTAAATGGTATTTTAGAACATCTTTCATAATTACTGCAATCTGCTGTGTCGGACCTTTTGCATTGCCCCTTATTTGGTTACGACCTCAGACAACTCTGGCATGGAAGACAGGACTCACAATAGTGATTCTGATTCTGAGTTGGATATTATTTGATACCACTATGGAATCTATTCGTACCATTAGGACATATTACCAGCTAATCAATGGGCTGTAAAATTTATCGACTTGATATTACAAAGTGCCTGTACCACCCAAAAGTCCAAACATCATATTATCAACGACAGCTATGCGCTTTCTGCTTTTGGAAATTGAGTTCCAATAGAACCGGCGAGATTCAAGCATGATGTGTGTGGTAGTGATAGAAAAGAGATGGGAGGGGCGTAAGGCAGAAGAAAATACGATTCAAAACAATTTAAATTGAAGCCAGGAGACGTTTGATCCAGCTATCTGGTTAAAAGCCAATCGAAAGCCTTTGTCCGTCTCCTGACTGTCTGATAATCATCTGGAATGAAGAAACTCACTCACCAAGCGATTCCAACCAACTTCTGGAAGCTCGCTATATATATCTGAAATTGCCTCACCACCGGTTGCAGCCATTCGATATTTCATTTCTTCACCGTATGCGTCTGCCACAAGATTTTGCAGGCGGAAGTATTCTTCATCAATCCAGCTCTGGCTTTCATTGCCGAAAAACAGGTTCTTCAGGTTGTTTCTTAGAGAAGACGGTTCAATCACCATCAACCATCCTTCTCCATAGGGATCATTATTAAAACTTTTTGTATTTTTCAGTACTTTTTGATTGATGGCTACGACTGTTCCATCCACTGGGCTAAGTGTTGGCGCTTCATTTCCGTTGCGTTTCAATATGGCCTGTGTATCGTTCTGATTGAGTCTTTCTCCCAGTCCTGGCATCTCTATTTCATCCTGGGGGCCAAGCAGACGTAGGGCAAAGTCATCAACACCTACGCGAACCTTTCCTCCATATTCCACTCTGGCCCAGGTATGACCGAAGTGATAGTAATGATCGCGTGCGACATTGAAACCAGAAGCGACATCAAGAACCGGTGTCTGTAAATTCGGCAGGTAGCTGTTGTCATCCATCATCTGATCGAACGCGCACTTAGCGCAGTTATAACCATAAGAGCAAAGCCCGTAGGAGATTCGACCGCTCAACATGTGGCGGCATTTTCCATGTTTCATCAGAAGCTGCATTCTTGGGGTTGCACTGCCAGAAGTACCGGTAGTCTTTCTCTTTTCATCGAAGTTGGCAAGCACCCGCTGATCGGTGGCGCATCCCAGGCAGTTAAAAGCGTT
>CAJBLH010000111.1 GCA_903953895.1 uncultured Desulfobacteraceae bacterium | reverse complement strand
CCGGTTTCCCCATTTGGGCAAATGGTTTGTCCGTCAGGGCGACCGGCCGGTCGCCCCTACAACAATTGATGAATACAATGAATCCAACGACCATTGGGCCGGATTGTTACGAATGTATTCCCGGATTCGGTCCAATTCCGTTTCATTGCGGACGATGTGTTCCCTATAATTGCGTTGCCATAATTTTGCGCCGGGGGTGGTATGCAATTCATTGATGCGTTTTGTAACTGCAGATTTGAACCCGGCCATCACCGCCCCTATAGATCGCGACCGCGGACCCGTCGGAACAACCCGGTTATCCGTTATGGCAACAGGATTATCTGTAGGGGCGACCGGCCGGTCGCCCGAAATTGCGTCGCCAGGTTTGTCCGTTGGTGCAAATGGTTTGTCCGTTTGGCCGCCCGGTTTCCCCATTTGGGCAAATGGTTTGTCCGTCAGGGCGACCGGCCGGTCGCCCCTACAATGCGTCATATTTTCGGAATTGGTAATGACCACAATCCCATGAAAATGATTGGGCATCACCACCCATTCGTCCAATTCGATTTCATTGCGTATTTCGGCGGTTTTCATCCATTCATTTGCAACAATTTCTCCAGCGTCATTCAACCGCATTTGATTTTCCACGATATTCCCGAACAGACACAGCCGATTCTGAGTGCAAATAGTTACAAAATAAGCTCCTGCCAAGGAATAATCATATCCCTTCAACCGGATTGACCAGCGATGGTGTTTGACCGGATCATATTTCATCTATCCTTCTGATGCTCCCCTGTCTATTAAATTGATGCGTCACATCCGACAATCACTTCGTAGGTGCTGGCACGGTTGACTGTCCCTACGATGTCAACGATTCCGTGTCGATGGTTACAGTAGAGCGATATGCCTTCAAATGATACCGCGGATTACCTGTGCCCACCGTCTTTTTAACCATTGTTGCTACCATGTCTTTATAAAGGTGATGATTGATTTCTGCCGGTTCATTCATCATTGGGTCAACTTTTCCGGTAATCGGTTCAGTGCTCCCCTCTTCCTTGAACTGAAAAGTCCGGTGCTTCGGAAGAAATCCCTCAAAGACGCCTCGCAGTTCAATTTCTTCCTCATGAATATTATCCTGACGAATACGCTCAAAGCTGCGTTGAACCTGGGCTACGTCCGCAAAACGGAAGATGCGGTCTTGAAATAACAATGTGCAGACGGCTTCATTGGATACCATCGTATCCAGAAATCTCCGCAAGCATTCCAATGCTCTTGGATTAACGTCTGAAATGGCTTCGGTCAGTTCATCATCAGAACTTAATGTTGCTTTCATCAATTGTTCCGTTTGTTCGAGTGCTGATTCCACAAGAGATTTTTCATTAAGAAGGGGCAGAATCTGACTGGGAGCTTCTTCCAATTGAAATCCGAATGATCCACCCACCGTCCCCGTAATCAGCAGTCGATATTTGTCTTTATCCGGAAGTATTCCGCGAGCGCCAAGGGATACATTCAGACTCGCACCGATTGCCGCGACGGCTTCCGCAAATGCACTGACAGCCTGAGTACCAAAATCCACAAATATCCCCTGTGTTCCTATAATCGGTTTTCCACGAAATGTCAGACGGACACGAGCTGGTTCCCGTTTCGGGGATGGCAGTGTTGCAAGAATCCGTTCGATTTCCTCCTTACGGTTCTCCAGCCCCATCCGTTCGATAACGAAATCTTCAGGCGTGGAGGCTATCAGTTGTTCCAGAGCCTGTAGCTCCGCTTGAATGTGATGATATTCATGAAGGTTCATTCGTCTCCCTCCTCCCGCGTATTTGCACGTTGTAAATTCGCCAGGGCAATCTGATCGTTTATGGGATTCAAATCGAGTTCAATGTATCCTTTCCACTGACCCGAGCGGCGATGCGACCACATGCTGTACCAGTAGCGGGAACGCTCGATGAGATACTCCGCAGAAACGTTGTTTAACTGCACAAAGTACGAATCAACCAGATATAAGCCCTTTGATTGGGGAGCCGTAAACAAATTGACGTCTTGGTTGAAAAGGTCACGCTGATCAAGCCCGTTGGGCAGGTATGCGAAGGTTACCACATCCAGATCATTCGGGGAGCGATGCTCCAAGTACTCCACATTTTCCAAGAAACTGCCGTCAACCCACTGAAACCCGTGGATGAGGCCGATATTTTGAAGCGCCTGACGAAAATTCAAAAAACCCTCCAGAATTTTCCTGCGATTGGCGGATGTGCTGTAGCGCAGGATAAAATCAACCATCCCTACTCGATAGGGAGATCGTTCCACAGATACCGGCGAGACTGGATTATGCGGGGGAATGAAACCTTCCATGGTCCAGCCAGGGATTGCTGATAACGGCATTATTGTACCTCCTTTTTTTCCAGTAACGGCGTCACCCGCACCTTGCCGGTGAGCAGGTCTTGCATGAGGGCGGTTTTGAGAGAGCAAAGTTTTTCGTGGGTTTCTTCTAACTGCATGTGTGCAGATTCAGCACGCTCATAAATTTCAGCGATCTGAATCTGTTCATTTGGTGACGGGGTAGCAATCAAGAGAGGTCTCAAAACTTCGAGATTTATGTTTCGTTGAGCACTTTGAGGAGCCATACGCTCCAGGGTTGGTTTCCACCGACGAATAGCGAGCTCGATATACCGAATAGAGTATGGTTCAACAACAACAGACCCAACCACACTATCAGGGAAGAACATCGGCTGTCCGAGAATTGCTGTATCTGCAATATTTGCAGCTATTGTGATTGCTATCGTTCCCTTCGGGAATTCTTTACTGACCTTTGTACCTTTAACACTGAGTGTTTGTGTATACGAATTTACTGTTCTACCTACGTGTGAAGTGACGTCTCCTGTCTGAATGAATGGGAACGGACCGCCATAGAATCTGACATCATCTCTTGGTCGATGCGTGAATTTTCCACGATCAACACTTGCAAGATCGCTTAGTCGAGAAACCTCCCACTCCACCGGAATCCGCCGCAGGGGGGAATCTTTGAACTCGTGGGTTTCTTCGGAGCGAAGGTTGCCGTGTTCGTCGATGCCACGGGTGAGGAGATCCTGCATCAGGCCGGTCTTGATGCGCTGCTGTTTGGCGATCAAACCTTCCGTCTGTTCAATTGCCCGATCCACCGTCGAGAGGATTTCAGCGATTTTGGATTGTTCGGGCTTGGAGGGCAATTTAATCTCAATTTCTAGAACATCTTTTGAAGATAGATGTTTTACCGTTGTTGCTGCTGTGATCCGATGGATTGCGTTAATTTCTTCGACGATTCGATAAAAGAGGAAACCCTGAGTCAACTTTTCCCTATCCTTTGTTACTAATTTGCAAACTCGCTGATTTAGTAATGCATTGTTTCCTTTCCATCGAATAGTCAGAAAATCCCCATCCATCCCTATTAATAAATCGCCTTTATTAACGACATATCTTTCGGAGTACTTACCAAGAAAATTTACCTCGGTCTCGCAGCGGTTGAGATCACGAATTCTGATAAGTGGCATCCCTTCACTTTCGGTAAAACCGTCCGAGGAGAAAGCATATCCGTTGATTAATTCAACGTAACATCCAACAGTTGCAGAGTACCAGTCATGAATTACACTCATCTCAAACACCCCACCCTTTCCAGAATCCCGACCAACTGCACCAGAATCTCAATCCGCCACCATTCCAGCCCCCGACTGCCAACAGCACAATTATTCATCCCTGCCTCCATCTATTTCAAGGGGTTCCAGCACATGCCGTGCTTCCAGTTCCAGTCTGAGTTCCTGCTCAGAGGGAAGCACCCGGAGATATTTTGATGCGAATAGTTGCTGGCTTTCATGAAGTACGGAATACCGCACTACCGTATGGTCTTTGTCACGGCAGAGAATGATGCCCAGGGTGGGGTTATCATCTTCACCTTTTTTGAGGTCATCAAACATGCGCACATACATATCCATCTGTCCGATGTCCTGATGGGTCAGTTTGCCGCTTTTCAGATCGATCAGCACGAAACATTTGAGCAGATAGTTATAAAAAACCAGATCGATGTAAAAATGGCTGGTTTCGGAACTGATGCGGAACTGTCTGCCGACGAAGGAAAACCCTTTGCCAAGCTCCAGCAGGAAGTGCTGCAGTTTGGCGATAATGGCGCTTTCCAACTGATTTTCATGTACTGTTTCGCCCTCCGGCAGACCCAGAAATTCCAGCACATAAGGGTCTTTGATAAACTCCGGCACAACATTGTTTGTAGCTGCTACAGGCTGACTTTCTACGGGGGGCTTCAATAAGCGTTCATACCAGCCAGTTGCAATATTGCGCTCCAGTTGGCGGGTACTCCAGTTCTGTTCGGCGGCTTCCCGGATGTAGTATTCCCTTGCATCTGAGTTCTCTACCCGCATGATCAGGCGATAATGGGACCATGTCAATTGGCTACGCAGCGCGTAGCTTATGTTAAAATCAGGAAATGTCACATAGAACTGCCTGAAATTCTTAAGGTTGGCCAGTGAAAACCCCTTGCCGAACTCATCTCCCAGCCGGCGGGAAAGCTCCCGGATCAGAAAGTCTCCGTAATCGGCCCGTTGACGACCCTGCTGTTCCTCTTCGACAATTCTTTGGCCAATCTTCCAGTAGGCTTCCACCATCATGAAATTGACGCTGGCATAGGCTTTTTGGCGCGCATCCCGCAGAATTGACCGGATGCCGTCAAAAAAATCGTTGTTCCAATCTTTGGTAATATTCATCCCAGATACCCCAACTTTTCCAGAAACCCGTTCAACTGCCCAAGCGTTTCTTCCCGCTGCTGTTCCAATTTTCGGCTGCTGACCGCGTATTTGTTCCAGAGATTTTCCACCCCTTGAATCAGTGCCCGCTTTTCGGCATTGAGATATCGCTCCAGCTCCCGGCCGGCAATATCGTAGAGTTTTTTCAAAATCAGGCGTTTGGCTTCCTCATCGGTCAGTTGACCACCTATTTCCACAAGCAGACTGTCGGTTCGGGCAATACGCGCCTGCAGGGCAGCCTTGTCTTTTTGCAGAGCAGCACTTTTTTTCTGGTCGGCATTGTTGGCCTTATCCAGTTCGGCTATCCGCTTGTCCACCTGTCGAATCAGCTCCAGATTTTCAGATGTAAACCCTTCACCACCCAGCCGTTTCAGTTCAATCTTCAGCGCCAGCTCGGTGGTTTTCTCCTTTAATGATGCCCTGGCGTCCTTGATTTTCGTTTCAATCTTCTTGATGGAATCATCCAGTTTTTTCAGCTCGTCCAGTTCCTTCTTCGCCGATGCGCCGGTACTCTCTTCCAAATCATCGATCAATTCTTTCAGCGCCTTTTTGATGACGGCGGCAGTGACCTTTTCGTCTTCGTCCGGCTCGTAGGCGGCGGTCTCCTGAGCGGCTTCAACGGTCTCGGCCAGTTCGCTTTGCAGCTCGCCAATATTGGCTTCCAATGCATCAATGGCATCGGCATCAGGCTGAAAGAATTCTGCGATCAGATAGTCGTCGGGAATCAGAGTGTGGTGCCAGCCGGTGGAAACGATGGTCTTCAGGTCAAAGCGGATCTGCTGCCACCAGTTGACGAATACGCCCGCGCTCTTGAATTCGTCGAGGATGGGCGACCGGGCGATTGGCGCATGTTCGGGCGATCGGGCGGGGTACCCATGTTTGGGCGACCGACCGGTCGCCCCTACCAAATTTTCTTTGATTGTGGTCAGGAGATCGAGGCGAACGTCCGGCATTTTGCGACCGTTGCCATTGCCGTTGTTGGCACGCTCCAGCCTGGCAAAATCGTTCCGGGCAACGTGCCACCAGTCCTCAAGTGCCTGCACATGCGTGGAAAGCGACTGCACAAGGGCCGGATCGGATTCGATGATGTTTTTTATGTCCGCTTTGTTCTGAACAACATCCTTGAAGGCAAGGTATTTGGGCCGATCCGGCTGAAAGAGTGATTCAGCAGCAAGTCCAAATCGGGAAAAGTCGTCATGACGAGCAGCCACCTCGTCTTCCGGAATACCGCCGATGAGATGGGCCTGTACATTTTCCGGCTCCGGCTCCGGGGTGTTGTCCACATACCGGCGAATGTTCAGGTTGTAATCGTGTTTTTCGACGATTTCGGACGTATCGACCAGACGGCTGTATTTGGGAAGTTCCCGCTTATGGGTGAAAATGGTGTCTATCTTCTCGACATCTTCCGGGCGAAGTTTATTTTGATTCTTGCCTTCGGCGAATTCCCGGTCGGCGTTGATGAAGAGTACCTTGTTGCGCAAATGATCGGGCTTGTTTTTGTTGCACACCAGCACGCAGGCAGGGATGCCGGTACCATAAAACAAGCCCTGCGGCAGGCTGACAATGGCCTCGATCACGTCATCATTTATGAAGATTTCCCGGATCAGTTTTTCCTTACCACCCCGAAACAGCACCCCATGGGGCATGATGGTCGCCATGTGACCATCCCCCTTAAGGCTGGCCAGCATGTGCTGCACGAACATGAGGTCGGCTTTTTTACCGGATTCGGGACACCATTCCCGGAAGCGATGGGGAAACTGAACGCCGGCGCGGCTGTAGTTCTGAGAAAACGGCGGATTGGCGAGTACCCGGTCGAATTTTCGAATCTGCCCATTTTCCAGAATCTGCGGGTCCTCCAGGGTATCGCCGTTTTCAATGGTAAAACGGCTGATGTTATGAAGGATCATATTCATGTTGCAGATGGACCAGACCGTGCCATTGGAATCCTGACCATACAGGGCCAGGTCGTTGGGGTCCTGGCCCTGCTCTTCCACATACTGGTGTGCCTGAATCAGAAAACCCCCGGAGCCGACAGTCGGGTCATAAATCGTGTTCCCGGCCTGGGGTTTTACGAGCTGGACCAGCAGTCGGACAACCTCGGCGGGCGTATAAAATTCGCCGCCCTTTTTACCAGCACTGTCGGCAAAATACTTGATCAGGTATTCATACGCCGCGCCGAGCAGATCCGGGAACTCGAAGTTGTCGTTCACCAGGACAAAGCGCGGCTGGTTGAAGTGATCGAGCAGATCCTTCCACTTCTGGTCGGGGATCTTGGTCTTTCCCTTGATTTCGTTGAAATTGATATTGTGCTTGAGTACGCCTGCAAGCGAATCGTTCTCATCCTCGATGGCGGCAATGGCTTTGTTCAGCATATTGCCGATATCATGCTTTAAATCTTTCAGAGCCGGGACGGTCTCGCCTTTTTCATCCATCCATGGCTCATGCCAGCGGGCACGCCTGGGAACATAAAATGTCTCTCCATAGGAGGTCTTGTCTTCAAGAAGTTCTTCAACCAAATCAGGTTGGTCTTTTAGATGTACAAAGGTTTCATGGCGCAATTGGCGCCGTTTTCGATCGAATTCATCGGATAATCGTTTCAGAAAAAGCATGCCAAAGATGAATTCCTTGAATTCGGAGGCATCCATTTTCCCGCGTAGAATATCGGCAGCCTTCAGCAGAAAAGATTCAAGCTGGGATAAGGTGATTTTTTCGTGATTCAATGTAACTCCTTGACATCGTGTTCGGATAACAAGAGAATATCTTGTTTTCGGATACCATCTGATAACGATTAAGAATTCAGGTTAAGAATATTTGATTGATGCAGGATAGGCAAGCAAGAAATGGGTCACAACAAGCGGCTATGTCAACATTACGCAATGGGTTTAATTTGTTTGACGGCACTTGCGAAATGAATTTTCTGAAAGTTTATATGCGAGCATAACATTCAAGTCGCAATAAACATTTACCCGTAAATGGAATCGAAGAATTCAATATGATATTCAGAAATATACTTCATCTTGTTTGGGTAGCATTTATTATTGCTGCGCCGTGTTTCGGAGATGATTCGGCATTACCGTTGAGCTCTGAAGAACAAGGCTGGATTAACAAAAATCTTACAGTTAGAGTCCGCATCGGAAATATTCCTCCGTTTATGATAACAGATGGTAAAATACAAGGCATTGCCATAGATTATTTAACTTACATCTTCAACCGTAATGGTATTAAATATAAGTACATAAGTGAATCAGAAGTCACTTGGCCCCAAGCCCTTAAATATATTGAGCAACACGACGTTGTGGATATGGTTCCAACTGCAAAAGTTACTGAAGAACGTAAGAAAACCATGATCTTCACCGATGAGTATATTTTTGCACCCTGGGTTATTTTTACCCGGTCTGACGCAGATTTTATAAGTTCAATAGAAGATTTAAAAGGAAAAACCCTATGGTCACAAAATTCAGTTGGATTTGGGCCCCCTTGGCAGATTTCCAAGCAAGCCAATCACCTGCTGAGGCAGAGTTGGCAACTTCATGAGCGCTCGAAATCCGGGAAGTATGCGGTTG
>CAJBLH010000110.1 GCA_903953895.1 uncultured Desulfobacteraceae bacterium | reverse complement strand
GGAAAATTTATCAAAGAGCATGGAACAAATTAAGTGGTAGGCGGGCCACCATGCCATGAAAATGTACAAAGTCGAGTACAATACGTACCATCAAAATAGACGCCCATTCCGCCGAAACTGCTGCATTCTTCAGATGTATCGATTTTGATACATTTTCCAACCATTCTGAATTCGACTTTGCAGCCATATTCGGTTTCTTTGAACGATGCGAAATCCTTCGCAAAAGATGCCAGACCGCTGATCTCACCAACATTGGCGCCATAAATGGTGTTGATTGTAAACTCGAAGGCTTGAGGTGTTTTTTCGGTAATTTCAAGACTCGATTCTGTATGAGAGGTGCCACCGGTTCTATTCCACGTTCCGGCCCATGACACATCCGCTTTCTTACTGGATGAACTCGGTGCAGTGGATCCGGCAATACGTTCGAGGGCTGCGATACGTTCGATGTAAGCACGCTTGAGACAGGCGGTATCCTGGCACTTGTTTCGTGCGTTTACCAACCAGGATTTCTGATCGTTTTTCAGATTTGCAGCGTTGGGGACATTGGAAAGTGCGTCTTTGTATTTGGCCATCAACTGTTCATCGAGCGCCGAGAGATCGCTTTCGGAACAGATGGCTTTTTCGACCAGTGTTGTGGCTTTGGTGCAGTCGAAGCTGGCTGCGTGGGTAATGGAAGATACAAATATCAATAAGAGAACGTATTTTTGCAAATTACCTCCTTAAAAGACCGGCCATTTGAATTTGACAGATGACGCCATGCATTTCCATTCCCGGCGAACCTCAAATACAAATATTTTTACGTATTCTTATCATGATCAAACCAGAATTTTTCTTGTTCATCAAATTTGGCTCTTGCCGCTTTGCTTCCGGTTTTTTCATGATGTTATACTTTGTCTCCATATAATCACGTTTATTCTGTGTCAATTATTTTTCGCCTTTTTTCATTTTTCTTTGGATTCCATAACCCGCTTCCCCCCCCCCTCAACAACCTTATCCTGAAACAATCGCTGAATCTTTCACGTTTTTCTTGCGGATTTGCCTGACAAATATCTGACTCTCCCTGCGCTCGATTTCAAACAGACCCATCGCCGTAATCAGTCCATTGAGTTTGGAAAAACCGTAATTTCTCGGATCAAAATCGTTCACCGTCTTGCTGATGTAGTTCCCAACGGCAGACAACAGCACCCAGCCAGTTTCATCCGACGCGGCGTCGATGGCCGAACGTATCAGATTCAACAATTTGCTGTCACAGCGAAGCTCTTTATTGGTGGCTTGTTTCAGAGACTTGATGGCAGCGTCATCTGGTGTTTGAACAAAGACATCCGTATAAATGAACCGGTCACATGCGGCTACAAAAGGGCGCGGTGTCTTTCTTTCCCCAAAGCCATAGACCCGTTTTCCCGACTCCCGTATGCGGGAGGCCAGCCTCGTGAAATCGCTGTCACTCGACACCAGACAGAATCCCGAGACATTGCCTGAGTAGAGCAAGTCCATCGCGTCGATGATCATTGCGCTGTCTGTTGCATTCTTTCCGGTCGTGTATCTGAACTGCTGAATCGGCTGGATCGAAAACTCCAGGAGGCCAATTGGGGGGTGGTCCAGTCTCCGTAGATTCGTTTTACACTGGAGACACCGAGCATTGCCACTTCGGCTATCAGCCCCTCTATGATTGCCGGGTTTGTATTATCTGCGTCAATCAGCACCGCAAGCGCCAGGTTCGAGTCATATCCATTTGCCATTATGGTTCCTTTCTCGATCTATCGAACAATCACCATACCCGTGAGAAAATATATCGTCATTTCATTCTATTTGATGAAACAGGCCGTCTGCCAGCCTGTGGATGAGATCAATCTGCGCCAGACATTCACGCCAGTCACTCCGTATGCCTTCAATCCCGTAATACGCGCCGGCAATCTGCCCGTAGATGGCGGCTGTCGTATCGGCATCGTTTCCGAGATTGGCGGCCAGCAGGCAGCCTTCTTCGAATGTCGAAGATTGATGGAATGCCCACAGCGCCGCCTCGAGCGACTGCACGACATAACCGCTGCCGACGATATCCGGCGGATTTTTCCGCTGGTATGAACCGCGGGCAATCTCATCGATCTCGGCACACAGCGGCAAGCGGTCCCATACCCCATCAACCGGAGCATACCGGTAAGAAAGCAACGCCTCTTTGGAATCACCCCGAACGGCGCCGATAATCAGCCCGCCAAAGTATCGGCAGGCATCCAGACAGGTGAGCGCCCCGTGGGTCGTTTTGGAGCTTTCCGCACTCATGGCAATCGCTTTTTCCGGATCGGACGCATAGAACAGGGGAACCGGCGCCAGCCGCATCAGGCTGCCATTGCCGGCAGAGTAAGCATCCGTTGCACCGGCAAACGGATCGCCGGTACGGGCGTATTTCCGCAACGCCTGCGAAACCGTATTGCCGATATCGAAGCACCGCCCATTGCTGCTGAGATACCCTTCCTTCCACCATCGCGTGTAGCGCGCCATTTGATCGTTCGCATCGAATGTCTCGCAGGTGATCAGACTTTCGGCCAGGCAGAGCGCCATCGATGTATCATCCGTCCATTGTCCTTTATCCAGGCCAAACGGGCCGCCGCCGACCATATCCGTCAACGGATGAAAAGTGCCCGGCGATTTGAACTCGACGGTTGTTCCGATGGCATCTCCCACAGCCAGTCCCACCAGGCACCCCTGGTAACGCATTTGTACGGTAGTCATATAGATTCCTCCCACTCCACGATGTATTGTTCCTGTTCATATGTTTCCGGCGACTGTCGATAGGTTGATTTGGGGCACTGCTTCCAAAGTTTATGCAGTCGGACAAGGGCAGCTTCCCCTTTGAAGCCATGCCGCGCTAACCAGCATCCAACAATGACGCCAGTTCGACCAACGCCTCCCCAGCAATGCAGATATACCATCCCCCCTTGCTGGATCTGGTGGTCAATCGCGTCAAGAATCGCAACCGTTATGACTGTCGAACTCGGTATTGATACATCCCGTATTGGAAATCGCAGGTGGGATGCCGTTTTAAGCAAACCTGAATAGGGAAGCAAACCCTCATTTTCCTCGGTCAAGTCGATGAAGGCCGTTATCCCCGAGCGGATCAAGTCATTGATTTTTACCAGCGAGGAT
>CAJBLH010000109.1 GCA_903953895.1 uncultured Desulfobacteraceae bacterium | reverse complement strand
GAAACCTGAAACTCTCCGCCTCCGTGATCAAACGGTCACTGGAACCTGACAACGGCATCCAGTGACTGCTTTTACTCCCATTTCTGACTCGCATTTTCAAGCCGCCCGATTTGGTACATTTTCGCGCCGCCGCTGACAATGTTTTGGGAGAGGGCGAAAAATTGGGTGCTGATTGATTAATTTCCTTTGCCAAAGCGCTCATCATCTGATCACCATTCACCATTGTTGAAGGAATTACGACACCATGCAACTGAGCACGCAAGTTATCCCATCTTTCACGCAGGACTTTCCAATTATGCTCATCGTATGTCCCTTTGAAAATAACGGGAAGTATCTCAATGCGGGGAAGTTCTTCGCCTTTGAGATTGTTGTCAATCGCCTGATCGAGCAACATGCTCCAATAGCTTCCCACCCTATCTATTCTACCAATTTGTTGCTCAACAACTCCCGGATTCCATTCAGGATGAAGTAACACCACAAAGCGGCAAGCGTTATGCAAATTCAGCCCTTCGCGACCAACTACTGATTGAGCTACCAACACCTTTGGGAAACTGTTTGATCGGTTAAATGCAAGTTGTAACATTCGTCTTGAAGCTTGAGGTGTATTACCATTCATGAGACGAGCAAAACTTCCCTGCGTACGACCATATTCAATTTCAAGGCGATCTTTGAGGACATTCCATGTATCTCTTGCCTCAGCCTCGTCCAAATTATCTTCATTATCTGAATTACTTTCTTTCCGATCACTTAACGCATTGATAAGCTGTATAAAAGCTTCGGCATAATTAGTTGGCAAGGCTGATTCTGACTCGTTCCCCATCAACTCAAACATTGCCTTGCTAACCAAGGTGAGTGGATGTTGTTCATTTTCATCATCCGAAATACGCTTGAATGAACCTTTGAAAGCATCAAATAGAATTTCTGCTCGTTGATCAACATTCACAGCTCTGAAACCTTCCTCGATTGTTGAAATCAAATTACGACGAAATTTTTTTCTTTGAGCTTCAAGCTTTTGATATTGGTCATTCAGTTTCTGATCGATTTGATTCAGATGTATTGGACTCTTTAACTGAAGATGAGCTGCTCGTACCGCTGGCCAATCACTTTGATCCGCCGCATCAGATAATTTTCCGTGAACCTTGGATTGAGGCCAGTACCGATTTTTTTGCAGGCACCGAAGCATTTCTCTTGCATTTAGCAAGTCAACCATGGCACGCAGTGGAAGAGTAAATCGACCAAATACCAGTACCTTTTCGCCTTTTTCAGTTAGCGCCTCAATTGTTTCAACTGCTGCCAAAATCGCGGGGTGATCGAACAACGGGTCATGACCATTTGAATTTGAAAATGCCAATTTAATGATATTAAGCCACCAGTTGGATCTTTCGAGACGTTTTTTAGAATCTGAATTTTCAGTAATACTCACATTGTTGTTGAACTGTTTCTCAACCATATCGAAATCATCTTGTTCTTTATCCTGATTTTCATCATGCTTGATATGATCAAGCAATGCATGTATGCCATGTCCCTTTCCTATAAACAAAAACAAGAGTTTGGCGAGGTTATTATCTGATCGCCGCGTTACAAAAGACAATGATTCTGCGGCACACACAGCCTGCTTCCATTGAAGCGAAAGTTTTTCTGTTTCGATTGATATTTCTGTTTCGCGACGATAATCCTGAATTGGAAGGCATGAGTGCTCTGCAAATATCTTCACTGCGATATCTTCTCGCTTGTCTCGACGTAATAAATATGGAGATATTGAATCTTGAAATATTTCAGATGACTGTTTGTAAGCTTTTCGTGCATCTTCACTACTTGGGCACTGACGTACACGGTTGACTGCATTTGAATATGATTCAATAGCTTGTTTGATCGGAGAAAGTGATTGTTCATCAACTCCAATGCGTTCTAATATCTGTCCCCATTGGGTTATATCTAGTTCAACGGGTGTTGCAGTCATAGCAAATATGCGTCCATTGGTAGATTTTAATACAACGTTATTAATTAGACGCGATAAGTTTTTTTCGATAGCGCGGCTCTTATGTGCTTCATCTATGATTACAAGATCAAATGTACCTAATCCTATCCCAACGACTTTTTGCAAAAATAGTTTTAAATCTGTACCTTGTTGGTATGATCCATTTAACAAATCTTGAGGCCAGGTAAACTTTTGGCTAACTTCATTCATAATCTGCCAAGCAGGATGTTGTTCATCTTCTGGAATGGCTTCGCAGATACTACAAGCTGCATTTCTGGACAGAACACTTCTTAACCTGTCGTTTCTTCTATAATTTCTTGGAAATATATTTGTTTTTCTCCTGCGCCATTGAGCATACAACTCTGGCAATAATGTCCATTTGTCAGGATGAGCATTCCTCTGTTGGATGACCCAGTTGGTAAAAGAATGAGAAATTACAACAACCTGATTTTGAAACCATGGCTGTTGATTCCCGAAACGCCAAGCATTAAGATATTGAGAAAGGCTGCGCAATATCAAAGGAGCATTTACATTACCTTTGATCAATTCGTCCTGCCATTGGTAGCCCAAACCAGGCGGAACAAGAATGGCCACCCGGCCACCCGAATCAACTACACTTCGAGCGAGTTCTACCGCGATGCAGGTTTTGCCCATTCCCACTTCATCAGCAATGACCATTCCATTTTTTGTGATACGTTCGGCAATAGCCAGCAAGCTTGCACATTGACCGGGATTAAGGCTATATCCGCGGTTTCCCCTATGAGACGGGTTGTCGGCAAATTTATTTAGTCGAGTTGCAACATCATTCCATTCTTCTATCATCATTAACTCCCCTGATATGCGTTAGAGACCCAACATTCCATTTTGCCTCTATTTTCTTAAGGACATCCTCGTATCGTTGACCTTCTTTCGTTTCGTCCGATTCTGCAAATTCTGGACGAAATGGCGGGTACCACAATGGGCTGATTGGATTGATTTCCATTTTGACAAATGAATCGATTATTAAACTGCCTGAAACTTGAGTCAGACATTGCTCAAGTCGGTTACACCATGATGCCCAGTCAACCTGAGAAATGCGTGTTTGTTTTTCAGCTATGTTCTCGATAAGTTGCATCATCCGACGTATCGGATAGGAAGATTCATATTTTGTCGTTGGTTGTTTGTCGATGGGTTTTGTCTGTTCTTTAGGTTCACCAACAGGGGGAATATCTTCGTCATTTGGCGGCATGGGAAAATTTGCCAACTGCCACCACGCCTCATCAATATCAATTTGTGACAATGCTGTTGCGGCAAAACGGCCATATTCATCGAGAACAGGTACGGTGGAGTGATGTGTTTGACCTTCTTCCTTCCATCTCAGTTGCACTTGTCGTGGACAATTACCTATCCATTTGAATTTCTTCCCTTCCTGGTCATAAACGCATGGTTGTCCGCTTTCATCAAGAATTTCATAAGTAGGTTCCGATCCATCCGAATCCATTAACCAGTAGGAACCTGATTCGCTGCCTAATAACAACCAGGCAATGGGCGCTGCGATAAACTGGATATCCCTTTCCTGCATGTCATTACCTGCTGATAATTTATTTTGTAAGTTGTCAACATCAGTTTCCTTCTGAATCGGTAAAACATTCATAACCACTTGCGATTGATTGATATCTCTCTGTTGTTTCCAATACAAACGGTTAGGTACAAAAACGACACCCGCTTCCAAATTACCTCCATTTGCCGACATTTTATTGCGAAATCCTGGCCCTGTAAGATTACCTGACCCAAGATAAAGCCAAGCACTAGTGAAGGAATCGGAATCTTCTCGGTAATTGGCACTGAAAATGAATTTGGCGTGGAGAGATCGTACTTTTTGTCCGAAGTAGGGTGGTTGTGCGGCAGGTCGAACAGTAAAACCTTGCTGCTTCAAGGTGTCCAACGAAACGGCTACTGATTGGCATGCTAAAGGGTTTACGAAAATATTCATCTTAGGTCTTGCCGTCAAAAACTGCTCTGACCTGAGAGAATCACAGATATCACTCAGTATAGATGGTGTCATATTATTGTTTGATGCAGTTTCATAAAAACCTGAACCCATTGCAAGATAATTACGTTTTCCCTCAAAACCTGTTGCCTTGATCATATCTGGCAACTGATTAAAAAATGATTTCTCTCGATTATCAAAGAAACGTGGCTTTGTTTCCACATTTTTTGGTGCATTCTTTTCGACTTCTTCAATCCATGATTTGAATAATTGCATGGCAATTACTGTTTCGCTATCCTTACGCCCCAGTGGCCGAGCATCCAATATTTTCGTATCGAAGAATTCTTTAAGCCAGCTCAACAAATTCCAGGCTGCTTTCATGTCGGCACAAGCTTGATGAACAGCAGAATCAGGGTTTTTCAAATCTTCACTGGAAAGATCAATTCTCCATGCCAGATCAATGCTGTCTTCTAATGTTTCACGAGTCCAATTTCCCGTAGAGACGATCAAACGGAGCAGCCAACCATGCTCATTACTCTGAAATCCTAAAATCGCAATTTTCGCATGGAGTAACAGGAATGGTTTATCTTTGGGATTTATTATCGGCAAATGTGCAACACTCGGTGCATCTGTCAGCGTGATCTGTATATTTCCTGGATCAAGCATAACAGCCAAAGCAATTTTACCATCAGATTCACGACTTCTACGGGTTTGCCGTGTAAAACGCTCTGCGGCATCATCAAGAAACGCGGCATCAGCGGAGTAACCGCACAACCATCCGAAACAACAACGATGATTATCAGGTGCTTCAAAATGTTGAGCTAATGATAGCGGGCGAAAACCATTCATTGCACGCCTCCTTCAGGATTGGGTGCACTGCCAAGCCAATCGGAAAGCTTACCGTGCAGATCGAGATTTAAGAGAAACAAATTGCGAATACGGGTTGAAATCCCTTCTGGCCATACAACATCCTTGAGTTTTCGAAAAATAGTTCAGGACATTTTAGGAAATTTGTGAAATAATAGTTTGGTACACCGTCTTTTTCCTGAAACATTGGGAGGAACCTGTGAAAATTCCGTGTGCCGAGCGCCTACCATTTATTGTCGCTGG
>CAJBLH010000108.1 GCA_903953895.1 uncultured Desulfobacteraceae bacterium | reverse complement strand
TGTTGGACAGCGAGGAATCCATCGCTAACTTGAGCCTGAGCGACAAGAATGGTGTTTATCATTTCTTTAGACGAACCGGCGAATTGGTTTCGAAGTGCGTCCACCAGGGGGAGCCAAAATTCAAAATGGCCGTTTTTCTTTGGGAAAGCAGCCAGTTGTTCTGGTCTTTTCCAGGTCTTCGCAGGTGACGGCTTCCAGAGTCATGCCTTGAAATTCGCTTTCAAAAACAGGCAGGATATCTAAGAATCCAGGATTGAGAAGCTCTATCATGGGCCGATCATGGCTGATCAGGTAAACGACAAACGCCTTTCGCATAGCGGCGCTGAAATTTCCATATTTAAGAAGCATCCTGATATCGAAGAGATCCCGCGGGTGCTGGCGATCCAGGGCAGCACAGATTTTTCCTGCGTATAATTCATCTTCAGATAAAATCTGACATTCCACGGAAATCTCGAAGTGATCGCCGGCTTTCGGGGAGAGGACTCTTCTTTCAGGCGGATATACGGAACCTCGTATGACCAGATTCGGCTCGATCTTGACCATCGTCTCCTGTCGCCGAACAAACAAGCCGCTCAAAAAATCGGTCCCCTTGATTTTCTTGAAAAAGACTTTCGTTTCGGGAATCCTGCTCTCGATGTCCCGGGATATGCGGGCAAGCGTGGCGCTTATATCACGAAGGGATAAATCCCTTTCGCCAACGGGAAGATACACGAGGTCAATATCGACGGAGATTCGGGGAAGATCCCTTGCAAAGAAATTGATAGCCGTCCCGCCTTTCAGGGCGAAGACGACTACTTTGTCGATTAATGGAATGATCCGCAGGCGCACAAGTCTGCTTGTTTAAAGTAAAGGGATTATAGACAATTTTCGTTTTTGCGCCGTATGTTCCCGAACAATTTCCCGTGCTGCTGGTCACCGGTGCCAGTCAAGTGGGCAAAACAACGTTGCTTCAGCACATCTGCCGGAACGACCAGGGATACGTCACCCTCGATGATCCGCTGGTTCTAAGCCTTGCCAGACAAGATCCGGCGCTCTTCATGCAGATTATTCGGGCTGCTTCGGCTCGAACTGCTCAAATCCTGAATCTATCCGAACTGGCACGCGATGCGGATATTGCCCCCAACACCGCCAAAAGCTGGCTTTCCATCTTGCAGGCTTCCGATATCGTCTATCTGCTGGAGCCGTATCATACGAATGGAGATTAAAAAAACAGCATCTCCCGGAAAAAACGATGTCCGGCATTTTCAAACGCTTGAAAAACTGAAACTGCCCATCGGCCCGGGTGGATTGATTTGCCTGGCCGGGCAGTCTCTGCCGCTGATTTTACGTGCCGGGCAATTCCGTGCCTAAATTTATGATTTCCACATAGCGAACATAGCTGAAAATAGGGAATATTTGATCGGTAAAAATGATCCCATAATGGGATTTCCCTTGTGAAGCATAGGCTTCATCTAATGTGCTGCTGGCCACACCCTTTACCTTCACAATGTGCGGATGTTCTGTCCGCACAATTGGCTTTCCCTGATAGTGTATCTTTTGTGTGTTCTGAGGCATACATGCCCCTCTCTTGTCGTTTTTTTAGATACGACATATTTACCCATCTCGCTAAGATAGCGATATTTTTCCTGAGATAGAATGTCAAGAACTTAAGTGGTCTGCAAGAGAATGTGGACGGGGTAATGAACATGGTAGTTTTTGTTGACGTTAAGTCGTCAAAAACGAATCAAATCGATGGTCTGGGAAACCGGCAGCTAGGCCAGGTACACAATTTCGGAAATTCTGTGTTGTATCAATCGCCGAAATCGGACGACCATAAAGAAGCAATTGGTATTTCCGGCTGTTGATGATAAATTGTATTATTTTTCGTCGTATTGAAAAACCTTTTGAAAAATGCCAGAGATGGTAGCTTGGCAAGCCAACTCAAGAATTTTTCGAAATAAAATGAAAATCCTTTGAAAGGGAGAACGACCAACATGCAACACCATCGAACCACGATGATTTATTGGAAAAGCGAAAAATTCTGGTTGGGGAAATTATTGGAACATCCTGAGATTATGTCACAAGGCGAAACGATCCAGGAGTTGGAGGAGAACCTGAAGGATGCCTATCATTTGATGGTACTGGATGACGTTCCGGATAATTATCAGATCAAAGAAGTGGCGCTATGAAGCGCAGTGAGTTGATTCGACAATTGATTGAAGCCGGCTGTCATTTTTACAGGCATGGGGCAAACCATGACATATACCTGAACCCCAAAACATCTCAGAAGCAACCCGTGCCGAGGCATCAGGAAATTGATAATGCATTAGCAAAACACATCAAAAAATATCTCGGGATAATATCCAAACTGGATGTCAAATAGCGATCAGCAGACGGCCGCGAAAACACTTTAACCCATAGAATAAACGGAACGAAGTATCCTTTTCGCCTTTGCGTGAGAAGCAAGTTTCATTTATCGGGGCGCCGCATGTGTCATGAACGGTTTACGAAGCCGTCCGAATTACGAGACATACCGAAAGCCTCTGAAGCAGGCGCATATGGCGCCCCAGTGAGATGGAACCAATAATGCCGAGAAATTGGTTGGATGGCAGGACGGCGAGAAAACCAAGGCGGATGAGCGAGGCTGCCTTGAGGCCGCTGTGGGCGAAATCAGGATGCAATGGTTCGATGGTTTCGTCGAAGCCAACGACTCGCTGGTGATATTTGGGTGCTGACACCACAAATAAGCCAGTCGCCAAACGGAGGCATCCGCAGTAGAAGAATTACCGGTCGAGGCTTAGCGAGTCCATCAGCCTGAGGTAAGGACGTGAGTGCAACATCGCCCTCTATCATTGTGGCTTGAGATCCGCAATCGTGTATATGGTAGATATTGTCATCTACTGTTTCCGTTTTCTCATCTATGATGACCTTAGTCAATGCAGACCTTCGGGGTCATAGCAGCAACATTACCATCCCTTGTGCTTATGAATCCGGGCCGGTTTGAAAAATTTTGGCGGTGAAGAAAAATCAGTTTTCTGGTTCCAATCGCCTGTTTTTTTCCATGCGAGCATGCAAGACACGGACAATTTCAACACCATCCGCTATCTCCCGATAATAGATGACATAGTTATGAAATTGTTTTACGGCAAAGAACTTCAAACCCTTTAACCTGGCCCGACTTGTCCAATATACAGTTCCAATCTCCGGCATGGCTGCGAGGGTTTCAAAGGTTTTTTCAGCAGACTGATAAGTCCGGTCAGCCGCTTCGGGATTATTCCGTGCAATATAAACCCATATGTTTATCAGATCGTCTTCCGCCGCGGGTGTTATCCAGATTTTGGGCATTTATCTGCCTTGCTCTTTGTGAAGCAATGCCGCTGCCTTCTTTTGCAGAGCCGGCATATCAAGCAGAGTCGCTCGGCCGCTTTCAATCCCTTCCATCAAGAGCCGGTCTATTTCTTCGTGATCATGCCTTATGAGGTCGCGCAAATAATCGCTGGCGCTTTGATACTCTCCTGTGTTGACGCGGGTTTCAATAAACGCCCGCAGCTCATCGGGCATCGATACATTCAGAGTCGCCATGGTGGGGCCTCCTTATTAACTGAGTTTCTTGCCAATATAATTCATATGGCAAACTTTGCCAACAGAAAGCTGTGTTGATTACTTGTCATCCCTTTCATCCTTGAATTATTCACCATCCCTGGCATGATTTATTATGTATTGTCAACCGGAGCGGCCTCATTTCATTAACTGGACTGCATCAGCTCCAGGTTTCAACTGTATTGCGGTCTCCATAGACTTGACAGCCTTTCGTAGCGTGTCCGGCGATAGGTGGCTATACCTTGCCGTCATCGCAATTGACTTGTGGCCCATCAGTTCCCGCACTTGAAACAAATCCGTTCCATCGGCAACCAACCAACTGGCAAAGGAATGGCGGCATGAATGAAAAACCACTTTCAACCTTGAATCTTCAATTGAATCATTCAATCCAACTTTGTTGACAGCTTTCATGAAAGTGTCGGGAATCTGGCTCATCCGCTCATTCTTCCCGGTGTTCTGAAAAACAAAATCTCCGGCTTTGCCCGGTTCGATTTCAAGGAACATTGCCTTGACTGCATCGGTTAAAAAGGCAACCCGTGTTTGTCCGTTTTTGGGGTTTCGGATTAAAATGGTGTCATCCTGGAAATTCAAATCTTGCCACGTCAACCCGGCGATTTCCCCAAAACGTAGCCCACAATGAAGGCTGATTAAAGTGATCCGGTATGTCAAGACAGAATGAACCCGGATTTCATCAAGAAGTATTTGCGCTTCCTGGTGCGTTAAGAACCTCATCCGGCGATTATCAGCAACTGGTTTTTTCACCTTGCAAACGGGATTATCACCATGAAAATGATCCTGCTTCCGGCCATAATTGAAAACCTGCCTGCAAACTGCAAGACAATAAAAGATTGATCTTGCTGATAGCCCGCCCCAATCTTTCCGCTTGCTACCGGCCTTCATGTTCAATTTAATGCGCTCAAAATGTATTGGTGCAATGTCAAGTAGTCGCAAATTTCCAATGACAGGCTGAATCCAGTTTTTAAAAAAGCGCTGCTCCTCTTGCCATGATTTTTTTCCATCGGACTGCTGCTGCTTTAAGTAAATTTCAAACAGAGTGGAAAACGTCATGCTTTCCTTGTCAAGTTTTTCGGCCATGATTCGCTCGGTTTTTTTCCGTACTTGTTCAAGCTCTCGCCTTTCCTGAAGTGTAACCGGCCCAGCCCCTTGGCGCTGATTGTTTTTCAGTTCAGAAAGAAGTAAAAAGGCTTTTTTAGGCGTGTTGCCTTCTGAAGCTCGCCCGATTGTCTCTTGATAATTCTTCTCGTTAAATTGGAATCTGATTGAAATATTCAAATCCTTTAAAATGCCGTGTTTAGCGTTTTGCAAAGCTCGAACATAGACGCCCGGATAGTCCGTTTTTTCCCAACTCATAAGGCTTTCCCCAGTAAAAAAGTGTCACAACTCTGTCACAACTTTTCGTTCAACGTAAGGTGATTTTAAGTGATTCTATGTGATGGGAATTTAGCAGTTTTATTTAATTATGTCAAGCAGTTTGATATGATTTATGACGGTGGGTGAAAATAGGTTAAAACGGTTTTTAACCGACTCTTAATCAGTAGGTTGTTGGTTCGATTCCAACACGGCCCACCAATAAAATCAAGGATTTATAGCTAAATGCTGTAAATCCTTTTTTCGTTTGTGATGGTTTTATCCAGCATCTATCCAGCGTTTTTACCTGTCGTGTAATTTTACCAGTCAAAAAAACATGACAAAGATGCAGGGTAAAGAAAAATCGCCCATTTTTATTTAAATCATCTTCCTGCATACCCCACCGAATGCCCTTCATGCGCTTCAAAGTTCTGAATGTATCTGTCCACCAGGGATTTTTTGCTTTTCAGGATAAACAAGTTTTCGGCAACATCCTGAGACATCCAAACCATATCATTTGGAATAGTCGTTGGCCGCAAATTCATCCTTGCAGCCTGACTTGTTTTGGAACATGCGATTTACTTGGGCGCCACTGCCGAGCCAATGGAAGGCATTCAGCCTTCACAATGACATTTTGTTGTACAGCGGTCTTACGCCTGTACCACTTAGAAACTATCTTAAAATTATGGTCTCATTGTGAATTAACATAAAACCGAACTCGAATCAGTAGGGGCGATGCTATGAATTATTACATTAGTAACTGTTTGACCGACCAAACTTTCAGTAAACATGATGTGGAAACAACACAAAGCTGAAGCTTCGAAACCAGTATCCAAGTATATTTGTTTTTCAATGAGCCAATTTACGAAAGTCTATGAACTTGAGTTTTCGAAAAATAGTTCAGGACATTTTAGGAAATTTGTGAAATAATAGTTTGGTACACCGTCTTTTTCCTGAAACATTGGGAGGAACCTGTGAAAATTCCGTGTGCCGAGCGCCTACCATTTATTGTCGCTGG
>CAJBLH010000107.1 GCA_903953895.1 uncultured Desulfobacteraceae bacterium | reverse complement strand
TTCCGGGTGGTCGATTTGTCGGCTCAATATTCAGGGGGTTAAACAGATTTCCTTGATCCACAGCCTTCCAGAAATTCATGGCTTTCTGCATATACGTCAGGGAATCATAATGAGGTGGCTGAACGCTCTGGACGTCATGTTGCCATATCATCGTCCCAAGATATATCAACCATAGAACAACGATGGTATGCGGAATTAACGCCTTGCACCGAAAAAGATATTCATTTGTATTTTTCATAAGATATAAACCATTCCTCGCTGTCTCTAGCAGGTATACTTTCACATCCAATGCCCCCGGTTGACCTCACATCATCGGCGATATCTATCCAAGGCATGAACAATAAATATTCAAAGATGCGCCGGGGGGAATCAAATTTTTAAGTGCATGCGCATCACTCGGTAATTGCTTCATCGAGTTGGCATTGTGGAATCGATATCCAAGTTCCAACAATAATTCCACCATATCACAGAATTCCTCCAGTTTGATCAAATAAGGCGCAAATTCCATGATGATGGATGGCTTATGAATTTTCAGGGTTTGCAAACCTCCTTTCAACACTGGGTATTCATAACCATCCACATCGATCTTTAGAAAATCGATTCTGAAAAGATTCAGGCGATCAACAGCATCGTCAATCGTTTCAACTGAAGCACCAGAAGTGTCCATCAATCGCCCCTTGTGTTCTTCATGCAAATCACCGCTGTTTTCAAGCGGCCAGCTTGAAAACAGGCCAGGTAAGAGCCTGGATCGGCTGTCAGCAACGAGCATTGCCTGCCTTGGGATAATTCGTGGTGAAAGTTCCGGGTTCAAACCGATATTCACGATAAGCTTGCGGTACGCAAAGGCTGTCGGCTCAAAGGCCACAACCCTTCCGTTGTTCCCCACGAGCCTGGCAAGCGGCAGGGTATGGGAGCCTACATTGGCGCCGATATCCAGTACTGTATATCCGGGTTTAATTATTTTCTGATATAGCCTGAGAGTTCTTGGTTCAAAACCGCCGATCAGGTATATCGAAAAATCTATCCCCTCATTCAAATCAAGGTTCCACCGGATTCCACGGCGTTTCACCACGGCTATGTTCCTGTTAGATTTGCCAAGCAAGGTCTGAACCGCTTTAACTGCATGTAATAACAGCCGAGCGATAAATATTTTATCTGATGTTTTTATCATAGACTGTGGTGAACGTCCTTTCTGAATATGTTAATGAAAATAAGACACAATCGCCAAAATCAAGCACTGATTTTTAAGTCACTTTTCCTTTTTCTTCTTTCGCCGTATGGGAGAAAGTGTTACTATCCATGAGTTTTGTCATGTTTATATTCCCCCGTGGGCGAAGGTAAAACCAGACCCATATTATCCGATGCCCAAAAAAATTCCAAGAGGTTTTCATTTTGTTATCTGTAACAAGCCAAAACTCAGAATATCCGGGCTTCATGATTTCATTTCTTGAAATAATCAAATATGTTATGGTAAAAAATGATCCCTCGAAAAGGACTTGTCAGCATTTGCATACCGACATATAACGGCGCGGATTATTTGCAGGAAGTCATGGGCGGTATTTTAGCGCAAACCTACCGGAATGTCGAAATTATTATCGTAGATGATAATTCGACAGACAATACGCTCGAGATTGCCAGAGAGGCTACCAGGAATGTTTCCGAAGTCCGGATTTATCAGAATTCGATTCGAAAAGGGCTGGGTGGAAACTGGAACAAATGTCTTGAAATGGCAACCGGAGAGTGGATCAAGTTTGTCTTTCAAGATGATCTCATCTCACCGGATTGCATTGAAAAACTTTATGAACTGGCAATTCAGACAGATAAAAAAATGGCGGTTTGCGGACGCACATTTTTGTTTCATCAAAATGTCTCCAGAGCATTTCAAGAAAACTTTCTGAATTATGTCCGCAACAATTCCATTGCCAACCGTTTTCCAGACAGTTCCGGGGTGGTTCTTGCCGAGGATTTCGCCAGGCATGCGGAAGAATATCCTGTTTTCAACTGTATCGGTGAGCCGACTGCAGTTATGTTTCACCATTCGATAATTTCCCGGTTTGGATATTTCAATACGGATTTGACCCAGATCCTCGACTGGGAGTACTGGATGCGGGCGGCGATCAATGAAGGCTTTTGTTTTACAGATGAAAAACGTGTTACTTTTCGCCTGCATCACAAAGGAACAACTGTCCAAAACAGGTCTGAGGCCGGTCTCCTGGATTTGATAGACGAATTGATCGTCTATCATGAACTGTATTACAGTCCGCACTATGCCGGTTTTCGCAACAGAATGAAGCTGGATATCCCCGTTAAAAATCTCATAGAATCAAAACTGATCAGCCAGTATTGCGCGATTCAATCCATCATCGACCAATACCCGGAGAATGAGAGGCGGAGTTACTTAATCGAAAAATACAGGTTCAAAGGGAACGGCAATCCGGTTCACCCGCACCGTTCACCGTTCACCGTTCACCGTTCACCGTCAACCGTCAACGGTGAACGGTGAACGGTCAATTTGGATTAATGCATGACAGTCCTTTGAAAATCTGTATTGTTTCGCGCGAGTATCCCCCGGAAACGCTATGGGGCGGAATTGGAACGTTTACTTATCATCTGGCGCACGGGCTGAAGAATATCGGGCATGAAGTGGATGTGGTCGCATTTTCGCCGTACCGGAATTCTCTTTCTGAAGATAACGGTATTCGCATTCATCGCATTGCCTCTCCTGAAATGCCGTTTATAAAAAAAACGCTATGGGAATGTGCAAATGTTGCGCTTTCGCCGTATGCGTATTGGCACAGCAAGAAACTATCCGAAAAAATTGAAGAACTTCATAAAGAAAAATTTTTCGATGTGATTGATTTCCCGGAACACATCGGAGAAGGATTCTGCACGATTCGAAAGAATCTTTACCCGACTGCCGTCAGGCTGTTTACTCCGCTTTCGCTGATCGGCAGACTGGGAATGAACAAGGCAACCAATAAATTAGACTATTATTTCATTGGGCTTTTAGAAAAATCTTCTATTCGAAGCGCAACGGCTGTCAACTCCCCTAGCGATAACCTTGCCGGTATGGTGAAACAGCATTTCAAAATAAACCGGAAAATTGATATTATCTATAATCCCATTGACACCGACCAATTTTCACCCACAGGCAACCGGAATTTGTCGCAATCAAAGCACCTTCGCGTTGTGTTTGCCGGTCGGCTCGAAGATCGAAAAGGCGTGCATATTCTGGCTCAGGCAATCCCTAACGTCCTTCGAGCAGTCCATAACACGCAGTTTGACATTCTGGGGAGCGACCGTGCGGGGGTTCTGGGGTATTCATCGATGAAAGCGTATATGATGGATGTCTTGAGAGATCAAGGCGCTGCAGGAAATGTCAAATTTATCGATCCGATATCTTATGAAGCATTGCCTGGTTATTATTGCAGGGGAGATATCTCGGTTGTTCCGTCATTGTATGATAATTCTCCGTATACCTGCCTTGAAGCCATGTCCTGTGGCTTGCCGGTAATCGGAACATCTGCCGGGGGGATGCCGGAATACATAGAAAATGGGGTAAACGGCATTATCGTTGCTCCAAACGATTCCGAATCGCTGGCCGGCGCATTGATCGATCTTTTGCGTCATCATGAAAAAAGAATGGATTTTGCAGTAAAAGCGCGGGAAAAAGCGGTCAGCGAATTTAACAGAGAAATTATTGCAGAAAAAATGGTCGCATTTTACCGTAAAACAATATTTCTTCATAGGAAACAGGCTTAAATGCCACATCAAAAAGCTGTTGCTCTCGACAGACTGTTTGCGCAAACCCGGCCGGTCATCCTGCTGGTCAGTCATAATTGGGGGGGGGGAGTTGAAAAACATGTTAAAGAACTGGTTGATTTTTTTACAGACTCAGCAGTATTTCTGGTTTTACGCCCCGAAATAAATGATTATTTCAGTGTATCCTGGGAAAATAAAGGCGAGAACTTAAAGCTCTGTTTCAGGCTTCCGAGTGAATACGATCTGCTGAAATCATTTTTTAAACAGGCAAGGGTATGCAGGATTCATTTTCACCACCTGATTAACGTACCCGGAATTATCCATCGCCTTCCGGAAGAACTGTCCATTCCCGGTGATGTGACGCTCCATGATTATTATCTGGTGTGTCCAAACATTTTCCTGGTTGACGAAAATGAGCGCTACTGCGGAGAAAAGGGGGAACTTTTCTGCCGAAAATGTGCGGTTGACAGGAACATGGATATTCATGCCTGGCGAAAAAATCATCATGCCTTTCTTAAAAGCGCCGATCGCATTTTTGCGCCTTCCTGGGATATGGCTGTCCGCTTCAAAACCTTTTTTGATGACCTGAATATTCTTGTGGCATATCATCCGGATCATGAGTGTACGGGAACATATCCGGCGCCGGCATTTCCCGAAATCGGTTCAACAGAAGCCCTTCGGGTAGTGGTTGTGGGAAACCTCGGAAGACGTAAGGGCGCGGAAATTTTAAGTGAAGTGTCTGTTCTGTCTGAGCGGGAGAAAGCTCCATTAGCGTTTCATCTGGTGGGGGATTCATATCGAAAGCTATCTGAAAAACCATTTTCAAAATTGACCGTTTATGGGTCGTACACTGAAGAGACACTTGCTCCGCTGCTTAAAAAAATCAATCCGCATATTGCCTGGATACCTGCAATGTGGCCCGAAACATATAGCTACGTCTTGAGCGAATTGATGGCCTTTGGTGTTCCGATTGCCGCAACCCGGATCGGCGCCTTTCCCGAACGGCTTAACAACAGATCCTTGTCGTGGTTGATGGACTGGGATACCCGTCCTTCCGAGTGGATGGATTTTTTTCTTGGCATCCGAAAGCAGTTTATAAAGAAAGAAGATTCTTCATCCATGGTCGGCGGTGTACAGGAACCGGTTCTACGCTTTTCCTATCGAACCGATTATCTATCCGCTGCCGCCATGCCGGCCACAACCCCCAATGAAGATAAATCGTCGATTCGGCTGTTCCTAAACCTGCCATCGGATGTTTTTAACGAGGCAGACTATTTGTCCTCCAATCCGGATATCGCAGAACAGGTTATGTCGGGCAGGTTGTCTTCAGGACGGGAACATTGGTTGAAATATGGAAAAAATGATAACCGAAAGTTATCGGTTATCTCCGGGATGTCGCAGACAACTCCTTTTTTGGTTTCGATAATCATCCGGACAAAAGACAGATATAAGCTTCTGATCAGAGCCCTGATGAGTATTGCCGTGCAGACCTACAGGCCGATTGAGGTCGTATTGGTCAATGATGGCGGCTGCGATCTTGACATCGAGAAGCTCAAAGGCATTCTTGGCAAAGTTTCCCTGAATTATATCGTACTGAAAAAAACCGCAGGCAGGGCGCATGCGAGAAATATCGGGATAAATAGCGCCAGGGGAAAATATGTCGGCTTTCTGGATGATGACGCTATCTATTATAAAGACGCCATAAGGGTGTTATGTTCGGCTATGGATTGCGGCGGATGGCCGGTCGTTTACGGTCAGGCAATTTTAAAGTTCCATGATGAAAAAGGCTTGCTGGATATTTCCAAAAAAGATGCCCTCCTTGCATTTCCTTTCGACAGGGACATATTGTTATATCGGAATGAGATTCCTTTTAATGCGCTTTTGTTTGATGAACGCCTGTTTCATGATTTTGGACCCATAGATGAATCGCTGACGGGATGCGAAGAGTGGGATTTTCTCTTGAATATCGCCGATAAATATTTTTTTAAATATATCCCGGAGGTGGTTGTTGAGTACAGTCGTTTGGGGGCGTCTTTGGACGGCGGCCGGTTGACTGAAAGAGAAATACGGGCAGCGGAAGAAAAGGTCAGGCTTAAACGTCTTGATAACGCTACGGTATCGATGGTGAGAAAGCAGATTGATTTTGCGCTGATAGACAGTCGAAACCGTATCGCCCGATATGCGTCGGAAAAGATCGAATGCCTTAGCTTGATCGCCATGTTTGAATCGGAAAATGAACGAATGTATGCTTGTTTGCAAGAATGTAGAAATGAAGTGAAAAAGATGCAAAACACAATTTCATGGCGGATAACCATTCCAATCCGGGCAGCGAGATACTTCCAGAGAGAAATAACGGGTGCTTTGAAATCTTTGGTTACGCGGGTAAAAACGGATTACAGGAAAGCAGATGGTTACATTCGCTCATACGGGGTTTATGCCTTTATCATAAAGATTTATTTGTATATAGCCGGAAAAACAGCCTTTGATCCCGATCGGTCGGATTATGATTACATTCGCCCAAAACCGATACCCCATCATCATGTGTACAACGATTGGTTGCAAAGAAATGGGGCAACAGAAAGGGATTTGATCAACCAGAGACATGAAGCACTTTCATGGTCGGATGCGCCTTTAATAAGTTTGATTGTTTCTGTGTACAATTTAAATCATGGCCGGCTTGATTCAGCCCTGAAATCGATTTACAGCCAGAGTTATCACAATTGGGATGCAACAATTGTCAGCGATTTATCAACCGATGATGGAACCGTTTCTGTAATAAATAAATGGGTAAACATAGATGCAAGGTTTAAAGAACACAGGTCGAACCGTGGGGTGGCGGCGGCGTCTCAGGATGGCTTATCGGCTGCAAAAGGTGGGTTTGTTGCCGTGCTAGACCCTGATGGCCTGTTGGAACCGGATGCGCTTTATTACATAGCAAAGAAAATTTTAGAGAATCAAGATGTTGATGTTATCTATTCTGATGAAATATTGGTCGATGGAAATGAAAATGTTTTCGACATCGTGTTCAGATCGGATTTTTCGATAGACGATCTGCTGAGCCGTCAGGATATGGCGCATTTTATGGTTTACAGAAAAGAGATGGGCATGGCCGTGGGAGCCTGCGACCTCGATGATGCGGTAACCCGGGATCATGAATTTCTGCTGAAGATTGCTTCAAAATCGCATCAGTTTCAACATGTTCCCCGCCCTCTTTACAGATCGAGAAGACATCCGGCAGGAAGTCATATATTTTGAATATTCAGGATATCAGAGCGGCAAAGGGCCGTCTGACCAAATCTCCCGCATTTTTATACGAAGACAATGAGGACTTCCTGCGAAGATATTCTATCTCTGAATGGTCCGAGTATGCGTTGTGGCTTTCCAGAAACCGTTTTTTCACCCGGCAGGGGCTGATTCAGCTCCATAACGCGGCGAAAGGGTGCAAGAAAAAGCCGCTTATTTCCATCATCATGCCTGTTTACAATCCAGACCCTTCCGAATTCAAGCAGGCGATTGATTCACTGTTATGGCAGGCGTATCCTCACTGGGAACTCTGTATTGCAGATGATCGGTCAACCAATATGGATTATCTTAAAGTCCTGGGCAGATTGAGAGACCGGCGCGTCAAGGTGCATCTGAACCCTGTTCATGCAGGCATCGCAGGGGCGTCTCAGTATTCGCTTCAAAAGGCTTCCGGCGATTATGTCGCACTGATGGATCAAGATGATGAGCTCTGTCCTGATGCGCTCTTTTCGTTTGTCCTGGCGCTTCAAAAACAGGACATCGATTATTTCTATAGTGATCGGGACATGATATCCCCGGCTGGGGGACGGTATATGCATTTCATGAAGCCCGGTTGGTCCCCCGAATATCTTTTGTCCTTTAATTACACATCTCATTTTGAAATATATCGAAAAAGCCTTGTCATGAATGTCGGCGGCTTCAGAAAAGGGTATGAAGGTTCTCAGGATTATGACCTGGTTCTCAGGGCGACTGAAAAATGTGGGAGCATTGTTCATCATCCTATGGTCCTGTATAACTGGAGACAGTCCAGAAACAGTGTCGCTTCTGATCTTACGGCGAAATCTTATATATTCGCGTCCGGGGTAAAGGCGGTATCTGATACAGCAAAAAGAAGGGGCCTGCCAGTCAAGGCTGTGGCTGAAAACACGGAATTGTGGAGAGGCCATTATCGCCTCATCTGGGATGATGCTATTCTGTCGAACTGTAAGCTGACGTTCTTGGCGATCGGCCGGAATGCAGAAGACGCCTGCCGGATTATTGCACTTTTGAAACCCTGTACGGAAGCATTCAAGAACTGCGAGTTTCTTCCCATAACTTCCTGCACGGCGGACATTCTTGATGTGGTGAAAACGATTCGGCATAGCGGCCCTGTTTTTTTTTGCGACAGTTCCGTGACTGAAATTGTGGCTCCGGCGCTGATCGATATGGTCGGTTATCTTGCTATTCAGGGGGTCAGTGTGGTAGGTTGCAAATTTTTTGATGGTGATAACAGGATATTCAATGCAGGGCTCTCAATTTCCGCTTCAGGCAAGGTTTTGTTTGCATACCGGGGTAACCCGGCGGGTGATTGCGGGTATGGTGCTGTTACTTCGGTACCCAGAAATGTATCGGCGGTTTTCCCGGCCTTCTGGGGAACAACCGGTGAATGTCTAAAGCAAAACAGGTTTGCAGACCACACCACGAGCTATTTTTATGCAGCCATGCGTTATTTCAAAGAAACGGTTAAATCCGGAGAGAGAATCGTGTGTGTTCCTTATATGTGTTTGAAAGTCAATACAGCGATGCTTGATTATCACGACGATTTGAAAAAGTTTGTAAGGGAATGGCAAGAGGAAGGGTTGAGTGACCCGTATTATAATCCAAATCTGACAGATATCTTTGAAGATTTTGGATTGCACGCAAATTTCTGAATCAGTCGTTGGAAGATTAATTCAACCGTAAGGGGTGAAAAGGTGAGCGAACCTAGCGTTCTTGTCATTATTGTTACATTCAACAAAAAGGAATATGTCGTAAATCTGATAGAGTCTCTTCGCAGCATAGAATATGAAAATTATGATATTGTGCTTGTCGACAATGCAAGCTCTGATGGAACTGTCGAATTTCTTGCAGCAAATTTTCCAGACCTGCATGTCATCAGAAACTCGGAAAATACGGGTGGGTCCGGTGGGTTCAACACAGGCCTTCAATTTGCTTTTCAGCAGGAAGGGTATGATTATCTATGGCTGCTCGACAATGACGTTGAAGTGTCGAAGGATGCCTTATCCAGGCTGGTTGCCGTGCTGGAGGCGCATCCCGATGTTGCGGTTGCCGGCTCCCAGATGTGTCAGCTTGACAACCCGGGCGTTACCAATGAAATCGGTGCGTATGTGGATTTACACAATGGCGGCCTGGTGCTCAACCGACACCTGACGAGAAGAAACAACAATTCAATCGGCATATTCGATGTGGACTATGTTGCAGCGGCATCAATGCTTGTCCGGGCTGATGTGGCCAGAAAAGCCGGATTATGGGAAGACTTCTTTATCCATTTCGACGATGTCGATTGGTGTCTGACAATCCAGAAAATGGGTTACCGGATCGTAGGCGTGTCGGATTCTTTGATCTGGCACCTATCCGCTGCTGAAAAACCGATTACCTGGGC
This sequence comes from uncultured Desulfobacteraceae bacterium, assembly GCA_903953895.1. Lineage (GTDB taxonomy): Bacteria > Desulfobacterota > Desulfobacteria > Desulfobacterales > Desulfatirhabdiaceae > RAAP-1. The sequence goes on along the minus strand of CAJBLH010000107.1, from coordinate 22,135 downwards.
GATGTATTACGATGTCCGGAATATGCTCTTCCTTCTCGATAAGCACTCAAAAAAACAGAATGTAAAGCGTTTTGGCCGCCGGAAAGTATTGCAGGCGATATATAATGAACTGAGAGGATTTACGCCGATTTCTGAAATAATCCTTGATGGTGTCGAAGATTTCCTTCAAGGGGTCAAGGGGAAGAAGACTTTTTCCCTTCCCCAAAGTATGGGGGATGACGCAATCCGGGAAACCCATCCGGAGAGTGATGTTCTTATCGCCCAGAATGAATGGTTCGATCTCGGAAAATTTCCATTTGAAGAAAAATATCTCTGTTCGGTAAAGGAAATCTTTCTTCCGCATTATCTTCGCGACGCCGTCTTCTACTGGAACAGAAAAGGGGGTGTTCCTGTAAAATATTACAGCAAAATCAAGCTGATTTGCCTTTTGCTTTTTGCCTTGCTGACCGGCTACAGAAAGTACAGACGTTCCTATGTGGACATCAGATGCATGCCGTTTCTTGCTTCACTGCTATCCGAAGAAATTGCGGTACACACAGGCGATATGAATTGGATGATAATCAAACGTGATCCGATGACGGTCTGGAAAAACATTTTTCGCATCGCTGTGCGGGGAGCGAAGCAATATTGGGGTTTTCTCGTTTGAAATGTAATGGGCGCCATGATGAAATACGATTATTGGGTAGTCGGTGCAGGCATAACCGGAATGACTGTTGCAAGAGTCTTTGCAGAACAGGGAAAGACCGTCCTGGTTTTAGATCGGCGGAGCCATATCGGTGGCAACTGCCATGACGAATATGATGAATATGGGATACGGGTTCATAAATATGGACCTCATATCTTTCATACGAATTCCAAAGAAGTCTGGGACTTTCTGGGCCGTTTTACCGAATGGCGCCATTATCAGCACAAGGTATGCGCTTATGTGGAATCGATGTTGCTGCCGATTCCGATCAATGTCGATACCATTAACAGACTTTATGATATCGCGGTTACACCGGCCACGATGGCTGCATACCTCGCGTCTGTAAGTGTGAAACTGGACGTGGTCAAGAATTCCCGTGATGCGGTCATCGGCAGGCTTGGGGTCGATATTTACGATAAATTTTTCAAGAATTATACGCTGAAGCAGTGGGGTATTCCCGCAGAAGAGATACATCCATCTGTCTGCGAGAGAATTCCCATACGTTTTAACCGGGATAGCCGATATTTTTCCGATCAGTTCCAGGGGATACCGCTTCACGGCTATCAGAAAATGTTTGAACGCATGGCGGCGCATGAAAACATCCATCTCCTTCTCCAGGCTGATTTTAAAGATGTTCTGGGAGAAGTTGAATACAATGGCCTTGTTTATACTGGCCCCATTGATGAATATTTCAACTATCGCCACGGCAAGCTCGGATATCGCTCTTTGCGCTTTGTTTTCACGAACTACCGACAGGCGTCATTCCAGGAGGCTTCTGTTGTAAACTTTCCCAATGATTATGAATTTACCAGAACAACGGAATATCGCAAGATTACCGGACAGGAAGCGGGATCAACAACCGTATCCTATGAATATCCCTGCAATGTCGGAGATCCCTACTACCCCATACCGACAGCCGACAACCAGAATCTTTATGCCAGATATGCAGAGGATGCCAAAAAAGAGGGGGATGTTGTCTTTGCAGGTCGCCTGGGTTCTTATCGCTATCTGAATATGGATGCAGCCTGTCTGGAGGGGATGCGGATCGCCCGTAATCTTTTGAACTTGCATCAGAACGTATGATATTCAATATTTTTTACCGTACAGATGGGCAACAAACTATCTTTGTGGGAGGAAAAAAATGAAGAAATCCATGTTCTTTCTTTTGCCGTTAGTTGTAGCCGGGCTGCTGATTGTGGTGTTTTGCACGCCAGGATGGTCTGCGCTTACCAATTTGCAAGAGAGCGTGATTGCGGACTCTGAAGAGCCATTTGATCGAAGAATATACGCATACGATTTTGATGTTGCGCAAAATGGGATGATCCATGCCGTTTACGCGCAGCCGGTTCCTGGAGAGAGTCGCGCCAAGATCATCTATACCGCCAAGGATGTGGGTGGGTCCTGGCCGACAACCGATAACCGATTGGTTCTTGAGGAATATGGTCAGAGAGAGTCAATTTCCACATATTTACTTTATGACGATAATGCCGGTACGGTACACATCTGTTATATCGTACAAAGGGCTTTCATCGACAACAATGGTTTTACCCACGAGTCCGGCCTTGTTTATCAGACGATAACGCATGGCAAGGTGAGTGCCAAGGTCAATGTTTCCTCAGGAGGCTTTCATACGCGGATGCAGTTGAATCAAGACGGCAAAATTATTTTTGTGCGTGAGTATGAAATTTTTCTGAACCCGGATGGCTCAATTCGCCCCGAGCCTTATCCAAAGGCGTTGAGAATGCATCTTCCCGTAAGCGATGCAACGAATCAATGGACCGACAAAGTTTTAGAACTGCCAACGGCTGAAGACTATCGGCTTGCCGGTTTTGTTTACGATCAGACCCTAGGGCAATACCACATCATTTATGGTGATAAAAATGCTGTATATCTGCGTAATACCTATCCGACCGTAAACCCTCCGGTTACTCCGGATAAACAGCCTGTATACTTCCCGCCTGGCTCGGGGCATAAATTATGGCATGCATATTCCTCCAACTCGAATGACTGGATCACATCGTTGGTGGATGGATCCGGCAATATTTCTGAAAACGAATTCTGGACAGATATGGTCGTAAATGGAAACGGGGTTCCCTATGTCGTCAGCTATCGATATGCGACCGATGCGCAAGGGGTTCAGGAGGGAACATCCAATATTGTCGCTGAATTGAAAAGTGACGGCGCCTGGCAGGTTCAGACGGTTGAAGGCAAAACCAGCGGCGCCTCTCCATCCCGGGCCGGAGGTGGTTCAGGGCTTGCCGTCGATTCTGCCGGCAGATTCCACGGCGTCTGGGACAATTCTCCCGATAAGCCGATAGATGCCGAAGGGCAGGGCGGAAATATTATGTACCGTTTGAGCCCTGACGGAGAAAACTGGGCTCTCAGGCAGGCGCTGTTCCCTTATTCTGCCGAGGGGATTTGTCGTATCAAAATTTATGACAATAAACTGTTGTTGATGGTGCTGGGAGATTATCGGGATGCACGGCTTATTTTCGCCGAGTTTCAGATACCGGAGCCAACCGACGCCCTCTTTGAGGTTTCGAGCGACAAAATGTTCTATGCTCCAGGAGAGGTCATTAACCTGCATGCTTTTGTTCAAGGGAGCGGCTCCGGAGATTATTATATCATGGCAATGGGCCCTTTTAATGTCAATCCATCGACAGGAGAAATAGAGCTGATCGCCACGACACAATATGCCTATCTGGGGTCTGATTTTGCTTGGCGCGCAACAAGTGATCCAAGCGCGATCTCATATTTTCAGCCCACTTTGCAGAATTGTCCTTTGGTGGACTTGAACATCGATTTTATGTCTGTTATGGCCGGATATACGTTTCCTTTTATCAATCCGGCGCGATATGCCTTTTACAGTGTTATCAGTAGACCTTATTCCCCTCTGTTATCATTAGATTTTTTAACGCCGATCTCAGTCTATATGTTCCACATCTGTGATCAATATGCTTGCGGTGAATTGTAGCGACATTCAGAAAATTCATTTCGCAAGGCAGCAGGGAGGGAATAGGCCTTTTTCGGCCATTCCCGACCGATAACACAGCGAAATTATTTTTCTGAATGTCGATAGCATGGGAAAAACCAAATCAAGGGGTTTTTTATATGAATAATCCAGTAACCGATCATATCACTGAAACGATCAAGGAGATGGACAGTCTTACCTGTTCTCATCCGGCATCGGTCAATGCTGATGTCGCAACTATCTATTATGCTTTAACAAAAATGTTGCGACCCCTGTTAGTGGTTGAGATCGGATGTTTTATCGGATTTTCGACGCTTCACTTCGCTCACGCGCTGAAAGAGTTAGGTTTTGGGCGAATAATTTCGATAGATGCTTTCGACTGGGAAGTTGATGCAGGAAAGGGGATGCAGAATCGTCAGATTGTTGCGGAAGATTTTCGGAAGAAAGCCGATCTCGAGAGCGTTATTACCTACATAAAAGGGTATTCCACAGAAGTATATGCTCAGATCAGTGGTCAGATAAAAAATAAGATAGACCTGTTGTACATTGACGGGGATCATTCCGTTAAAGGCGTGTTTGCTGATTTCAATACGTATTATAACGATGTCAGGTTAGGCGGGTATTTGATTCTTCATGATATCTACCCATCGATGTGCGGTGTTGAGGGGCCGCGTGTCCTGATTGATCAACTGAAGGCTTCTGGAATAGTTCCGCATCAGCTTGAACTTATCGAAATGCAGACCCGAGACGGCTATGGTATTGCGCTTCTCAGAAAAGTCGGCAATCGGCATATTCAAATATCGTGCGATTTGTCTCATTTCTGGAAGAAAATTTTCAGAAAGGCTTCTAAAAAGGTTCTACAAAGATGGGTGAACTCAGCCAGAATTGTTGTTAAGGTCATCGATGCGCAGACCCGACGCCCAATTTCCGGAGCAACTGTCCTATGCCCACAACGGGGGGATGAATATCGGGTGACCGGTATGGATGGCGCGGTACACTTGGACCATTATATTCCGAATCGATATCTTGTCGATATTGTTACAACAGGTTACCAAGACAAGCGCGCTGTGATGATGGATGTTCAGGCTGAAAAAACTTTTCAAGAATTTATAATCGAAATGATTCCGGAGGGCTAACCGCCATGGCCGGTCTGGGTAAAACGAAGGATGAAAATGAACATTTTCATATAAATCTTCCATGAAACATTTTCTGAAAAAAATACGACAATTCATCGGCAAGGTACGTTATATCTTGAAAGCGATAGATGAGCGTAAGCCTTTTCAGCCAGGGGAAAGTGTATCTCATAGCGAAGAATTTCTCCGCTGGCCTCTTTTTGAACGGATGCGTCTTGCAGCCCAGCGGGATGCGGACAGAAAGCATCACCGGGAGCATTTTTTAAATTTTCGCTCGAATCCTGCCGAGACACTACGAAGCATCTCTTCAGAAGATTTTTCTGCTGACCGGCTTCTTGCAGAAATTACGTCTTTGTCTGTATCGGGTGGTGAAGTACATCTACCGGCAGGACGTATCGAACTCTTCAGTGAGTTACGGCTGGCATCGGGAGTCTGTCTGGTCGGAGTTCCGGGACGGACCGAGCTTGTTTTCAAGAATTCTGATTATGGCATTGTGCTGAAAGGAAACAAGGAGGCGGTTCTTGGTACATCGATAAAAAATATTGTGATCCGGCATGAGGGCGATAACCGATTCTGTGCAGCAGTTTTTGTTTCCGGCATCTCTGATGTCCTCTTATCTCATGTTGAAATCATTGCGCCACGGGCAGTGGGTTTTCTTTTGGCGGACGGTGTCAGCCGCACCCGGCTGGAGCATTGTTATGTATCTCATGCCGGACTCGTCGGATTCATGATGATTCGAGATGTTCGAGATACCATACTTCAGTCCTGTGTTGCCGAATATTGTGGTCAGAGTGGTGTATTCCTTACGGATTTAAAGCTCCCTTTTGGGATGGACCCCCTCGATTTTGACGGCCAGATTTATCATACGAGTACAGTTATCGGCAATTTCGGACCGTTTGCGCCGGAAGATCCTTCGCCCTATCGAAACACTTTTACAGACTGCACGTTTCGTTGTAACCGCAAAATGGGCATCACAACCGATGGTGTCGGTTATTTGCGTGTCGTCAATTGTGTGATTGCCGAGAACGACTGCGAAGGTATCACCATTGATAATGGTTCGTGGGGATGTCATATCCAGAACTGTCATATTTATAGCAATGGATGGCGCGGTTTGCAGCATGATGTTGAACTGCATATGGATTATGTTGGAACACATGGGGTCATGGAAGATGGCAGCTCCAGGTCTAAATTGCCTGGAGTCAGCCTTGATAACGCGGCCTACACAAGAATCGAAGAAAATTGCATTGAAGGCAACTGGGGAGACGGCGTTAAATTTGTTCGATCGGTCTATGGATGTACGGTGGCCAGGAATCTTATCGCCAACAATAATCGCGGCATGAACGACAGTTTTCATTTTTTCGGTGTGCTTGTCGGCGTGGCTGAGAGGCAGCATCCGGATCAATTCGATTTTCCAGGCTGTCATAATCGTATTGTAGAAAACGATATCATAGGGCGACATCATGCAGGAATCCATCTCATGCATCCGACTACCGGAAATCTTGTGCAAAACAACTTAATTATCGGTGCATTGTTTGGCCCTATAGAAGACCATGATTCCGCAGGGAATCATATCATGTTCAACGGTTCCGACTTCTCAGTGAATGAATCGACTAAAGGTATTCAGAGCAAAACACAGAATTGTGATCATTTTGATTCCACGCGACATTCCACGGGCGTTCGGTGAGTTTGCCGGCGATGCATGAAGAACCAGCGTCACCTCGAGTGGCGGCTGTGGTCGTAACCTATAACCGCCCGACGGAATTGACCTTGGTCGTGGACGCCCTGCTGAGCCAGTCATATCCTCTGGATGTGATTATCGTATTCGATAATGGTGGCCCCGTGGCGGCTGCAGAAATTTTGAAGAATTGTTCGGAGGCGGTTAAAGTCATCCGAAGTGTTCAAAACCTGGGAGGGGCCGGAGGATTTGCGGGCGGTCTGCATCATGCATTGAAAATGCAGGTGGACTGGATCTGGCTAATGGATGATGATGCCGTTCCTGCGCCGGATGCTCTGTCTGCACTGTTGGTTGCTTTGAAGGAAATGCCTGAACGAACAGGGGCTCTGTGCAGTGCTGTGAGGGAATATGGTGTGTTGGCGCTCAGGCATCGTCGATGTTTCAACCGATGGATTGGTATAGAACGGTCAGTGAGCCTGGGGTCGTATAATGCATTGAACGTGGAGATTGACACCGGATCATTCGTTGGATTTCTTGTTTTGGCCCAGGCTGTTCGGGATGTCGGATTGCCGAACGCCGATTTTTTTCTCGGTTATGACGATACGGACTACTCATTGCGGTTGCAGGATGCAGGCTGGCGGCTGTGGCTGGTGCCGGGGAGTGTCATCGATCACCTGCGAAACAAGGGGGCGCGATTAAGCACCAGTGACTTCGGGGTTAAACACTATTTTAATATCCGGAACAAAATCGTCGTGAAGCAGCACTACGCCAAGTTATCATCCATAGCCGCTTTGGGTGGTATCGCCTATGCCTGTGTGCTATGGTTTTTAGCGCGTGGTTTGAAACGGCCAGAAAGTGTACGCGTACTCGTACGTGCAGTCATTGATGGCATTTCTTGCCGACTCGGGCCTTTTCCTGGTGATTTGGCTTAGTGTCAATAGGCTCGGCCTGTTTTACATCATGAAATTGCTGATTCGACATGATTCATAAAGGACAAACTTTCATCGATATTATCATCATAAATTACAACAGCACGGATTTCTTGCTGGAATGTCTGGATTCTGTTTATGAATCGCTTGGAGAATACCCGGCGACACTCCGGATTCAGGATAATGCCTCTTCGGACCGGGTGGAACGCATCATCGAACGGTTTCCTGAAGTGATCCTGACCCGAAATGAGCGCAATATCGGATTTGCTGCGGCGGTCAATCAGGCGCTGAAACAGAGTACCTCCCCGTATGTGATTTTGTTGAATCCGGATTCCTATGTTCTGAAAGACTTTTTTCACAATATCGTTACGTTTATGGACATGAATCCTCAGATTGGCATTGCCGGTCCCAGAATTCTGGACGGCGATGGTTCGGTTCAGGGTTCCGCCAGATCGTTTCCGACGGCGTTGACATCTCTGTTCGGCAGATCATCCCTGCTTACCCGGTTGTTTCCCAACAACCCGATTACCAGCGCCAATCTCCTGACAAGCCGCTGTGACGGTGTTCATTCCATGGAAGTGGACTGGGTGTCTGGCGCCTGTATGATCGTTCGCAGAAAAGCCATCGATGATGTCGGCGTTTTTGATGAGCGGTTTTTCATGTACTGGGAAGATGCCGACTGGTGCCGGAGGATGAGAGATGCCGGCTGGAAAGTCGTCTATTTCCCCAGAGCATCCGTGGTGCATTATGTCGGGGGCAGCAGCAATCAAATCATACTGAAATCCCAGATTGCATTCCATAAAAGCGCATACCTTCTTTTTGAAAAACACAACCCGTCTGCGCCCCTATTTTTGAAGATCGGGGTCATGGTCGGTCTGTTTTACCGGCTTTGTCTGATCGCTGCATCGAGTATCCAGTTTCTTCAGTTCAGAATGCCGGAAAAGCGGTTGACTGCGGTTGTCGCAGATGAAGATAACAGACGGAAAATAAAGATACTGCGCACCATCGCCAGGCTCAATATCGGCGGGCCGGCGATTCATGTCCATCTACTGACGACAGGGTTGAATCCGGATCATTTTGAAACCATTCTGGTTACCGGATCGATTTCCGAGCAGGAAGGGGATATGAGTTATCTCTTTCATGGCGACTTGCATCACCACTGCCGGATATCCGTTTTGCAGCGGGACATCAGCATTACCATGGATATCCGGGTCATCTATCGGATTTTTAAACTTCTGTGTCAGCACCGACCGGATGTCGTCCATACACATACGGCAAAGGCAGGTTTTACGGCTCGCATGGCTGTTTTGCTCTATAATCTGGTTTTCAGGGAACGGATCAGAATCGTGCATACGTTTCACGGTCATGTCTTCGAAGGCTATTTCAATAAATTGAAATCCGCACTGTTTGTTCATATCGAGCGGTTGATTGCCAGAGGCACGGATATGATCATCGCCATCAGTGAATCTCAGCAGCAAGATTTGGCTGAAAAATATCATATCGCCCCTTCGGAAAAAATCAGGATCATTGAACTGGGATTTGATCTTGAACCGTTTCTTTCCGCTCACATATTCAAAGGGTGCTTCCGGAAGAAACTGGGGATCTGCGATACTACGCTTCTGATTGGAATCATTGGACGGCTGGTTCCTATCAAAAACCATGAAATGTTTTTCGATGCAGCCGATCTTTTCCTGAAGGCAAATCCAGCATGCGATGTAAAATTTGTTGTTGTCGGAGATGGCGAGCGCCGCACCCGGCTCGAGGAATATTGCCGGGAAAGGAAATTGGATCGTCATACGATCTTTTGCGGATGGATACGAAACGTCTCATTTGTGTATGCCGATCTTGATATCCTGGCCCTATCTTCGTTGAATGAAGGCACCCCGGTTTCAATTATTGAAGCCATGGCATCGTCGGTTCCGGTGATTGCCACTCAGGTGGGTGGTATTCAGGATCTGATGGGAAAACCCGTCGATGATTCAGTCGAGAACTGCGGTTTTACGGTTTGCGAGCGGGGTATTATTTGTTCTACTCAAGATTCTCCGGGTTTTTCGAAAGGGCTGCGCCATCTGGTAGAAGAAGAAAGGCGGATCAAGGAAGCCCGTATTCTACGCGCCCGGGATTATGTGGTAAAAAGATATGCGAAAGAGCGGCTCATCGACGATGTTGAATCGCTATACGGACAGTTGATTTGGAATACCTTTAAATAAAGGGTTTGACAGCAGATGAACATGTTGATTCTTGGAGGCAATGGTTTTATCGGCTCCCATCTTGTAGACAGGCTTCTTGCCGAAGGTCACAATGTCAGAGTCTTCGACAAATATGAGGAGCATTATCGAAAACCAGTGGCAGGGGTTGACTATTGTGTCGGCGATTTTGGCAATCGGGGCATGTTGTCGGATGCTCTGGCAGGGATCGATATGGTGTTCCATCTGATCAGCACGACCCTCCCCAAAACATCCAACGATGATCCTGCCTTTGATGTGCAGTCCAATGTCATCGAAACGATATTTCTGCTGGAACAATGTGTCGCAAAAAAAATTCGGAAAGTGATTTATATATCTTCCGGTGGGGCGATTTATGGAAAGCCGTCATCGCTGCCCATTTCCGAGACCTGCCCGACCGAACCGGAATGCTCCTACGGCATTACAAAACTGATCGTTGAAAAGTACCTGGCCCTGTTCAACCATCTTTACGGTCTCGACTACGTTGTTTTGCGGCCGTCCAATCCTTATGGCAGCCGGCAGAAACCGGACGGTATTCAGGGCGCCATTTCTGTTTTTCTCGGCAGGGTCGCTCAGGGAAAATCTCTTGAAATCTGGGGGGATGGCCGGGTCGTTCGCGATTATATCTTTGTCGATGATCTGATTGACGGTATTTACAGGGGGGCTTTTCATAACGCGCCTTCTCGAATTTTCAATCTCGGCAGCGGGATCGGTCATTCTATAAATGAGATCATCGACGTGATCCGGAAGGTGACAGGCCGGCAAATCGATGTTGTATACAAAGCCAAGCGCTCTTTTGATGTTCCGAGTATTTATCTGGATATTTACAGAGCAAAACAGGAACTCTTGTGGGGTCCCTCGGTTTCTCTTATAGCGGGGATCGAAAAGACCTGGCTGTTTGTTGAGAAATTGTACCGTTAAGGGATTGGGTATATGCCGTATTGACCAGGAGCTGAAAAATACAAATCAATATTCCCCAAACCCGCTTTACCCGAAACATCCTGCTGAATCTTTCCGGTCAGGCGTTTCCCTTGCTTGTCGCTTTTTTTTCAATTCCCAGGCTTATCGCTGGCCTGGGAACAGAGCGCTTCGGCGTGCTGTCGCTGGCCTGGATGGTTATTGGATACTTCAGCCTCTTCGATCTTGGGCTGGGGCGCGCCTTAACGAGGCTGGTGGCGGAAAAACTCGGCGCCGGCCGGCAATCCGAGATTCCGCCCCTGATATGGACCGGCCTGATTTCCATGGCTGGAATGGGGATTGCGGGCATGCTTCTGGGAATTCCGTTTGTGCCGTGGGTTGTCGAGCGGGGGCTTCATATCCCGCCATCCTTGCACCATGAGACCCTGAACGCCTTCTATGTGCTTCTGGTGTCCATTCCGCTGGTCATTACCTCAACCGGACTTTTCGGAATCTTAGAGGCATACCATCGTTTTGATCTGACCAGTGCGGTGCGATCTTGTCTCGGGATTTATACATTTGCAGCTCCGCTGGTCGGTCTGTATTTCACCAGGGATTTATCCCATGTCATCGGTATTCTGATGGCCGGAAGGGTGCTGGCCGGCATGGCGCTGTTTCTTTTCTGCATTTATCAGATACCGCGGTTGAAAACCGGGATCGGATTTCAAAAGAACATCTTTCTGCCGCTGATGCGTTTTGGTTCCTGGATGACCGTCAGCAACCTGATAGGACCGCTGATGATTTATCTGGACCGGTTCTGGATCAGTGCCGCCATTTCGGTGGCGGCTGTTGCCTATTATACCACACCGTTTGAAGTGGTGACGCGACTGCTGATCTTTCCGGGTGCGGTTGCCGGCGTATTGTATCCGGCGTTTTCCAAAAATCTGGTTCAGGATCGGCTTCATGCCAGAGAGCTGTTCGGCAAAGGCGTTCGATACGTTTTTATCGCTGTTTTTCCTGTTGTGGTTGTGATTGTTCTCTTTGCTGAAAAAGGGCTGATGTGGTGGCTGAATGCGGAGTTCGCCCGGAACAGCACGCATGTTCTGCAGTGGCTTTCCGTCGGCGTGTTGTTCAACAGCCTGGCGCAGATTCCGTTTGTACTGCTGCAGGGGGCGGGACGCCCGGATATTACGGCCAAGATCCATTTGATCGAGTTGCCCTGTTATCTGGTGGCGTTATGGGTACTCATTCCCAAGATGGGGATAAACGGGGCGGCAATGGCCTGGTGCGCCAGATCCATGCTGGACGCCGGGCTGCTGTTTGGTATGGCGTACGGATATGTATGGAGCGATTCCAGATGAATATGCTGAAACAACACGTTTGTTCCCTGTGCGGATTTTCCGGAGAAGCTATTTACCAGGGATTGCAGGACAGGATATTCGGCGTGCCAGGCGTCTGGAATTTTTGCAGATGCGGTAGGTCCGACTGCGGAGTGATCTGGGTAGACCCGGTTCCGGATGCTGATGTGCTGGATGAAGCTTATGCCGCCTATTATACCCACCAGTCTTCAGCCACCGGTATTCCGGGAGGCCATCTTTATCAATGGCTTCTTCAGGGATATCTGGCAGATCGTTTTGGATATGATTCAGACCGGACCGGCTGGTTCCAGAAACGGCTGTCTTCCCTGATTCGATTTCATCCGGGATTTGGCGAGGACTGGGATTTCAAGGTGATGTATCTTCCGGCATCGGCCCGGGGCAGGCTCCTTGAAATCGGGTGTGGCAGTGGTGATCTGATGGCGTTCATGAAACAAAAAGGATGGCATGTCATCGGACTTGACACGGACCCGGTCGCGGTTCAAACAGCGCGATCCAGGGGGCTGACGGTTTACGACGGCGCTCTTGAAACAGCCGGTTTTTCATCGGATGATATGGATGTCATTGTGATGAACCATGTGATCGAACATGTCCCACAACCGGCGCGAATGCTGCAGGCGTGTTATCGTATCCTGAAACCCGGCGGAAGGCTGATGATGACGACCCCTAACCATGAAAGCTGGGGGCATTCCCGGTTTCAGCAGAACTGGAGGGGGCTGGAGCCGCCCCGGCATTTATTTGTTTTTAACCAGAGCGCTCTTCTTCGGCTGATCCGTCAAGCCGGATTCCGGAAGCTTGACCTGCGCTCCAGCGTACATGGCGCCGGGTGGATCATGATTGCCAGCCGATCGATCCGAAATACGGGCCGATTCGAAACGTACAGTTCGGTATCTTTTCCTGTCAGGTTTTGGGCTAGGTGCATGCAGATGGTGGAGTGGGGTATGCTCTGTAGCAACCCATGGGCAGGCGAAGAGCTTATGCTGATAGCGGAAAAATAGAAGATCGGGCAGAAGGCTATTGCTGCCGAAATTTCAGTCCTTAGCCCGAAATATTGTTTTGATTGAGAGAAATATGGCAGTTTCGCTGGATATCATCATTGTCAACTGGAATACCGGAATGCAGCTTCAAAACTGTCTGAACTCAATTGCCGCAGCGGATCAGGAAACATTCGAGATCACACGCGTGGTGGTGGTGGACAATGCATCGACCGATGGATCTGCCGAGCATTTGTCGATGACAGCGCTTCCGCTGACGATCATCAAAAATGCCCGCAATCTGGGATTTGCCGCTGCCTGCAATCTTGGCGCGCATTTCAGTGCTGCCGATTATCTTCTGTTTCTGAACCCGGATACCCGGCTTTATCGCGAATCTTTGGCCGGGCCTATGGCTGCCATGCGGAAACCCATTCATCAGCATACCGGAATTATGGGTATTCAGCTTATAGACGATGCCGGCCGTATCAGCCGATCCTGCGCCAGATTCCCAACGCCGTCATTGTTTTTTCAAAAAATGACGGGATTGGATCATCTTTTTCCATCTCATTTTTTTTCGCTTGCGATGACCGACTGGAATCACTTGCAGACCAGAATCGTGGATCAGGTGATCGGCGCTTTTTTTCTGGTTCGCCATTCGGTGTACCAGGAGCTGAACGGGTTTGATGAACGATTTTTCGTTTACTATGAGGAACTGGATTTTTCTCTTCGCGCCGTTCAAAAAGGATGGAAAACCTGCTATCTGTCTGATTTTCAAGCGTATCACAAGGGCGGAGGGGCCACCGACGCCATCAAAGATATCCGACTGTATTATGCACTGAGAAGTCAGATCCTTTATGGGTTTAAACATTTTAATCGGTTCACCGCCTTCCTTGTGATGCTGGGTGTTTTGGTCATCGAACCCGCAACACGTTCAGGGAACGCCATTTTAGCAGGATCCTGCGATCCGTTTCGAAATACCCTGAAAGCCTATGCCATGCTGTGGCATGATCTGCCGAACTGGTTTCGAACGTGTAGGGAAATGCCGGACAAGTCATTTTTCCCAGAAACTGAAAATCGAAACGGCGCATCATGAAGGTCATGCTGCTGACCCGATACAGCCGGTCCGGCGCCAGCAGCCGATTACGGTATTATCAATATCTTCCCTTTCTGAAAACATCGGGGATACAGGTCGATACATTCCCGCTGTTCGGGGAAGACTATCTGGAACGGCTGAACACAGGCCGATCTCAAAATCCGGCATCGATACTGTCGGCTTATTTCCATCGAATCCTTCGAATTGCCACCGGCAGAGGGTATGATCTGCTGTGGCTGGAATACGAGGTACTGCCCTGGATTCCGGACTGGGTGGAAAGAATCCTGGGACGAGACGGGGTTCCCTATGTCGTGGATTATGATGATGCCGTTTTTCATCGCTACGACCGGCATCCGAAGCTGTGGGTCCGCAGCATTCTGGGCCGGAAAATCGATGCGGTCATGCGCAATGCCCGCCTGGTCATTGCCGGCAATACATATCTGTATGAAAAGGCCGTCCGATCCGGTGCAAAACGGGTGGAATTTCTTCCAACGGTTGTGGATGCGGGTCGTTACCATCTGAAAATCTCTTATAATAGCCCGGTGTTTACCATTGGATGGATCGGCTCACAGACGACAGCCTTGTATCTGAAGCCGTTGTATGCTGTTTTCGAACGGTTGCGCCGGCATTTTGAAATCCGTCTGGTACTGGTGGGCGGATGTTCCAGGGATATTCCGGGTACGTTTCCGGTGGAATGCCGGCTCTGGTCTGAAGACACCGAAGCCGCACAAATGCTGGATTTTGATGTCGGCATCATGCCGATTCCCGATGAACCTTGGGCCCACGGCAAATGCGGCTATAAGCTGATTCAGTATATGGCCTGCGGTCTGCCGGTTGTGGCTTCCCGTGTGGGCGCCAACATTCAGATTGTCAAACACGGCATTAACGGCTACCTGGCTTCAACGGACAATGATTGGGAACAGGCGTTGAACGCGCTGCACGAAAACCCGCTGTTGCGACAATCTATGGGAAACCGGGGGCGGCAGGATGTCGAAGCCCATTACAGCCTTGATGTTTTGGCTCCTCATCTGGTGAATTTGATGAGAGGTGCTTTGGACAAAAACAAATAGGTGGCAGAAAGTCTGGGTGCGTTGCCGGAAAGTTATTTTACAGACTTGTTGCGGGCAGATAATTGCGATCTGTTTTGATGCGGGCAATTTAGAAAGAATGATATGTGTGGCATTGTCGGTTTTTATTCCTGGAAACAGTTTGCATCGTTCAGCAGATCGCTGCCGGAGGCCACGGCATCCCTGGCGCATCGGGGGCCGGATGATTCCGGTATTTATATGGACCCATCCGCCGGCGTGGGGCTGGGCCATCGCAGGCTGTCCATTCTGGATGTATCCCCATTGGGCCATCAGCCCATGGCCTGCGATGACGCCAATGTCCAAATTGTTTATAATGGCGAGGTTTACAATTTCAAGGTGCTTCGCACAGAGCTTGAAAAAGCCGGACATCACTTCAGGAGCGATTCGGACACCGAAGTGATTTTAAAATCGTATCTGGAGTGGGGAACACAATGTCTGGGGCGCTTTATCGGCATGTTCGCCCTGGCCATATGGGACGGCCGAAGCCGGAAGTTGTTTCTGGCCAGGGACCGGATGGGGATCAAGCCCTTTTATTATTATCATCATGACGGAAATCTGATTTTTGCTTCCGAGCTGAAGGCAATCCTGGCTTTCCAGGGAGTTTCCAGAACTCCGGATACCGAAGCTGTGCCGCTTTTTTTGCATTATCAATATATTCCTGCTCCGCGAACCATTTATCAACACATCTACAAGCTGCTGCCGGGGCATTTCCTGATCGGTGGTTCCGATGCCGTATCGATCCATTCCTGGGCCAAGGCGCCGATTGCAGCCGACCGGCTGTCTTTTTCAAGCGAATCGGCGTGCCTGGACCAGCTTCAGGAAGTGCTGAGCCGTGCGGTTTCAGATCAAATGGTCAGTGATGTCCCGCTTGGCGCTCTGCTGAGCGGCGGCATCGATTCATCGCTGGTTGCCGCCATCATGCAGCAGGTCAGCTCGCGGCCTGTCCGAACCTTCAGCATCGGATTCGGGGAAGCGGAATTCAATGAAGCGCCCTGGGCTGCCCGTGTAGCAAAATACCTGGAAACCTCCCACACCGAACTCTATGTAACTTCACAGGATGCACTTTCGGTGATTGCGCAGCTTCCGGAGATTTATGACGAGCCTTTTGCCGATGCGTCGGCAATCCCCTCCGTTCTGCTCAGCCGACTGACACGTTCCCATGTTACGGTGGCGCTTTCCGGAGACGGCGGGGATGAATATTTTTGTGGATATACCCGCTACTGGGCGACTCAGGCCATGGCCTCGGGGTTTCAGAAAATACCTGCACCCTTGAGAAAATGGCTTTACAAGGTGTTGTCACAGGCGCCGATACCGGTGGTCGAGACCTTATACGACCGGTTTCAACCCTTTCTGCCCGCTGCGTTCAGACCGACCAATTTCATGGATAAATGGCAGAAACTCATCGCCCAGATGGGCCATGCGGATATCGCATCTCTTTATCGGGCCTCGGTGTGTCTCTGGGATTGGAACAGCATCGGACGCTTGACAGGCTGTTTTCCCGAACCGTCACGGTTCGAGCTGGCGTTTGATCAGACACGGAACTGGCCGATATTGTCAAGACTCATGCAGGTGGATCAGCAGACCTATCTCCCCGATGCCATGCTGGTAAAGGTGGACCGGGCCAGTATGGCGGCCGGCCTTGAAATTCGCGTGCCACTTCTGGATCAACGGGTGGTGGAATACGCATCCCGGATACCGGAGAAATATCTTTATTACCAGGGAGCGGGGAAGCGCATCCTCCGGAAGCTGCTGTCGCGTTTTGTTCCTCCGGCGCTTTTTGACAGGCCCAAGATGGGATTCGCCATTCCGGTTTCGCGGTGGCTTCGCGGAGAATTGAAACCCATGCTTCTGGACTATCTATCGGAGAGTCGGCTGAAACAGGAAGGTATTTTCGATGCTGCCATGGTGCAGTCAACGGTGTCTGATCATCTTGCCGGCCGGGCGAATCATCCGCACCGGCTCTGGGCGCTTCTGATGTGGGAGATGTGGCGGGAAAAATGGCTGTGAAACCAAAGGATTCATCAATATATCGTCTCTATCAACAGGCCGGATGGCTGGCCTGGATCACAATTTACTACAACCTGCTTGAAGGTGGGGTTTCGGTATTTTTCGGGTTACAGGATGAAACCCTTTCGCTGTTTGGTTTCGGCCTGGATTCATTTGTCGAGGTGGTCTCAGGAATCGGCGTATGGCATATGGTTCGCAGACTGCGGCAATCAACGGATGGAAATCCGGACCGTTTCGAACAGCGGGCGCTGAAAATAACGGGTACGGCATTTTATGTTCTGACAGTCGGATTGACGCTGTCGGCGCTGTACAATATTTATTCAGGTCATCGTCCGGAGACCACCTTCTGGGGGATCGTTATCTCCCTGATTTCCATCGGGTCCATGTGGGCCCTGATTCATTTCAAAGTCAAAGTGGGAAAAGCCTTGAATTCCCAAGCCATTCTGGCAGATGCCGGATGCACCCGGACCTGTATGGTACTTTCCGGAGTTCTGCTGGCGGCCAGCCTCGTTTATGAGCTGACAGGATTGGGCTGGGCCGATTCTCTGGGCTCCATATTCATTGCCTGGTTGTCTTTTCGGGAGGGCCGGGAGGCCTTTCAAAAGGCCGCCGGCCTGGGGTGTGGTTGCGGATGCTGCTGCGAGAAGGCAAAAGCGTGAAAACTCGGTCAGATCCGGTCGAAGTGGGAAAACTGCATGGTAAATGTTCCCCTGCCCTGAGTGGCGGACCGAATGGCCGTTGAATAACCGAACATTTTTGCCAGAGGAACGATGGCCCGAATGGCCTGGAAACCAATTTTGGGTTCGATGGCCTCGATCTTTCCGCCGCGGCTGTTCAAGTCGCCGATCACATCGCCCGTAAATGTTTCCGGAACAAAAATCTCGACATCCATGATCGGATCCAGCAGGAAAGGATTGCCCCTGGTCAATGCATCCTTGCAGGCCATGGAGGCGCTGACCTTGTATGCCAGATCGGTTCCCTGGGATTCGCGGTAGGACCCACCCGTCAGACTGGCTTCGATATCCACCGCCGGATATCCCATGAGTGTTCCGCTTTCCAGCGATTCCATAACACCTTTTTCAATGGCTTTCATGTACTGGGGAGGGATGTTGCCTTCGGGAATATTTATGATAAACCGGTTGCCGGATCCTCTGGAAAGCGGTTTGAGGTTCACGCAGACTTCGGCATAATGACGCTGGCCGGCCACTTCCTTGTCGAACACAGCGGTTGCATCGGCTTGCTTTTCGATGGTTTCACGGTAAACCACCTGGGGTTTTCCTACATTGACGCTGGTATTGAACTCTCGCATCATCCGGCTGACAATGACTTCAAGGTGCAACTCGCCCATGCCGGACAGAATTTTCTGACCCGTATCCGGATCTTCCTTGACCCGAAGGGTGGGGTCTTCCGCCAGAAATTTCTCCAGCACCTGATCCAGTTTTTCCTGATCCGATCGGGTTCTGGGTTCAATCGCCAGGGAGATGACCGGTTCATAGAATTCCATTCTTTCTAATAGGACAGGATGATCCGGATGACAAAGCGTTTCACCGGTTGAGGAATCCTTCAGGCCGATAACGCCCACAATGCTTCCCGCGCCGGCTTCATCGATCCGGTCCCGTTTGTTGGCATGCATCTGAAGGATTCGGGACAGTTTTTCTTTTTTGTTTCGAAACGGGTTGAACACATCGTCACCGGCCTTGATCTTTCCACTGTAAATCCGCACAAAGGAAAGCTTGCGGCCTTCGGCCATGGAAACCTTGAAAATCAGGGCCGCCAGTGGCGCCTTATCCGTGGCCGGGCACTGGATGACGTCGCCGGTCTGGGGATGAACACCCTGGATCGGCGGAACATCGGCAGGGCTGGGCAGAAACCGGACGATGGCATCTAAAAGCGGCTGAATCCCCTTATTTTTCAATGCGGAGCCGCACAGCACCGGAACTGCTTTCAGCGCAATGGTGGCGCTTCGAATGGATTCCAGGAGCATATCGGGTTCTATCGGTGTTTCTGCCAGATAGGCTTCCATGATCTGGTCATCCACTTCGGCAAGTGTTTCGATCAGTTTGTCCCGGTAACTGCGGGCGGCCTCGATTTGGTCTTCGGCAATGTCATAGAGGGTATATGTGGCGCCCAGAGAGTCGTCATCCCAGATGATCTGTTTTAACTGAACAAGATCGATGACACCGGCAAGAGATTCTTCTTCCCCGACAGGCAACTGCAGAATCAATGGATTGGCATGAAGCCTGGCGCGCATCATATCGACGGTTCGGAAAAAATCTGCCCCGATCCGGTCGAGTTTGTTCACGAAAGCGATTTTTGGAACATGGTATTTATCGGCCTGTCGCCACACGGTTTCAGACTGTGGTTCGACGCCGCCGACCGCACAAAACACCCCGATGGCACCATCGAGAACTCGCAGGGATCGCTCGACCTCTATGGTGAAATCCACGTGACCTGGTGTATCGATCAACTGAATTTCGCAGTCTTTCCAGTGACAGGTGGTTACCGCCGACGTGATGGTAATGCCCCGTTCCTGTTCATCCGGCATCCAGTCCATGATGGCTTCGCCGTCGTGGACTTCACCGATTTTATGGGACTTGCCGGTATAATAAAGAATGCGCTCGGTAACGGTGGTTTTTCCGGCGTCGATATGGGCGATGATGCCGATATTCCGGATGAAATTTATTTTTTGTTTTTTCATGATCTTCAACCTGTTGGCATTTGAAAAACGAATTTTATGGCAACAGGCTGGCGATGTCAAGGAAAGAGAGCCGATCTGTTTTTGAAACAGGCAGGAAAGAAAGCCGTGGCGGTAAAAGGCGGGGCTATGAAACACCGAAAAACGATTTGATTTTTTGAATGAATCCGCCGGGGGTGGCGGCAGCCAGGGCGATTTGATCCCCCTTCTGTCTGGCCAGTTGCTGCTGCCGCTCGGCCAGCACCTGACCCAGATATTCGGATATGCCTGAATTTGCAGAGATTATCTCTGAAAAAACATCCTTTTGAATCATGATGACTTCGGTGTCTTCAAGTGCGCGAACGGTGGCGCTTCGGGGCTCACCGGTCAACAGGCTCATCTCGCCGAAAAAATCCCCTTTTTTTAGAACAGCGACCTGCTTGAATGGCTGATCAAGGCTTTCAAGAAGCACCTCGCACATGCCTTTGGTAATAATGTAAAGGGAGTCGCCCGCCTCCTGCTGTCGGACGATGGTCTCCCCTTCGCCAAACGGTTCGACTTTTACCTGACGGGCCAGCAATGCACGTTCTTCCGGAGAAAGAGGAGAGAGTACCGGCACTTTTTCAAACATTCGGACCATATTATGACAGCGGTGTTCATGTGTCGCTGCCTGGTGGATGCGCTCCTCGTGCGCATGGTGAATATTTCGGATCGGAAACGGAATGGCGATGTCGTGCCGCCTGAGGGCGTACCAGATAAGAATGCTGATTTCGGATTTGATTCTGGGCTCGTTCGAAAACTTTTCATGCCAGAAGCGAATTTCATAAAGTATGGCCGAGTCACCGAAAGATGTCAGCAGAATATCCGGGGCAGGGTGTTTCAGCAGCTTCTGATGTCGGTGCAAGACATCAAGAATGACTTTTTTCACTTGATCCGGCGGTGCGTCATAATCCAGGCCAATCGATATTTTGGAGCGCACTTTTCGGTCCGGTTTGGAATAATTTAAAAAGATACGGCCGGTGATTTCAGAATTCGGAACATAAACGAGAATCTTGTCCCGGGTCAGGAGTTTGGTGGATTTCCAGTTGATGCTGGTAACCATACCGATGACGTCGCCGACCTGAATCCAGTCTCCAATATCGAATGGCCGTTCGATCTGCAGGACCAGTCCGAAGAAAAAATTGCTGAGCAGCGATTGGGCGGCAAAACCCAGCACAACGGTGAGTGCAGCGGATGTGGTGACCAGGCTGACCAGATTGATATTGCTCTGCAGGCGAAGGACAATAAAAACCAGAATGGCATAACACAGCAGCAGAATAAAATCCCGGGTGATTCTGGGGATGGCCTTTTTTCCGCGAATTTTCAGCGGAATTTCGAGGGCGATAGCAAAAACCAGTCGTGCAACGGCCCATGAAAGAATGATGGATTCGATGACAGTGAACCAGACATCCCACTCTGTGGACGAAATAAAAAATTGGGTCAGGCGGGAGAAAAAACGAAAGCAAAAATAAACGATGAACAGCAAGTGAGGGAGTTCAGGGAGTTTGGAAGATCGATGTGACGCCAGCCGGTACAGACAGATCAAGACAATAGACAGAACCGACAGCCATGAAATTGAATCAAAAAATGTTGACACGGGTTATCGCCTGGTTTCTTGTCCGGATTGGGTCATATACTTTGAAGGTCACAAACTGCGTTTTCCTTTGCATGGAAGACTTCGATAACAGCAAAAAAGGGGCAACCAAAAATATTGAGCTGCCCCTCGGGATCGGCTTGACTGAATACCTGATAAATCCGTAAAAAGCCCAACCATCGTCGCTCCGGCGAAAGCCGGAGCCCATAACCACTTGAAGTCACAGAATACCGGCTTTCGCCGCAATGACGGATAACGCCATTTGCCGGCTTTTTACGAAGCCGTCAATTTTAGTGCCTAGCGTATGAAATTCCCCACCATTTTTCCTGCGAGGATTTATCGGAAGCCTGTTCCGTCACATTTTTGTATCCCCACCAACTGAATCCCAGATGGCTCCATGTTTTATAGTGGGAATTGTGTTCCATGTACTCGGATTGTTTGACTCCGGCGCACCCTGCCAGAAACAGCCCCAAAGCGATGATCAAAACCAATTTTTTCATGAATATTCCTCCTTTTATTGAATAATTAACAAAAAAATACACTTGCCTATATTCTCCTTACACTTCTCCATATTCTCCGTTGATTTTCATATAACAAAATTTCCAAGAGTGCAATCAAAATTCTGAAAAATATCCAAACGCAGAGAATCCCCTCTGAATTAAAAAACAGCCTTGATCATCGGGTTCATCGGGTTCATCGTGGATTAGCGTGACAATAACACAAGTCCGCTGGTTCCCAAGCTCCAGTTTGGGAACCGACACCACGAAGCTCCAGC
>CAJBLH010000106.1 GCA_903953895.1 uncultured Desulfobacteraceae bacterium | reverse complement strand
GGCGATGGAAAGCGTAAAATTATGTGATGGCTGCAAAACATGCATCGAGCGCTGCCCTTATGAATTGCAGATCCCTGAAATGCTGAAGTCAAATTTCGATCTTTACGAACAGCACTTGGCTGAGCTTAAATTGTAAAACTTAACCGGACAGGAAAACGACCCAGATCGCCCGTTGCAAGAGGAAGAGCTGGAACTGGTCAGGAATCCGGTAAACTGAAATAAATGATTCAACCCAAATACGCCGGACTAATTGCTGATGCCATACTTATCGTACATGTGGCATTTGCAGCTTTCATTGTTTTTGCTTTGATTCTCATTGTAATTGGGGGAATCTGCAAATGGAACTGGATTCGTAATCTCTGGTTTCGGCTGCTCCACCTTTTTGCTATCGTTCTGGTTGTTTTGGAGTCCTGGTGCGGTGTCATTTGCCCGTTAACTGATTGGGAAATGCGTTTGAGAGAAATTTCCGGACAGGATACTTACGATGGTGGATTCATCGCCTACTGGTTTCAGCGACTTTTATATTATGATGCCCCTCCTTGGGTGTTCATTTTCTGTTACAGTTTATTTGGATTGGTGGTAATCGTTTGCTGGATTGTGTTTCGACCCAGACGGTATTGATTTCCGGTTTTCTCAAATATTCCAGAAACGATAATTTTATCCTGATCCTGGATCATAGGGATAAGACAATACAGAATTGGAGACCGATATGAATGCACATGCTGAATTTGTTATTCAACCTATTGGTAGAATTAAATCGTCATTGAAAAATAAAGCAGAAGCCCCGCATCAAGATAATGAAGGGGCGCCATCAGCGTGGATAGAAATTGGTGACTCTTATTCTGAAGGAATCCAAGATATACGTGTCGATCAGGAAATCCTGGTTTTTACATGGTTTCATTTGTCCGATCGGGATGTTTTAAAAGTTCACCCCAAGAATGATCCTAAGCAGCCAATCAAAAGTGTTTTCTCTACACGATCTCCTGTGAGGCCAAATCCTATAGGGCTTCATCGGGTTCGTGTTCTTGAAATTATTTCAGGCAAAAATTTGAGAGTTGACCATTTGGATGCCTTGGATGGTACGCCAGTTATAGATATCAAACCTGTGCTAAAATAACGAAGCAGGGAAATAAGGGTAATTGTATTTATCTGAAAGCCCCATGATTGGTAAAGAAAGATCAGATTGTTGTTAGGTCGTGGTATCCTGAAAGGTTTATTGAATTTACCATCTGGAGCAATCCGCAGAGATAACAGCAAATGGTCATAGGAAAATATCCACAAAAACTAAAATCTACTGGTCAAACAAGAGTTTAAAGGAGGATCATATGAAAAATTTTGTCCAATTGTTCGTGGTAGGCGTAATCGTATTGATGTATAGTGCTGTTTTTGCAGAGGGCGATTGTGATAAATATAAATCCTCATACGATATAACCTACTGTTATTGTAAATTGTTCATAGAATCAGATAAAGAATTGAACATCGTTTACAAGGAATTAAAGGATGGACTCAAAGAAGAAATGAAGAAAAAGCTGACCGATATTCAAAGAGATTGGATGAAGTATAGAGATAATGTCTGTCAGGATAAACCAGGAACAATCAATGTTGATTGTAATTATAAGGTAAACAAGGAAAGAACCGAATATCTCCGTGACCGATCCCGAGAATGCAAAACAGGTAACTGTCGTGATGATATGATTAGTAAAAAGAGCTGGTAGCAACAAGAATATTTCCGTACCAGAAAAATGAAACATAAATTGACTCTAATTCTTTGTCTGGTGATCATTTTATCAGGCGTTGCTTTCAATAAGGACGCAACCTCAAATGATACTTCTATCGAGAAACCTGTTGTGATCATCGACCCTGGTCATACTAAAAAGATGCCAGGTGCAATTAGCGTAACAGGGCGATTTGAAGTTGCATATAATGACAACGTAGCTTCTTTATTATCAAAAGCTCTGAACCAATCTGGTTTTGAAACAATCATCACAAGAGAACCCGAGCAAGACATCACCCTTGAGGATAGAGCCCACATTGCCAATTCTTACCATGCATTGGCGATGATTTCCATCCACCATGATTCAGCACAATCCATGTATTTAGAATCGGTCAAAATAAATGAAACAAAAGCATACAGAACTTTAAAACCGATATCCGGGTATTCTATTTTTATTTCTCAGAAAAACCCGGAATTCGGCAGGTCTTTTATGTTATCGAAATTACTGGGAGAAAACCTGATTAAACTTGGTCGTAAACCGACATTACATCATGCGGAACCAATTCCGGGAGAAGGTCGGACATTGCTGGATGCCGAGCTTGGGATTTATCAGTATGATGAATTGGTAGTGCTGAAACAAACGAAGCTGCCAGCCGTTTTACTCGAACTTGGCGTTATTGTTGATCCATCCGATGAGATATATGTTGCAACACCTGATAACCAGAAATCGATGGTCGATGCGATTGTGAACACTCTCAAAGAGTTTGATAAAAGATAACGGCGAATATTTGTTAGTTTAAGGGATTGAAAACACTATATCTGTTCTTGTTATAGTTCCGGTGCAAATGAAGGTACCAGGCAGATGATGACTAATGGTTCATCGCCTGTATTCTTGATTTCATGAGGTACATTTCCAGGAACAAAAACCACATTACCCGGTCCAAATTCAACCAGTTCATCCCCTTGACGAATCAGTCCCTTTCCTGAATGAACGAACTGCTCATGCTCCCAGGGATGGCTGTGCAGTGGTACATGTCCACCGGGTTCCAGCTCGATAATCCTCATGCAGAAATTCTCTGCACCATCCGCCTTGCCAAGAACCACTCTTCCAGTGACTCCTTTTGCAGGGCTGGCAAAAGCTTTCGGAGCAACATCAGTGTAGTGAATTATTTTCATCGTTATCCCTTTCTGATTTGAAAATATTATTGGCGGTCTGAAAATGCATACAGCTCATGACCCGTTTCTTATTCTGCTTGTCCTTTTCCGACGACAAATTTTCCAGTAAAGTATTTTTTTCGTATTTGTCCTGATTCTTCTTCTATCCAACGATCCAGTCCGATCTTTTTTATCCGGCAGAGATTATACACTTTCATATTATGGGGATACTGAGCTGCCTTGTCTGCCGTTGGTGCAAGAAAAGCACATGGGAAATCGTCACAGTCGCAGCAAAATTCTACACCTTTTGATTTTACACAGTTTAACGTTGCACACCCATCTGCCGGTAAATGGTAATGTTTTCCGTCCTGCTGGCGACATCCCTTACAGGCAATTTCATTCTTTGGTATGCCCATCTTGGAATGAATCAATTCGGTTAGCTTTTCCGTCAAATTGGATTCATGGAGCTCGCAATCAAAGCAATCCAGTCCACAAGGTGCTGATAATTTTATCTTGTTTTCCACAGGTTTTTCCAATCTTTCCCAAAATATTTCTTGCAGTTTCAGACTATTCCAGTTACCAAACCATTATTAATTCGCTCTTTATATGTCAATACAAATCCCTATCAAATTGGGAATTTGCTTCTGCCACGAAGGCCTCATGATCGATAAAGAACAATATCTGGTATCCTGAAAGGCTGGTTGAATTTACCATCTGGAGCAATTCTCAGAGATAAAAGCTAATGGTCATAGGGAAATATCCACAAAAAGTAATTTCAGGCGGTCAAACAGGCGTCGATCGGGCGGGACTTGATGCAGCCATTGAAGCACAATTCCCCATCGGTGGATATGTGCCAAAAGGTCGATTGGCTGAAGATGGCATTGTTCCGGACAAATACCCGATGACTGAGATGAGAACAAAAGATTATAAGGCTCGTACCAGGCAAAATGTTCTCGAATCAGATGGAACACTGATAATCAATATGGGACTGTTGAAAAGTGGTACTGCGTTGACTGCAAAGATCGTCCGGGAATACAATAAACCTCTTTTGATCATTCAGCTTGATCAGGATTATGAACCCGGTGCCGTTTCCCAATGGATCAATGAAAACCAGATCG
>CAJBLH010000105.1 GCA_903953895.1 uncultured Desulfobacteraceae bacterium | reverse complement strand
TCGACGATCGCATTCCCACCCAAGAAACCATTCTGGCCATGCAGGATGCTCGAAAAGGAAAAGGCAAGAGATACGACAGTGTTGCGTCATTGTTTCAGGATTTGGGAATCTGATGCTGATCATTCGGCCGACATCCCGTTTTAAAAAAGATATGAAACACGCCATCAAACAGGGCCGGAATCTTGAACGGCTAAAACTTGCAATGGAGACGCTTGCTTCTCTTGAACCATTGCCTCCTGATTTCAGGGATCACAAACTCAAGGGGAAATGGCACGATTTTTGGGAATGTCATATCGAATCAGACTTGCTGCTCATCTACGCCTGTACTGAATGTGAGCTGAGACCGACACGGCTGGGCACACATGCAGAGTTGTTCGAATGAGATTCCCTTTTGGCAAGGAAAGTTCCTGTACGGTATCGTAGCATGGGGTATCAACAATCTTCGTCGTTGAGGCGTACTTAAAAGTACGCCTCACTCATCAGGATTTGCGCGCCTTGCCTTCAGCACGCTGATCCCCACCGTCAGTTGAAATACCCCATACCCCGCCGACACCTTCCAGTGCAGCATCCCGTTTTCATTGACCAGGAGCTGATAATAACGCCTTCGATGCCGTTGGGTCAGATTTTCCCGAAGGATTGCCCCAGTTCGAGGGGATTGAGACATCACTGCGCGGCTGAGGACATCCAGCCGCACGTGATGCTGTCCGAAACTTTGTCCCGGTTCGAGGAAACAACCATCCGAAATGGAAGCATCTGGATTATCTCTGTGAGACGATCCAGAAAAAACGAGGAACGATTATATGAAAAAAATATCGGCCGAAGAGTTTGACGAAAAATTCGATGCAGGAGTGGACGTGCTGGAATTCTGCGACACGAAAAGTATCCGAAAGCCGGGTCTCGAAAAAAACTGGTGAATGTCGATTTTCCGGTATAGATGCTTGAAAGTCTCGATCATGAAGCCCATAAACTCGGCATTACCAGGCAAGCGTTGATCAAGGTCTGGATTGCCGAAAAGCTGAGTAAAAAAATGTAGGTGCGACCTGCAGTGTAGGGGCGAAAGATTTTTCACCCCTAAGAACGACCAAACCATATTACAAACGATGCCGCATTTCTACCCATTGGAGCCTGGCATACATCTGATGTGGTTTTCACCCAGCTTAATACGCAGCGTGACGATTCCGGGAGGTATTCAGCAAGAGGACGTGTTTCGGAGAACGATATAAGAATCCCACGGGTTAATCCCCAGTGGGATGTAAAGTCTATTTAGGTTTCAATCGATGTGTCTGTCGATATATTGCCGAATCCGTTTGACAGCATCCGATAACGCAGGCGTCAACGCCAGTGTTCGTTCAAAGATATCAAAAATGGTTTCAGATTGATATTCATGGGCGATTTCGTTGCGCAGCATCCGTATTTGAACAAAATCCTCCGCAGATTCAATCAATCCCCATTTTTCAGCCCGATTGATCCTGTCCCGTACGGTTCCGATATCTTCCAATTCCAAAGCAGAGATGGTTCTCAATACTTTTTGAATGACCAGATCGCTCAGCCGTGCAAATCGTGCGGTTAGGGCCTCGAAACTCTCCAGTTGGTCCTGACTCAGGTTCGCCCGAACGCCGACCGCAAGACATTTTTCATAAGAATAACCAAGGATCGCAGCAGCATCTGTCAGTTCTCGTACCTGTTTATCAAGCAGATCATTCCAAACGGAATTCATAGCACCACCCCATTTTCCTTAGCCAGCCTTATAAATGGATCACTGATATCCGGGGCAATAACGATATCTATCTTCTGGTCATCCAAACGCTGAAATATTCTGGCTTTGATTTTGAGTTTATCTTTGAATGTCAGACAAGCAGACAACACAAGAATATCGATATCGCCCCCTTTGGCCAAATCATCCGTTCTGGAACCAAAAAGATAAATTTGGGCCTGTGGATCGTATTCATGAACCGCCGATGTAATGGCGATGATTTCTTCGTTTTGGAGTCGCATAAAGATATTGGTCGGAATCACGTAATTTTTCAGGATTACAGTTTTGAGCAAAAAGGGGGAAACTGGGTAACTTACGATGCCATCCAGTAATTTCACTTATAGGTTCAGACAAAAATTTTGTCAATGATGGCAGCCGTGTCGAACCAGTCAATCATTATCGGTGCTGAAAATTATCATGACCAACCGATTTTTTTAATCTTCGATATGTCACATTCAGGAAATTGAATTCGACTATTCATATAACGCTGTAGGAAATTGCGGGGAAAATTTGAAAAATTAAGTGTGCAAACGTAATATTAACTCTTGAATGCGTATGCCTCATGAGTTATTGAACAAGGTATCCATGATGACGCTATCCGACACATCCCCTGTTTTATTATTCGGCAGTCTGCCGATTACCCGATACCGGCTTGAAATCAGCCTGTCCAGGCCCGTCAGCCAATCGGCCTACATGGGTTCGGCTTGGCGAGGACTGATCGGCTGGGAGCTTCAGCATCTCATCTGCCCCTTTGGCAAACGGCCCGTGTGCAAATCCTGCATCATCCGGGAACACTGCCCGTATTTCCGGCTCTTCGAAGATCAGTCTCCGATTCCTGGCATTCGGGAAATGCCCAGGGGCTATATTTTTTCACCTTCCGAAGGCAGGGAATCAACTCTCCAGAATCTCGATGTCACACTGATGGGCGAGTGCATCCGCTATTTCCCCGCCATTTTAAAAGCCGTCCATTCCGGCAAACAGGCGGGTGTGGGCTCCTCGCGGATTGCTTATCGCATTGCTTCGGTCAGCAGAATTCTGCCGGGTGAAACCGTTCGGTCCGTTCCAATAGACCCGGATGACTGGATCGGCATGAATACCGCTTTTTCACTTTCGGACTGGATGGAGGCCGCTTCAGGCGTATCGGGGGCAACCGGTTTTAAGCTTATTACTCCGGTTCGACTGCGAAAACAGGGAAAATACATGGGCAGTATGGAATGGCCGTATTTTTTTGCTGGAATAACCCGCAGACTGGAAGCCTTAAACTGCCTGTTTTCCAGCGGCGATCTTCTGGGCAAGGAACGCTATGAAGTCATCGCGAGCAAATTTTCCAGCATCACAACGATTCAGGGCCACCTGACCTGGCTGGATTACAGCCGCTATTCCAGCCGCCAGCATACAAAAGTGCCCATGGGCGGCCTGATCGGAACCGCTGAATTCGACGCATCGGAATCCTGGCTGCTACCCTGGCTTCAGGCTGCCAGCCTGGTACACGTCGGAAAGGGTGCGTCGATGGGACTGGGGAAAGTGAGCGTGGGTTAATCGATGTGATGTGCAAACAGTAACATGATCAGAAATACTTAAAAAATATGGACGGCCTGTCTTGAAAAATTGAAATGAAATTGTGTGAGATTTCAGTCTGCCCATGATGGATTTGGCTTGATATCAACAATTAACTATCGGGAAAAAGCCTATGGAAAAAGAAACACTGAACCACATCGTACTTTCCGCCCTGCTGCATGACATCGGCAAGATATTGGAAAGGGGAAATATCCATTCAGAAGCAAGGAAAGATGAACACTACCTTTCGTTTTGCAGACAAGACAAGGGGTACCCGACATATCTGCATTCGGCCCATACCGCAGCATTCTGTGACTGGCTCGAAAATAAATTCGAATGCCTGAAAAACAGCTTTTTAAAAAACTGGAAAATCTGGTGCGCAGCCCATCACCGGAATGACGAGACCGGTTTTGAAGCGTCGGTCGTTCGTCTTTCTGACCGGCTGTCATCCAGCGAAAGAGAAGAGGGCGAATATTACCGGCGGGAAATTCACCGAAAAACACTGCTGGAGCCGCTGATGGAAAGGGTTTTTCTGGAAGAAAACACGGATAATCTTGCCACACACCACCGGTATCCGCTGGTGCGGCTGGATTCAAACAAAGAAAATCTCTTTCCTAGAACTGCCGGCGAACTGGGACTGGCGCAGTCTCAACACCCGGAATCGGAAATAACCGATCCTGAAAAATGGGATCACATGATTGCCCGTGAGACCCTGACCGATGCATATGAAACCCTGGGAAACGGACTTCTTGAAGAAATTGAAAGCCTGGC
Organism: uncultured Desulfobacteraceae bacterium; assembly: GCA_903953895.1. Classification (GTDB taxonomy): domain Bacteria; phylum Desulfobacterota; class Desulfobacteria; order Desulfobacterales; family Desulfatirhabdiaceae; genus RAAP-1. The sequence goes on along the minus strand of CAJBLH010000105.1, from coordinate 5,990 downwards.
ACGGAATTGTCCGGACATGTCCCTGGATAACCTGATCGTCACCCTGATGACGCTTCTGGAAAAATACGCAGCCAATGTGCCATCCGCCACCAATGTGCGACACCCGGATATCAGTTTGTTCGACCACCTGAGAACAACAGCCGCCATTGCGCAGAGTCTGTATCTCTATCAGTTGGGTCACGAAAACTCGAAAGTCGGCCTGGAAGATGATCTGGAAGCCAAGTGGCTGCTGGTCTGCGGTGATTTTTCCGGGATTCAGAAATTCATTTTCAATCTTACGAATAAAGGCGCCGCCAAGGGACTTCGGGGGCGTTCATTTTATGTTCAGTTTTTCTGCCGGATTTCCGCGGATTATATCCTGCGGTATGTCGGCCTGACCCGGGCCGCCCTGCTCTATAATTCCGGTGGAAAATTTTATCTGCTTGCGCCTGCTACACTCAGGCTTAAGCTGTTGGAAGCCAGAGCCCACATCAATCGCTGGCTGTTAAAAGCCTTTGAGGCGAATGTGTTTCTGGGCATCGGAATGACCTCTGTAAACGCAAAAATGTTCAAACAAGGAGAAATGGCCTCTGCCTGGGAGGCCGTCGCCAATGCCCTGGAACGGGATCGGCTCACCCGTTTCAAGGAAGATTTTAATGGTTCGTTTTTTAACCCGGAAACCGGATTTAACCCGACCGATAGCTGTAAAGTCTGCGGCAGCCGGCAACTGACGGATAACGCCGATCGCTGCAACACCTGTGAAGGACTGCAAAATATCGGAATCTGGCTGAAAGACACCCAGGTGATTCTGATGGTTTGGGGCGATGCGGATGAAAAGGAACGTATCGGGATGATTTTAAATTCTCGTGAAATCCTCTCGTTTCCTGAATTAGGTGTTCATGTATTCCTGTTGTCATCAGACCAGTTGCACAGCCTGTATCTGCTGAAACATTTCGACGGCGAATGCGTTTTATTGAATCAACTGGGAGACCAGAGCCTCGATGAGCTGACCCTTCCCGACTGCGCGGTCTCTACCATGTATCTGGGCAAGTGGGAATCTTTCCGTAATATCCGCGACGACAAATCGGAGTGGGATTTTGAAGATTATGCGGATCACTCCACTGGAATCAAGCGATTGGGCATTCTTCGCATGGATGTGGACAATCTGGGCATGGTGTTTATCAAGGGACTTCAGTTTCCAGAGAGGGAAAAACGCGGATGGGGCTAGGTAATTCTGGATAACGGACAGCCCAGACTCAAGCAGATGGCGTCGATTTCACGAATGGCCACTCTTTCCCGGCAATTGAATCATTTTTTCTCCGGATATGTTCCTGCACTCCTGGATCGGGATCGGTTCGACCGCTGCCAGATCATTTATGCCGGAGGAGACGATCTGTTTGTCATCGGCTCATGGGACCAGCTTCCAGGGCTTGCTGAAATCATCCGGGATGAATTCAGAGAATTCTGCTGCAACAATCCGGACTTCTCCATTTCCGGAGGCATTACCCTGCATGGGGGGAAATTCCCGATTTATAAAGGCGCACAACTGGCCGGAAACGCTGAAAAACAGGCCAAGGGAATTCGAAGTAAATGGGACAAGAAAACGAGTAAAAAAGACGGATTCTGTTTTCTGGGAATACCCATTGCGTGGGAGGATATGGAACTCTGCAAAATCATTCGGAACATGCTTGAGGCGGAAATTCATGGCGGTGACGGGGGGTGGCTCTCTTACCTGTCTCAGATGGCGGCATCCAATCAGATACTGGCAGAATATATATCGTTAAGAAACCACATGGAACTGACGGATGGCTGGAAGGAAATAGCAGACACATCCTGGCGATGGCGAACCGCCTATCAACTGCGCAGACGGTTCGGGAAAAATGATGCGGTGATTAAAGAATGGTCGGAAATTTTGTTTGCAGATAGACATCATGGCGAGGAAGCTACATTGCCGGTGTACAACTGGCTGACATTGCCTTTGCGCTGGACGGATTATTTACATCGGGGAAAAGGAGAATAGTAATGCCGGATTATCGTCAACAAAGAGGAAGCACATCGGGTGGGTACCCACGTGACAATCATCAGGAACCCGGGTTTCAGATCACAAAGGATGATCTTACGGAAATCCTGGATGGAAAGAATCCGTCCAAGATGGTTTCATTAGCGGAAAAGACCGCAAAAAAAACGTTGGAAAGCAAACCACATTTAACAACATCACAGATTCGAAACATATATGGAACAGTTAAAAAGCTCGATATGATCGGAGACAGGGAAGATGTTCTGCCAAAACTGATCCTGCTGAAGCCGAAACTGGCCTATGCTTTTGGCAGAAACAAGGACGTCCAGGGGCTACGCATATTGAAAGATATTTTAAGCGATTCAATTGATCTGGTAGCAGAGAAAAAAGAGGTGAGATTTCAGAATTTTTGCCGGTTTTTTGAAGCCATCCTGGCCTACCACAGAGCAGAAGGAGGAAAATAAGTCATGACCACTTTATCGAGTATTGAATTCAAGAAACGCGTTTTTATCTCCGGCACGCTGACTGTTTTGACCGGATTGCATATCGGCGGCAACTCCACGGAAATGAGTATCGGCGGTGCCGATCATATTGTTGTTCGTGATCCATTAACCAACCACCCCTATATCCCCGGCTCTTCGCTGAGGGGGAAAATGCGGAGTCTGCTGGAACGGTTGACCGGCGAAATGACCATCAAGGTCAAGGGAAAAAACACCCCATTGCATCATGTCAGGGATCTTGGCGAAATGATGGCCGATGGCGACACCCTGATTTCTGCGGGTCCATCCACGGATCCCTCCCAGTTGTCAACACGGCTGTTCGGACTTCCGATCGACAAACAGAATGGATTCCAATTTGCGGATATCGTGCCGCAACGTCTCGTTGTCCGGGACGCGCGCCTGATGAACCCGGATACGCTGGAAAAAGCCAGAAACACGGATATGCCCATGACAGAGGTAAAAACAGAAGTCGCCATTGACCGGATTACCTCCCAGGCCAATCCGAGGCAGATCGAGCGTGTTCCCGCCGGCGCCGAGTTCGGGTTTGAAATGATTTTGAATCTGTATGAAAAAGATGATGAAAGTGAATATCTCAAGGCCGTATTCGGGTGCATGGACCTGTTGCAGGATGATTATCTTGGCGGGCATGGCAGTCGCGGCTATGGCAAGGTACGGTTCAGGGTCAATCCCGTTACGGAAAAGAGCGCAGACGATTACCGGAACAACCATTGCGCAAAGCCATCGGCGATGGCCGTTCCGGATACGTTAAAGCAGTAGTCTTTTCTCGTGGAAGGAGGATGTATGCATGTGTTCAAATTGAAATTTTTATCCGCCCTTCATGTGGATTCCAAGGGATCTGGCGAACCTGAAGTTGCGGATGAATTCATCCGGTCCGATACCCTGTCTGCCGCAATGGCGATTGCCTGGTCCGGTCTGTTTCCGGGTGACGCCGACCCCGATTTTTTTCTGGAGCCCCCGTACCGAATCAGTTCCGCTTTCCCCTATATCGGTAACCTGCTGCTGTTTCCGATACCGGTGTGGCGCATCTGGAAGAAAGTGGATATTAAGAAACGCAAGGACATCAAGGAGATTCGATGGATATCCCAAAGCTTGTTCGAAAAGGTTCTGGCCGGCAATGAGCTTGATTTTGAAGGAATCGCCACCCTGCCGGGCGGCGTGGCCCTGTCTCAGGAGGAGTTGAAGGCAGATTTCAGGCTGATAAACTTCAAGGGTTGGACCCGGAGCGAGCGGCAGCGGGTTCGGGTGGATCGATTGAACGTTCAAAATGACGGCGGGCTTTTTTTCTTTGCGCTTCAGTTTTTTGCACCGGACAGCGGCCTGTATCTAATTGCCAATATGGATTCATCCAAATTGAGTCATTTCCGTGCATCCCTGGCTTTTCTGGGCGATGCCGGCATCGGTGCGGACAGAAGCTCTGGGCTCGGGCATTTTTCTGTTCGAGAAGAAAGCGAACTGAAAATGACATTTCCCAAAAAGTCGGAAGGATCGACCATCCTGTCTTTGTTCAACCCGGGAAATGATGATAATTTGGAGGCGTTAACCCGTATTACGGCCTATGGGCTGACAATTCGCTCCGGATGGATTACAAATTCCACCCTCGGCAGACCCCCCATCCGCACATTTACGGAAGGATCGTATTTTTCCGGTAAACCCAAAGGCCGAGTGGTGGAGATGCTGCCTGCCGATATCCGGGAAAAAAACAAACTGCGGATAAATCATTCTGCACCCAGGGATTTCAGGGCGTTGTTTTTTCCCTGTGTGCAACCTCCTTACCTTAAGGAGAATTCATTATGAAAACAGATAAAGATACACAGACATGGGAAATCGAGCTGCTGACGCCGTTGCATATCGGTGATGGAACGGAATTGCAGTATAATCTGGATTATATCTCCAATTCGAAATCAATTGATGTGATCGAGTTCGATAGCCTTTTGGAGAGTCTGTCCGATTATCCGTCCGCCATCAATGACCTTAGCAAGTCGATTGCACTGGAACGATTAATGAAGGATTATAAAATAAACATACAACCCGTTTATTCGCTGCCATTTAAGGGAAACTCTACCCCAAAGAGCATAAGACGGTTTTTGAAAAATGGCCACGGACAGCCGTTCATGGCTGGAAGTTCGCTTAAAGGCGCCATTCATACCGCCCTGTGGGCGACACTGGACCGGTCGAGATTACCGGCAGCCGGAAACTACAGAGAATTCAGCGGCGCAGTGAAATCGCTCGGCGGTAAAGACCCGTATCACATGTTTATCCGCCCGCTTCAGATCAGTGATTCCATCGGTATCGAGCCAAAGGGCGCAATGAATTGCGAAGAAATCAAATTTTTCAATCTTCAACGTGAAAACAAGCCAGGGTGGAAGGACTTTGGCACCCGGCAGACCAAAGACAGATTTCAGGAAACAACCGGATTGTTCGTGGAATGCCTGAAACCCGGCATCAAGCTCTGCCTACAGTCCAGGCTGGATCCGTTTTTAAATTCAGCGCCCATTAAACAGGTCGCTAAAATTATCGAATGCACCGGTCTGTCAGAATTTCATACGTTGACCCAAACAATCAATACACACAGCCTCCACCTGGCAACCCGCGAACGGACGTTTTTTTCAGAATACCGGACAGAAACAGCCAGTGTCGTGAATTTTTATGATAATTTAATCCACCAGATCGAATCCGCTGGCCCGGATTCCGAAACGTCTTTTTTGCGCCTTTCATGGGGCAGTGGATGGCGGGGGATGACTGGGGACTGGATAGACGACTTTACCCTGAAGGAAGTTCGCATCCAGAAAAGGCTCGGGAAGCAAGGGGTGGATGTTTTCCCCAAGACACGGAGACTTGCTATTGATCCAGAAAAAGGCGTACCCTGTCTGCCGCTTGGGTGGGTTCGAATAAAACAGGTTGAGAAAAGTCGGTTTTCCTTAACTGTGGGACCGGTTGAAAATAACATTGCAGATGTCATCTTGAAACCAACGGCGCCTGTGATCCCATTGCCGCCGCCAGATCCGGAAACCGAATACCAGATAAAACTGGCGCAGTTTAAAACCCGTGTTGAGAAAATGAAAAACTTTCAGGGGGAAGTCGGTGCGCTGATACCTATCATCGATGCACAAGAGAACGAACGGCTAAAGCAGGCCATGTGCATGGTTCTACGCGATAAAGCAAATGATTTACCCAATAAGGCATATACAAAAGGGCTGAAAGACAACAAGAACTGGGCAAGCTCGTTGAAAACGCTTTTTGAAGCAAATGGCGGTTGAGGCAAACAGTGACCAAGCGCCTGATAAAAACTCCCAAACTCTATATTCTCGATACCGGATTGTGCGCCTATCTGCCGGAATGGTCGAGCCCGGAAACGCTCGAGGCAGGTGCGATGTCCGGAGCCATTCTGGAGACATGGATACTGGCGGAACTGCTGAAAAGCTACTGGCACAATGGCCGACGTGCGCCATTTTATTATTATCGGGATAAGGACC
>CAJBLH010000104.1 GCA_903953895.1 uncultured Desulfobacteraceae bacterium | reverse complement strand
TCCATGTTTTAGACCTGGTAGCACTAATATACCCATCTCCACAAAACTGCGAATTTCTTCATCGGTGTAATCTTCAAATTGTTTTGTTTTCATTTTGAATCCTTTCAATATGTGTTTTTGTTCTTGGTGATGAAAGCTTCGATATCCACGAAGTCGATAAACATTTTTCGCCCGACCTGTACAAAGGGGAGCTGGCCGTCCCATATCTGGCTCCGCCAGAACCATTTGGTTCCCCCAATTTCGGTAGCTAACTCGTTGATCGAGTAAAGCCGTTTCTTGGGCACATTTTGGGCACAGTCTGTTTTAGCCATTTGATTTTCCTTTGTTTTCTATGGGCGTTTGGATTTCGAATCCAATGCTTTTAAGCCTGTGATTTGTTTTGCAGGTGACCTGCTGATTTCAGAGGCCACCCGCACTGTTGTGAGTATTTATTTTTCAGGTTTACAAACTGCCGCAGCAAATGATCATTGGGTTACCCGGCCACACAGTTTATCTAACTTACAAATATTCTTTGTAATCGACATCCATGGCTGCAGTCCTAAGTTTGCTTGCGATTGAGATGATATCTCCCGTACCATCGATAATAGCCAGCAAATGACCCCTGATTTCCTCCTTGGCGATTTCTCTGACCATGCTTTCCACTTCATCGGCACCCTCGCCTTCTATTCCATAATGAGCAATGAAATTCTCGAAAAAATCAAACGAGTTTCGAAGGTCATCTGAGCTCGAATCAAGCTCATCCATCATGTTAAAGATATCTATAACTTTCATTTTTCCTCCAATAATGCGGTATGAACCGCTTAGGTTTGTTTTGGATTTGGAATCCAATATTCTGTATTGACGATTTAAGGTGTGGGGACTAAATTTTGTACCCCACACCTCATTTACTGTTTACCAGGCCCGACACATCTCATAAGTTTCGGCTGGTTCGGCAGGTACAGCGGCAACTTCTTCTTTGGGAGTCTCTCTGGTAAAGAATTCAGCTTCTATTACAGCGAGTTCCGCTTCCGCCCCATCATCGATAAGACTTTGTTTGGCATATTCGACCATTGTAGGGGCTTCGGCTTTCGCCTCATCAGGAATCAATCCAAGCTTTTTCATGATGACCGGCTTGTATTTAAGCTCCCTTTCATAGCCTATTCCCACCCTCTCAATATCCCTGGCAACTTTAACCGTGGTGCCGCTGCCGAGAAATGGATCAAGAACTGTATCACCGGTATAAGAAAACATCCGGACAAGCCTGTTGACCAACTCTTCAGGATACATGCAGGGATGCCCGTCGGTATTTCTGGTTGTTTCGATTTTCCATACCCCATCTGCATAAGCTTTCCACTGCTCACTGGTGAGTTTTGATTTTAAAATGATGTCTTCAGAAGGCTGTTCTCTCTCACCTTTTGCCCTGAAGATGTATACTGGCTCCCAGTTTCTAAATACTGAATATGAAGTATGTACGGTATCCTCTGTAAAATTCTGACCGGATTCAGATACTTTGCTCCAAGCAATCCTTTTTGCCCAAATAATCTCGTCCGTGAGATAAATCTTATGCTTTTTCATGCAGCTCTGATAAAAATGTGCCATCAATTTGATCTGCCTACGGTTGTCCTGTGTGTTGCCTTCCTTGAAACCAACTATGTCTCCAACGTTCAGAGCGATGATGCCGCCCGGAACTATAACCCGAGCACATTCCTCAATCACAGCTTCCATATTCTCCAAATGATCCTTGAATGTCGTGCCGACTTCATATTCCATCCCAACAAAGTACGGGGGGCTTGTAACAATCAGGTGAACCGATTTATTCGGTAGTTCGCCCATCTTGCGAGCATCTTTGAAATAAATGCCCTGCACATCACCTAATGGAATGTCTATCGCCTGATCCTTTTTTGGATTACACTTTTTTGAAAGATAGCGTTCGATTTGTACTTCGGCTCTTTTTCCCGTCATGTCGTGATCGACGATTCTCTTGGCCATACGCTCCTGCTCGTCCTGTTTTGGAATTCTGACCAGAGCTTGTCCATGTGCTGCGGTTAATGTCCCATTTTGAATCTGCATCTGGATCTTGTCCGGCAGGTCAAGCAATTTCAGTTTGATTGAAGTCTGTGCGGGCGATCCGTAGCCTTTCAGCTCAAGATCTGCGAGCGTATAGCCGAAGTCATCACGCATCGCTTTAATGTGCCGGGCGATCTCGATAACGCTGAGGTTCTTTCGTTCAACGTTTTTCACATACGAGAGATGAGCGGCGTCAGCTTCACTGATAACCTTATTGATCAGGCAGGATATCTGCATTATGGTCATCTCCCGCATCGCCTTCAGTCTCCGTGCCCCGTCGATGATCCCGAACTTTCCGGCTTCGATTACATAGACCATCAGCGGCTCTTGTAATCCATCTCTTTTAATGCTTTTCTGCAGCTCTTCCAGGTCTCCATATTCACTGCGGGGGTGATGTTTGGGAATTGCGATAGAGTCGATGCTAACAAGTTTCAACTCCAAGCCATTGTCATTGTGTTCGAACGTCTGTGCTTCAAATTTTTCCATGGTAATTCTCCTTTAAAAAAAAGTTTAATTGGTTTACGTGCCGGCCGAATTTTCTCTACCCTCCCTTCAGGCTTTTATTTGCACGTTTAACCCCATTGCCGAATTGAGATTCAGGAAAGTGACATCTTTTTATTGTCGGACTACTTCATCGGATTTATCACTTAATCCTGAACAATTCGGACCATCTACTGTCGGGGTTAGTATTTCCCCTTTTGATTTCGCTAACGCTGAGGCTCTTTCGTACAACATTTTTCACAAACGAAAGATAAGTGGCGTCAGCTCCATTGATACCCTTATTGATCAGGCAGGATATCTGCTTTATACCCATCTCCTGAACTGCCATAAGTCTCCGTGCCCCGTCGATGATCCCGAATTTTCCGGCTTCGGTTACATAGACTAGCAGCGGCTCTATCAATCCATCTTTTTTAATGCTGTCTCGCAGCTTTCTCAGGTTTCCATATTTGTAGCGGGGGTGATGGTTGGGGATTGTGATAGAGTCGATGCTAACAAGTTTCAACTCCAAGCCATTGTCATTGTGATCGTTTTTCTGGACTTCAACTTGCATGTTATTCTCTCCTCAAATAGATTAATTTGTTTGTGTTTGAGCATCGGCCGGATTATGTCTTCCCTCCTTTCAGGCCTTTATTTGCTCGTTTAGTCCCGTTGCCGAATTGGGATTTTAAAAAGTGACATCTTTTTTTGAGGAGAATTGATTTTTTTTGTGATGGATTTGATTTATTATTGTTATTCTGGATATTTATGTTAGTGTCACTTCATGATTATATTCATCGGATTGATTCAAGATTGAGATCACATACATGTAAGGAGTGTCTTCATGCCAATCCCTTTATTCAGAAAATCAGGATTTATCCTGATCCTGCTTGCAGCCTTTCATTTTTCGGTCATTAAAACTTCCCATTCTTCAGAAAAATATCTTGGTGATGTGGCTGGATTGCAGAAAAAAGCGGGTGAGCTTCAAGTGAAGGGGTATTACGACAAGGCTATTCTCATTATGAAGGAGGTGTTGGCTTTATGGAGAGCGACTTCGGGTGGCAACAAAGCCGAGGTTGCACAAAGCCTTGATCATCTTGGTGAGCTTTATTATCTGGCTGGAAAATATCCGGAGGCCGAACCCTTTTTGAAGGAATCGCTTTCCATAAGGATGGAATTATTCGGTCCCAATCATACAGATACAGCAAAAAGCTTCGAGCATTTGGGAACCTTATATGCTCTGTTGGCAGAAGATGCCAAGGCGGTAAACTATCTCAATGATGCCCTTAAAATCAGGGAAGCAGCTTATGGGAAAGATCATCCTGATGTCGCAAAAACACTGGTAACTCTGGCAAGGGTGCAAATCGATCAGGACCATCGCGACAAGGCGGAAACTTTTTTGAACAGGGCTTTGGCTATTCAGGAAAAATCTTTGGGGCCGGATCATCCGGATTTAACGAACACGCTGAATACCCTTGCCTGGATGCATCTTGATACAGACGGCTTTGAAAAGGCCGAGCCTTTTTGCAGAAGGGCGTTGGAAATCAGCGAAAAGGCTTTTGGGCCAGAACATCCTTACGTAGCCGATAGCCTGAATTACCTGGGCAGAGTCTATCAATCTCGAAGGGAGTATGATAAATCGATAGAGGCAAATAAACGGGCACTTGATATAAGAGAAAAATTCCTTGGTCCCGATCATCCCGATGTGGCCTTGAGCTTGAACGATCTTGCGTTGCCATATTACGGCCTTGAAGAATACAATACCGCAAAATCATTATTTGTCAGATCGCTATCGATACGAGAAAAAGCACTTGGGCCTGGCCATCCGTACTTATTGTCCACCCTTAATAATATTGGACAGGTTTATCAAGTTCTCGGGGATTATGCAGGAGCAGTACCTTATGTTAAGCGGTCCATCGCAATCACTGAAAAAATCTACGGCCCGAAAGCTACCATTGTGGCCGATCGCCAAAAAGATCTGGCAATGCTGTATTATTATTTAGGTGATTTCAAGAAGGCAGAACCGCTGCTTTTGCAAACCTTAAAAATATACGAGCAGTCTCTGGGGCCAGACCACACGCGAGTTGCATCGAATCTTGCATTTCTTGCATTCCTTTACCATTCGCAGGGTGAATACGCAAAGGCCGAACCGCTCTATATTAGAACAATAGAAATCTGCGAGAAGAACTTCGAAAAAGCCCCCCAAAATCTGGCTAACAGCCTGATTAGCCAGGGATTGCTGTACGTTGATATGGGAGATTACAAAAAGGCTGAAGCATTGTATCAGCGGGGGCGGGATATCCTGGAAAAGACGTACGGGCCTGAACATTCCGCTGTTGCTTCTGTTTTAAACAACCAGGCAAAGCTTTATGAACATTTGGGAGATTTAGAAAAGGCAGAGGTGCTATACCAACGGGCACTGGTTATCTGGGAAAAAACTGTTGGGCCTGAACACCCCAATACTGCCAGCAGCTTGAATAATTTGGGTATGATCTATCTATATACCAATGCGTATGATAAGGCGGAATCTTTGTTTAACCGGTCATTGAAAATACGGGAAAAGGCACTAGGGCCGAACCATCCTGATGTTCTCAAAACTCTCAACAATTTGGCAGCGGCTTACTTTTTTTCAAAAGATTTCGCGAAAGCAGAACAGATGTATCAACGGGTTTTGAATATAAAGAAAGATACTATCGGAACCGAAACCGAATCGTATGCCAACAGTTTAAACAATTTAGCATCGCTTTATAGAGCACAGGGAGATTATGCAAAAGCAGAACCTTTGTATAATCAGGCGATAGGAATATGGGAAAAAACTCTTGGCCCTGAACATCCAAACGTCGCTACTGGATTAAGTCACCTGTCAGGGCTGTATGAGTCCACGGGTGATTATGAAAAGGCATACGGTTTCATTACGCACACTCTGGAAATTGAAGACAAGCTCCTTGATCAGGTGATGGGATTTACCTCAGAGGATCAGAAACTGAAGTTTGTGACGATGAACAATGGAAGCCTTTATGCTTTTCTGAATCTCGTCAATCAGCATTTCAGGCAAGATCTGGGAAAGAGAAAAAAAGCTCTTGATGTCTGGCTCAAAAGGAAAGGGTCTATTCTGGAGGTTCAGAAGCGTTATCAGGAAGCCATTTTTTCTAGCGGCAATTCCGAATCAGCCAAACTGTTTGAAGAACTGAGCGGTGTACGTTCCAGTTTATCGAAACTGACTTTTGTTCCCAGAGAAGAAGATGAGAAAAGCTATAAGAAGAAAAATGACGATTTGAAAAATGAAAAGGATCGCCTGGAAGCCCGTTTAAGCCGATTAAGCCAGCCTTTCGCAACGAAACAAAAGATTGCCAAAGCCGATTGTGAAAAAATAGCCAAGGTGCTTGCCCCTCAAACAGCTCTTGTGGAATTTACCAGAATCAAAGATACGGCAACTCTGCCGGGTCGATATATTTCTTTTGTTCTTCATTCTGGCGGTGGCAACAGGATCAGCATGGTAGATTTGGGGGATGCCGATGTAATTGACAGAATGGTCACACAATACAAAAAAGAGATTTATGGATCAGGAACCGCGAAAAGTGATGCGGTGACCGGAGCGTCTCAAAAATTGTATGATCTGGTATTCAGGCCGCTGTTAAATGATCTTGGAACGGTTAAAGAAATTTTTATTTCTCCTGATGGAAATCTGAACCTGATGCCTTTTGAGGTGCTGCAGGGACCTGATGGCAGATTTTTGATTGAGGACTATACATTCAATTATCTTGCCTCCGGCAGGGATATCATTGGGCTTGGGAAGAATCCGGTTAAAGGTGGAAAATATCTGCTCATGGGTGATCCTGATTTCAATCTTGGGATAGATGAGAAAACGGCTGTTCTTAAACGGATCAACGTCAAGAATGATCAGGGGATGCTTGTGGCAAACCGATCCGCCAATCTCAATGAAGTTTCTTTTGAGCCGCTTCCTTATACCAAAGAGGAGCTGAATGCCATCGGGGGAATCATGGGACAGGAACAATCTGAGATTTATATGGAAAAATATGCACTGGAAGAAATATTGATGAATAAACCCGGCCCTGGAATTCTGCATCTGGCCACACATGGCTTTTTTCTGAACAATCAGAATTTGTCGTCTTCAGGCAGGGGCTGGCAGACGGCAGATTTGCCGGATAAGGATGAAAATCCGTCTGGCCGGTCAGATCGGGTCATCAACGTTGAAAACCCGCTGTTACGCTCCGGCATTCTCCTTGCCGGGGCTAAACGGTCGCTCATGTCAGGTGATACAGGGAAAAATGACGGCATCGTTACGGCGGAAAAGATTCTCGGATTGAACCTTCACGGAACGAAGATGGTGGTGCTTTCCGCATGTGATACTGGATTGGGCGATGTAGAAAGTGGAGAGGGCGTGTTCGGATTGCGACGTGCATTCACCCAGGCAGGTGCAAAAAGCCTTGTGATGAGCCTCTGGAAGGTTCCGGACATGGAAACCAAGGAAATGATGGTTCAGTTTTATCGAAACATCAAATCGGGCACCATGAACCGCTGCCATGCTTTAAGACAGGCAGTCCTTGCACAAATGAAGATTGTTAAACAACGTAAAGGCTATGCCAACCCCCGCTATTGGGGAGCTTTCGTGTTTATGGGCGAGCCTTGAGCCCGAGGATAGGTGATTTCGATCTACTGATGCTCAAAACTGAATGATTGAATGGTGGCTTTCGGGAAAACCTTTCCAATGGTATCCATACCGCCACTTTTCAAATCGTTAATCCTTTTTGTGAAATCTTCGATTTTATTTTTGGAAGCCAGCAGATACAGTTTTTCCGAGCCGGTATTTTTATCAAGATGATACCATTTGTTGTCGTCCGGGAGGAAAAAATCCTTTCCTCCAGCGATGAAGCCCTTTTCCAGTGATTCGATACTGCCCGAACTATCCTGGAAAACGACATAGACATAAGCATCCTTATCAATCTTTGTCTGAAATCGAAAATAATCGTCTGACTTCATCGCCCCGCCGGGTTCGACCTGAAATTCCTTGTATTCCGGCTGACCGCCCCTGAATCCGCTCTGGGTTCTTCCTTGCAGCATAATCTGAATGGCATACGGAGTATCGGGGTGGAGATCGGATTTATCCCGCAGCACATAAATCCCGCCAAGGGTCAATAAAACAATAGTCGCGAAAGCTGCCACCGGTTTAAAAGAGAAACCTTTTTCGAAAAAATCGGAAATTGTAGCACTGATTTTTTGAAAAGGTGAAACAGCCGGTTTCTTGCCTTTATCGATGGCACGCTGAAGCTCGGGAAGTACTTCCACCTTCTCATATTTTGCATTTTCCTCGGCCATCCGGATATCCATATATAAATCCAGACAGTACCGGCAGGTCTTCAGGTGTTCTTTAACCTTGCCGCTTTCTTCCGGACCGAGTTCGCCGAATGCATAGTCAGTTGTCTGATCTTCCATCTCGCACTCATCTGGAATATTTTCTTTATCTTTCATAAACGCCTGCTTGAGGCTGTCCATAATTTCATCTGACATGGTAACCTCCTGTCCAAGCTCCGTTATTAATGTTAATTGAACATATCATTTTGAATTAGATTGTTTTTTCTCATAATTCGTTCAACACAGCTCTTGAATTTTGATAGCGACCCTGTTCCATCACGGGTAAATTGTTTCTTGATCGCATTGATTTTTTTATCCAGTTCTTTTTTTGGACAATCTTTATTGCCTATGCTTCTTTCTGCCATTTGGCTGTAGTCCAGCCCTTCGAGGTGCATTTTTATCAGAAATGCGTCGCTGGGGGAGGTGTCAACCAGCATCAGAAGTGCTTCATGAACGAGCTTTATCTTTTCTTTGTGAATGATTTCCTTTTCGGGGGAGCCGTCCTCTGATCCAAATTCGTCAAGTTCATGATCCTTATCACTTACATTTTTCTCATAGGCATTTTGGCGAGACGTACTTCTTACATGATCAACAATCCTGAAATTGAGAATCTTTTTCAGATACGTCTTTAAAGAGGCCAGCCCTCTGTAGCTGCAAATTGCCTTGGCGTTCAGGAGTTCAACCCAGAAATCACTTAAAACCGAAGTGGCTTTGTCATTGTCGGTTGAATGCAGCCGGTAGCGTGTATATCCCAGGAAGATAGGATGATACTGTCTGTAAATTTTGAGAATGGCCTCGCCGTTGCCTGCACGCAGTTCGACACATAATTCCTGGGCCAATAACAGATCTGTTTCGTGGTTAATTGTATTCATTTGATGGACATATTGAAATTATTTACCTTAATCAAGATTAGCTTATAATCTGATGGCCCTTTGCTGTTTTTTCTGTAATTTGAATTCGTCAGTACCAGTGAGACCAGTTTTTTCTGTTTAATCGACTGAACAAGTTTTTTCGTTTACCACCTAAACAAGTTTTTTCGTTTACCACCTAAACAAGTTTTTTCGTTTACCACCTAAACAAGTTTTTTCGTTTACCACCTGAACAAGTTTTTTCGTTTACCACCTGAACAAGTTTTTTCGTTCAATCACCTGAACATCATTTGCGGCAACTAAAACGAAAATGAAAAGATTTAATCAATTCAACGGTAACCTACTAAAAACATATAGTGATTGTCAATCATTCCTGTTTTAAGTCCAATACCCGTGAATGAATGTCATTCATTCAATTTCCTTTGATACAATCACGACATTTTGGGTAAAATTTATCCATTTTGAATCGTTTTATCTTCATTTTAGCCTTCAACAGCCAATAATTTTCATCATGGTATCGATGAATCGCATTCATTCACGGGCATTGGTTTTAAGTCCGTCAAAAACGCATCCAGTGCATCGTATCCTATCTGTCTTTTGCTTATGATTGTGGAACTTTTTTACCACAATCTATTGTGGTACTTTTTTCTCGCTTCTGTTTTTCCGCAATTACAAAACCGGACAGGTCATTAAAAAAAGATATCCGGTAGGAGAACTGGCATGGAAAACAGATCGGAATTCTGAATGCTGATTCACCGGATTTCTTGGTCAAGTATTCCGGAATGGCAATGCTGGTATTCAGGATAACTGATTATAATATAACTATATAATTCTAATACAAGCGGAAAGGTTATGCCGCTATTTCAAATATTTTTCAATTATTTTCACTTTTT
>CAJBLH010000103.1 GCA_903953895.1 uncultured Desulfobacteraceae bacterium | reverse complement strand
GAGAAGGCATATTTGGCATGCCAGAAATTCTATGAACTCAGCTTGTAAGCTTGACTAAACCAATTTTCACGAGGATTTTCTCGAAATGCTACTGGATGTAGTCTGCTATGCAGCCTGAGCTCCCTCAATTTGTACAAAGTCGAGTTGTAAGGGTAAGGAAAAAAAGCAAAAGACCAATTATTTCATCGAGAGGGGCATATTCAAGAATGAATCTGAACTCGCTGCATTCAAGAAGATTGTCGGAAAATATGCTGAACTGTTTGAAGAGAGTTTTCATTTGATATCCGAAGAAGATGACCTGGACCATTTCAACGCAAAGGTATCGGCAGGAGGTGTTGCCGGTTTGTTCACAATCATGGAAGGCATCATCATGCAGCGCCCGAATGGAATGATTTATGCGGCTGTAATCGATGGAGATTCTGTCCGGTATTTCAGCAACGATCCTCAGTATATCAAAAAACTTCCTAAAACGATCGAGACCTGGATGGATCGTTTCAAGGAAAAGAAAGTCGTTTACGTCGGTTCTCTTTCATAACCGTCATTATCTTGATTTTATGGTGCAGATCCTTCAACGGGGGGAGATGAAAAATCACCTGCGGCAAGGTCCGGAATCTGTGTCAGCGGCAGCACCGACAATGTATCGTCGATGGGATAGGCATGCTTGCCGGGATGGACAATCCAGAGGTGGTCGAGTTTCAGGTCGTTGATAGCGATCTGCATGGAGCGGGTGGCCTTTGGGGCTTCGCTGAACTTGAATTCGACACCGTAACGGCGGCCGCGCCGGAGAAAAAACAGATCGAGTTCCGCCCCGCTGTAGGTTGACCAGAAATAACATTGTTCGGGGCGGACAACGGATAAAAACTGATTCAAGGCAAAGCCTTCCCATGAAGCGCCGATCCGTGGGTGTCCCAATAGTGTGTGATAATCATGGATATTGATCAGCGAATGAAGCAGTCCGGAATCCCGGAAATAGATTTTCGGTGATTTGACCTGACGTTTTCCGATGTTTTCATACCAGGGCTGAAGCTGATGAATCATAAACGTGCCCGTAAGAATGTCCAGATAAGAACGAACTGTCTTGTCCGACAGCCCCATGGATCGGGATATTTCGGAGGCGTTCCATATCTGGCCGTGATAGTGGGCCAGCATGGTCCAAAAGCGACGCATGGCAGACGATGGAATGGTGATTCCCAGTTGGGGGATGTCCCGCTCGAGGAAGGTGCGGATAAACCCTTCCCGCCAGGCAAGGCTGTCATCATCGGAATCTGCCAGAAACGAACGCGGAAACCCGCCACGGAGCCAGAGCGTCTGACAGTTTTCACCGCCGGTTTCATGAATATCGAACCCGGTCAGCTCGATGAATTCGACCCGGCCGGCCAATGTTTCCGAGACTTTTTTGATCAGTTCCGGCGAGGCGCTTCCCAATATGACAAACCGCGTCCGATTTTCCGGGCGATCCACCAGGACGCGCAGCACGTTGAAAAGAATCGGCAGATTCTGGATTTCATCCAGAACGACAATGCCTTTCAGACTTCCGAGAACCATTTCGGGATTTTGTAACCGCTGCAGGTCGGGCTGGGATTCGAGGTCGAAAAAGGTGACTGGCTTGTCCGTGCCGAACATGCGAACCAATGTGGTTTTG
Organism: uncultured Desulfobacteraceae bacterium; assembly: GCA_903953895.1. GTDB lineage: Bacteria > Desulfobacterota > Desulfobacteria > Desulfobacterales > Desulfatirhabdiaceae > RAAP-1. Next base: position 315 of record CAJBLH010000103.1, on the reverse strand, counting down.
CCGCATTGTCTCGGGCCAAGGACGGCTGTGATGTGTGACCGGCGAAGTGCCGTCGAGAGGTTCTCTAAGTAAAAAGGGCGATCGATCATGGAAACGATTTTACCTTGAAAAATCGGGATGTCAATCCGAATATTCAAGCATTCGGTAACCAACACTTCAACATTGAAAATTATGTGTGTTGACAATATCTCGACTTTGTACAAATTGAGGGAGCTCAGGCTGCATAGCAGACTACATCCAGTAGCATTTCGAGAAAATCCTCGTGAAAATTGGTTAAGTCAAGCTTACAAGCTGAGTTCATAGAATTTCTGGCAT
>CAJBLH010000102.1 GCA_903953895.1 uncultured Desulfobacteraceae bacterium | reverse complement strand
ATCTCGAAAAATGTTTACACAGATGCTTTTGCTGCCGTTGGAAAATTACTTCCAAGACCAAAAGCTATTCTGTCGATATCTGCCCATTGGTGTATTTCAACCTGTGCAGTAACAGCCGGTCTTACCCCGCCGACGATATATGATTTCAGAGGATTTCCAAAAGAGCTTTACGAAGTGAAATACCATGCTCCCGGGCATCCACACCTGGCTGAACATATCAAAGACATCCTATCACCTGTTGAAGTAGCACTTGATGAAAATCGGGGACTCGATCATGGAACATGGGCAGTGCTGGTGCATGTCTTTCCAGATGCAGATATCCCTGTCGTTCAGCTCAGTATCAACGCCACCAAACCGCCTGAATTCCATTATGAAATCGGAAAAAAGTTATCCCCGCTACGAAAAGAAGGCGTTCTCATTATCGGAAGCGGCAATATTGTTCATAATTTATCTGAATATGCATGGGGTAATCCGGGTATTAAGCCTTACGACTGGGCGTTAAGATTCGAAAACAAGATTCAAGAATTATTGCTCAAAAGAGATGCTGACCAGATGATCGAATATGATAAGCTTGGGCAGGATGCCATGTTATCAGTTCCGACACCGGATCATTATTTGCCGCTCCTTTATGTACTTGGTGCCAGAGAGAATAATGAGCAGGTAAGCTTTCCTGTTCAGGGTTTTGATGGTGGATCGGTTTCCATGTTGGCGGTACAAACCGGTTGAATGTGGAATATTTTTATCAATTTAGTTATAGTATTTCAAATAGTTATTAAAAAGGAAAATGCATGTCCATTACGATTGACGATAAAACTGTTGATATTTTCAAGATATTCGATGAACTGACCCAGACATATTCAAAAGAGATCGATAGCTACAAAACGATTACCAAGGCTATCGAAGCGATGATTGACCAGAAAGAGAAAGATATTCAGGGCATCAAAGACAAAACCCTTTCACTGCTGAAGGTATCTATCCCACGCCCAGAAGCCACCGTTCCCAGAGAAGCTCCGCAGATTATTGAATACGAAGATACTGTTGATGCTGGCGCAGAAGTAGAGGCGCTGGAGATCCAGGATGCCCCAATAGAAAATCCTCCAGTTGCAGAATCAGAAACATTGGAGCCCGAAACCCCTCCCGTTAGAAAAACAAGAACACGGAAACAAAACAAACAGTCCGTAATGAGAAAAGGCAAAGTCAGCTTAAAAGACCTTGCTGTCGGGAAAACAGAACCTAAAACTAAAGTACCCCGTTCCAAAAAACCTGCCCAAGATAATAAAAAACTCAATTGTCTGTATCACCCTGAGTCACCCGCAGTCGATATGCAAAGACAGCTTTGTTCTTCATGCAGACGGAAACTTAAGACATATGGCTTAATGGAATATTTCAATGATCCCGAGGTGGTTTCTTATTTGAAAGGCGAAACCAAGACTATCCCGAATGTGGGGCAGTCGATGTGTCCGAATCATCCAGAGAAGCCGTCATACAACAAGAAGACCGGTCTGTGTCAATACTGCCAGAGCAAGGCCCGGGCGATTGGGGTGACGGATCGACCGTTGAGTGATGAGGAGCTGGAACTGGTGAGAAATCCGGTGGTATAGAATTCGATTCCCATTCTATAAAACAATAAGGAAAATAAAATGACAACGAACCAGGAAAGCCGACCACCCTTT
>CAJBLH010000101.1 GCA_903953895.1 uncultured Desulfobacteraceae bacterium | reverse complement strand
CAGACTGTATTGCAGAATCGGAACACTGGAGGCATTGTATCGGATAATGAAAGGCGGGGTGATGCCCGGTGGCAGAATTCGCAGTACGGCCTGTCCGGTGGCCGTGATCTGCGCCACCCCCTCGGTTACGGAAGCACCGGGATGAAGCAATCTATTTTCCTTCGGAGGAGATTGCGCGTCATTTTTTTACGGTCAGGTTTGCCCTTGAGTTTTGGTTTCTCAGGTGTCAGAATGGCCGGTGATTTATCAATTCAAGGACAGAGGCAAAAAACTTTTGCTGTTCTGTTTAAGAAATCAGCAATTATATTGCTTTGACGGTTTTCGTCATATGCACAGAATAAAATTACCCAATACTCGCTAAGGAGGAAAACACCATGAGATTGAAAATGTTCTGTCTTGTAATGATGTGTGCATTTGTGTTGTTGTTATCGGGCAGCGTGATCGCCCAGCCCCAGCCCCCGGAATTAAGTGTTACGAACGGAAGCTGGGTGTACCTCTCCTGGAGCGAAGTAGCGGGAGCAACAGGTTATACCCTGACTTTTGCCCCAATGCCTTATGAAGACCCCTCATCCATTGTAACCGTGGATATGGGAATGCAAAACAGTCTTTCGGGCGGTGAACTTGCGGCAGGCACGGCCTTCTATGTGGCGGTCCAGTCCCGCGACAATACCGGCTTGAGCCAATACTCCAACGTGGTATCGGTTATCATGGGATCGTACCCCATCGCGGCGGATGTTTTTACGACAGATCAGAAAACGGTTTCCCCCATGGCATTGTCTTTGATTACAACACAGATTGCCGTGGCGGATCTTCCGCTGTACGATGTCTTCGGTTACAGTGCATGGCAGGAAGGGCCAGGCCTGTCTATGGTCAAGCGCACCGACATCATGCCTGTCGGTTACTCGGGTGCGGCGTCAACGAAAGCCGGGGACCTTCTGCATTTTTTCTCCATGACCGATGTGCATATAGCCGATAAAGAATCTCCGGCCCAGGGGCTTTTCTACGGCTGGACCGCAGCGTTTGGCGCAGGCGCTTCAGGCGCCAATTTTTCTTCGGCTTATTCACCGATCATCTGCTATACGACCCATGTCCTCGATGCCGCCGCCCAGACGGTCAACGCCATCCACAATCAGAGTCCGTTTGATTTCGGCATATTTCTTGGCGATGCGGCCAATAATACCCAGTACAACGAACTCAGATGGTATATCGATGTCCTGGACGGCAAGGAAATCACCCCCAGTTCCGGCGATCACGTCGGATCAGGCACTACCGATTACCAAAAACCTTACAGAGCGGCAGGACTCAACAAGTCGATCCCCTGGTATCAGGTTATCGGCAACCACGATCAATTTTATATGGGCACGTTTCTTGAGGACGATTATATCCGAAGTCTGCACGTCGGAGACACGATCCAGAACTGCAGCGCCAATATGAACCTGCCCCCAAGTCCTGATATCCAAGGTTACTATATGGGCGTGGTTGACGGATCGACGTCCGATGGGATCGTCAGAGGCGTCGGCCCGGAAGGATATTTTGCGACCCCGCCGAAAGTTGCTCCAGATTCGAATCGTCATTCGCTCAGCACAACAAACCTCTCGAACGGTGTTACATCCGGCTCTTCGACCCTGAACTGGATGCATGAGTTCTTCAATACCACTTCGAGTCCGGTTGGTCACGGATTCACGCAGGCCAACCTCGACAGCGACTTCGCCTGTTATTCTTTCGAGCCGAAAATGAATATGCCTGTCCGCATCCTTGTACTCGACGATACCTGCAAGGCAAATCCCGATGCGCAAGTTCCATATTATGCCCAGGGGTGTCTCGATCAGGTGCGGTACGCGTGGCTTGTCAGTGAACTGGAAAGAGGACAGGCCGATGGTATGCTCATGATCATTGCCGCGCATATACCGATCGCACCGCAGACAACCCAGACGAATACGGCGCCAATGGAT
>CAJBLH010000100.1 GCA_903953895.1 uncultured Desulfobacteraceae bacterium | reverse complement strand
TATGTTATATATCATTTCTAAAAATAATAGTCAACAACTGTTTGTCAATCTATTTTGTAGATTGTAAATCTTCGATCAATAGATTTGCCACTACACGCTGATATTATTACACATTCTACTTATCGTTCAGGCACTAATTACCAAAAAGTTTACCTCTCCGGAATTATGATTGAAACTATCGACTTCAATATTTATCATATTTGAAGCCATAAACAAGGTTATAGCCTCTGCTGATCCTGATGTTCAAGATTATTTGATCACCATACAGGATACAATGGGCAGAATGAGCGAAATAAATCGCCTTACATGGGATGATGTTGATTTGGACAGGAGATTTGTGACCCTTTACACTCGAAAGAAAAAGGGCGGACATCTGACACCGAGAAAAATTTCAATGACCCAGCGGCTTTCGGATATTTTATCGCGCCGTTTTGTAAAGAGAGACTTGTCAATGCAGCACGTGTTCTGTCACAAATATTGGAGTATGAAGGAAGGGCAGTTTGTCACAGGCCCATTTATTGACAGGAAAAGGATCATGAAGACGCTGTGCAAAAAGGCCGGCGTTAAATATTTCCGTTTTCATGCACTTCGGCATTCGGGCGCTTCTATCATGGATAGTTCGAACGTTCCTATTGGCTCAATTCAGAGAATTCTGGAACATGAGAACAGATCCACAACAGAAATTTATCTTCATTCAATTGGAGAGGCAGAGCGCTTGGCAATAGCCGTTTTTGAAAAGGTTCAACAGAATTCACACACAGATTCTCACACGGAGACACATTAAATCTTGACCAATTTCATAACTACCTGATTTTATGGTGCCCCCGGGGTGAATCGGACACCCGGCCAATGGTTTAGGAAACCATTGCTCTATCCACTGAGCTACGGGGGCAAAATAAGAACAATTCAGAAAAGAACAACGGCGCACACAGTATACACACCGTGATGTGAAATGGAATTTCGAGTAACACATGGTTCAAGTACTAAAAAAGCGGGTAGCCGTTGGCTGTTCCCGCTTTGTTTCGTCATAATTGGTCGGGGCGAAAGGATTTGAACCTTCGACCCCTTGAACCCCATTCAAGTGCGCTACCAGTCTGCGCTACGCCCCGACACTTGTTGTTTAATAACACGTTGACAGGTGGACTGTCAAGCATTGGCGATATTTTTTGAAAATTCAGTATCACGACATCAAAATTAAAAATTGTCCTTACTGATAATTTGTAAAAACCATGTATGGACAGAAGAGGATATAAAAGCTGTTGAGGCCGGAAGGACAATAATTAACCAGTGGAAAATATCTTGATTGATACAGGCATCGTCATTGAATAACTGAGAAGTAAAGTGCCGGTGGAGGAAGCCGAGGCACTGCAGGGGCCGATGGAACCATTGCAAGCTGTGGGTGGGGAGTGCATCCATCTACCTGCGCCATGAAATTTTAGAACAGTAGCGTTAATCGCTATGCATATCAGTAAGATAAACAGTATCGGTGTACCGATACTGTCTGCTGAGCAATCTCAATCTCACCGACATGGAAACCTGTTTCAAGGTCTTTCGCCGGGATATCATTGGGGGATGCGAACGATTATGCCGATTCACTATGGGATGGAATTAGATTGACAACCCCTGGTATTGGATTAAACTGTATACTGACAGTGGATTCATGTGCAGTGAATTATCGATCGGGCTTCAGACGATCGAATGCATTTTCTGCTGATATTTCGATAAAAATACCGTGCAATACATGTTGAAACTCATGAGGTGGATGATGAATCGTGTCATAACGACTATATGCGCAGCGTTAGGCTTTCTTTTGAATACCGGCGCCGTATCGTCTGTCTGTGCCGAAGACAATTTCACACAGGCTGATCGCGAACGACTGGTGCGCATGGAGGCCACCCAGACGGTCTTTATGCAGCAGGTGGACAAACGCTTCGAACAGTTGGATAAACGCCTTGAGGAACTGCGTTCCGATATGAATTCACGGTTTCAGCAGGTGGATAAACGCTTTGAGGAACAGCGTTCCGATATGAATTCACGCTTCGAGCAAATGGCCAATATGTTTTACATGATATCTGCTGTATTTACATCCCTGTTTGCAGCGGTATTCGGATTTGCATGGTGGGATCGTCGCACGGTACTGATGAGTGCCAAAAAGGCGGCCAGGGAAGAGGTGGAAGGCGTCACACAGGATATTCGGGAAAACATGGTGACACTACATCAACTTATTGACGTGATGAGAAAGTTTGCCGAAAAAACCCCGGATTTGAAGGAGTTGATGACGCGGGCGCATTTGCTGTGAATGGTTTTGCCTGAATCATTTATAAACGGAGGGCGGAAGACAGAAGGCGGTGGAGGGGTGGGGGATCGGATTGCGAGTTTTCGGGCGTTGAGGGTATATCACCCCGGAAATCCACGCCGACCTTCTTTCCCGCTGACATGGACTTGGGCTGATCTGCTTGCGTTTCTGGGGCGATGGTGGCCGTGGTTGGTTCTGGAAGAAGACTACCCCCTTCCGGTAAGGCCCCTTTTCCCCGCATATTTTTTGCGGGAATTCTCCGGCCGGATTTTTTATTGTGGAAGCTTTCCAGGAAAAGGGTATATCCGCCGGAAAAGGATGTCTCGGCAGAGGGCCCAGGGTGGGTGTCTATGTGTGTCATTGCGGCGCGAATATCGGAAGAATCGTCGATGTTCCTTCCACGGTTGCCTATTCCCTCACGCTGCCAAATGTGGTTCACGCCGAGGAAAGCCTTTTCATCTGTTCCACGGAAGCCGCCCAGAAACTGTCAAAGTCGATCCGGGAGAAGGGGCTCAACCGTGTGGCTGTTGCAGCCTGTACGCCCTGGTCATGAGCCGCTGTTCAGGGACACGCTTTTCGGGACGCGGGAATTAACCAATATTGGCGCTGTACAACTGTGTACGCAGATATTTGCCAGAAATACCGATGGTAGCTTGATGACGATTGGATTGGGCGACAGCGCGGACAACATCTCGATGCTCAAGTGTGTCGACATCCCTATCCTCCTTCCCCGCATTGACTGTTCATTTGAGCATATTGATCTGAACAATCTCATTAAGGCGAAACACCCAAGCAGCAGGGGGGTGGAGCGACACGCTCCTTTCTGTATTGAATAGTTTGAAAAAATTATAACTATTTGGATAATTAGCTAATAAAGGAAACACATGCCAACCACATCTCTTCCTGAGGCGTTCTTTACCTATCTGAAATTGGCATTTTTGTTATCAATTCAAAATTGATATCTCTCCATTGCGTTCCGCAGATGTTCAACATAAATTTGGTTCCATGCATCTAATTCTCCAAGGCCTCTCAGAATTGGCACAACTTCTATACCATGTGACTCAAACAGGCTTTTCCAGGAATCTTTGTCATCCCCTGTCATATCATTTGCCGCATGATCCCCGGCAACTACCATGAGGGGCACCAGGGTGATTCGTTTAATTCCGGCTTTTTTCAGGCCATCCAGCACGCGTTCCGGCTGAGGATATCCTTCTACGTTCCCGATAAATATATTCATACCCGGATTAGCATCTCTCAATGCCGCTTCAAGTTCGATATAGGCGCCGGCAGAAAATATTTCATTGCCATGCCCCATATAAACCAAAGCAGACTTTTTATTCCTGGCTATTTCCACATCGTTGACTAAAATATTTGCTGCATGTTGTATGTCTTCAGTGTAGTGAAAAATATCGCCGGGCTCTCCCAATGCCGGGCGCCCAAGAATGATTTTTTTAAATGGTTTATCCCTGTCTCTTAAAGTTCTTATTGAAGATAATGCCTCAATCTCTGCCTTCAGATTCTGATATTCTTCTCCCGCAAATATGTGCGTTGATTGAACTGCAATGTACCGGTACCCTTGGTCCTGAAGATTTGCAATAGTTGCCAGCGTATTTTTAATGGTATAAAATTCATCCGAAATTTCAGGATGTTTATGCCGGAAGTCAGCATCATTTGCTCTTTTTCCCCACTTCGCTCTGATAATCTCTGACGTAAACGCTATTTTTACGGGTATCGTCGGATAAGCTTTTTCAATTTGATTCTTAAGATTCTGTATGGATTGTAATGCTTTTGGGTAGGTTGTTCCGAAAACTGCCAATACGATTGCTTTTTGGGGTGTATCCTCTTTTGTCATTGCTGCCACTGGAACGGTAAAAGTAAAAAGCATCAATGTAAGAATCAACATTATTTTTTTCATAATTGTTCTCCTTGTTTTAATAACTATTCATCCATACGGACTGAACGTCCAGCTCCCACTTCAGACCGGACATGTCCGGATATGGAGCATCGTTCAGTTCGTTTTTCCCTTGCGTAACGAAAAGTATCATTCCTTTCTTCATTCTCGTCTCATTGTCGAGTAGGCATAATATGGTTCCTATCATTTAGGTTTACTTTGTATTCCCTGTTTCTCCGCCCTTTCGGTCTGCGGAGTGTCACATCATTCAAACCATGTGAGGAACTTCAATACCCCTCACAGAACCGGACTTGT
>CAJBLH010000099.1 GCA_903953895.1 uncultured Desulfobacteraceae bacterium | reverse complement strand
GATCTCCGTTCAATCCCAAAAATGTCCAATCCCTCATGCTGAGAACCCATTGCCAGACCTCGGGATGGAGTCTGACCCAGCAGGATCCGTATAACAACATCATCCGTACCACCCTCGAGTGCATGTCTGCGGCTCTGGGCGGCACCCAGTCCCTGCACACCAATTCTTTCGACGAGGCCGTGGGGCTTCCCACCAATTTTTCCGCCCGGATCGCCCGAAACACCCAGATCATCGTTCAGGAAGAATCCGAGATATGTCATGTCGTGGATCCGCTGGGAGGCTCTTATTACGTTGAGGCTCTGACCGACGGCATTATCCGAGAGGCCCGCAAGATCATCGATGAAGTTCAGAAACTGGGTGGCATGGCCAAGGCCATTGAAACCGGCATGCCCAAACTGCGCGTAGAAGAGTCGGCAGCCCGAAAACAGGCCCGGATCGATCAGGGCCTGGATGTCATTGTCGGTGTCAACAAATACAAAATCGAGGAAAAGCCCCTCGAAGATGTCCGCGAAGTGACGGATGCGGTGCGTATCGAACAGATCGAGCGGCTTAAGGAACTCAAAGCCAAAAGAAATACAGAAGCGGTTCAAAAAGCCCTGGATCACATCACCCGCTGTGCGCAAGGTGACGGCAATCTTCTTGAGGCCAGTATCGCAGCGGTCCGGGCACGGGCCACCGTTGGAGAGATATCGGACGCCATGGAAAAAGTATTCGGCCGTTTTGTGGCCACCACCCAGTGTATCTCTGGTGTGTATGCTTCTGAATATGGAAACAACACCGGCGTGATCGATGCCATTCGGAAACGTTGCCAGAATTTTGCCGACAAAGAAGGGCGAAGACCGCGAATCCTCTTGACCAAAATGGGTCAGGATGGTCATGACCGTGGGGTCAAGGTGGTGGCGACGGCATATGCGGATCTGGGATTCGATGTGGATATCAGCCCCATGTTCCAAACTCCCGAAGAAACCGCAAAAATGGCCATTGAAAACGATGTGCATCTGGTGGGGGTCTCCAGTCTGGCAGCCGGACACAAGACGCTGGTTCCTCAGCTTATCGGCGCACTGAAAGCCGGCGGCGGAGATGATATCCAGGTCGTGGTCGGCGGCGTCATCCCGCCGGGAGACTATGACTTTTTGTTTGCAGCGGGTGCAGTCGGCGTGTTCGGTCCCGGAACCTCCATTACGGACTCGGCCAATCAGACGCTGAATATTCTGGAGAAAAAGAACGGATGACAGTTGATATCGATGCTTATGTCAACGGCCTGTTGAACGGAACCCGGCGGATCCTTGCCAAAACCATCACCTTGATCGAAAGCTCTCTTTCTGGCCACCAGTCATCTGCCCAGGCCATTCTGGACCGGCTTCTGCCGCATACCGGCAAGGCGGTGCGTCTGGGGATTACCGGGGTTCCCGGGGTGGGGAAAAGCTCTTTTATCGAGAGTCTGGGAATGCTTCTGGTCGAAAAAGGGCATCGGGTGGCGGTTCTGGCCGTGGATCCCAGCAGCACCCGAAGCGGTGGAAGCATTCTGGCCGATAAAACCCGGATGGAGCGGCTTTGTGCCGACAGCCGGGCGTTTATCCGGCCATCGCCTTCCGGCGGTACCCTCGGCGGGGTCGCCCGAAAAACCCGGGAAACCATGCTGGTCTGCGAGGCAGCAGGTTTCGATGTCATCATCGTTGAAACCGTCGGGGTCGGCCAATCCGAAACCACGGTATCATCGATGGTGGATTTTTTTCTGGTGCTGATGCTGGCAGGGGCCGGTGATGAACTTCAAGGAATCAAAAAAGGGGTTCTGGAGCTGGCCGACGCCGTTGCCATCAACAAGGCGGATGGGGATAATGTCGAGAAAGCCGGAAAAGCCAGAAAAGACTATGAAACTGCGCTGCGGCTGCTGAGGCCAGCCTCGCCCAACTGGTTGCCGCCGGTGTTGACGTGCAGCGCCATGGAGATGACGGGCATCGACGATATCTGGGCTGTTGTGCTGAAACACCGCAACATCATGACCACAAGCAGCGAGCTGGCGCAGAACCGCCGGTCCCAGGCGCTTTCCTGGATGTGGGCTCTGGTGGAAGAGGGGCTCAAAGACCGGTTCAATCACCACCCGACCGTTCAACAGCACCTGCCCGAGCTGTCGCGGCAGGTGGAAAACGGGTCTTTGTCGCCGACGGCGGCAGCCTGTCAATTGCTTTTTTTTCTTGACAAATCCTGATGCGAATGGCTACTTCATAGCTATACTTTGAGGGGCATAATCCGATAGACTTAAAGAACCCTCTTCCCGGCTCTCTCCCTGAGGGAGGGGGAGTGAAAGGAAATCGCCGATCATGACCGATTGAAGTGAGACGCAGCCGATGGATTGATGATCAAGCCATCCAAATATGAGATAAGAAAGGATATTACAATGGGTATTGTGGACGACAAAATCAAGGATCTGAAGGAACGTGAAAAAAAGATCCTGAAAATGGGCGGTGAAAAAGCCATTGCCAAAGAGCGGGAAAAAGGCAAGTTGACCGCCAGGGAGCGACTGGACCTGCTGTTTGATGCAGGCACGTTCCGGGAAATCGATATGTTCGTATCGCATCGGTGCACCAATTTCGGCATGGAAAATATTGATATTCCCAGCGATGGGGTGGTAACGGGCCACGGCCTGGTGGAAGGCCGTCCTATTTTTGCATTTTCGCAGGATTTTACAGCCCGCGGCGGAAGCCTCGGGGAAATGCATGCCAAAAAAATCTGCAAGGTCATGGACCTGGCCATGAAAGCGGGTGTGCCCTTTGTGGGGATGAACGATTCGGGCGGCGCCAGAATTCAGGAAGGTGTGGATGCGCTCTCCGGATTCGGTCAGATTTTTTACCGCAATGCCCTGGCATCCGGGGTCATCCCCCAGATTTCGGCCATCATGGGAACGACCGCCGGCGGGGCCGTGTATTCCCCGGCCATGACCGACTGGATTTTTATGGTCAAGAACTCCAGCTACATGTTCATTACCGGCCCGGAAGTCATCAAATCCGTTACCGGCGAAGAAATCAGCTTCGAGGATCTGGGCGGCGCCATGGCCCATAACGAAAAAAGCGGGGTGTCTCACTTTGCCTGTGAAAGCGATCAGGATTGCATTACCAAAATCAAGACCCTGCTCTCATACCTGCCGTCCAACAACATGGAAGACCCGCCTGTCGTTCCTACGGGCGATGATCCCCGCCGCATGGACCCTGCATTGAATACCATCATCCCCGACAGCCCGAATCAGTCTTACGACATGAAAGCTGTCATTTCTTCCATCGTGGACAACGGCGTTTTCTTCGAACCCCATGAATTCTACGCGCCCAATATCCTCATCGGCTTTGCCAGGCTAAACGGCAGAAGCCTTGGAATTATCGCCAATCAGCCCAGTGTCATGGCTGGCTGCCTCGATATCAACGCTTCAGATAAGGCCACCCGGTTCATCCGCTTCTGTGATGCCTTCAACATTCCCATCCTGACCATCGCCGATGTTCCGGGATATCTGCCTGGCAGCCATCAGGAATGGGGCGGTATTATCCGGCACGGCGCCAAACTGCTCTGGTGTTATTCCGAAGCCACGGTGCCCAAGCTGCTGCTCGTCACCCGGAAAGATTACGGCGGGTCATATCTGGCCATGTGTTCCAAAGACCTTGGGGCGGATATGGCATTTGCCTGGCCGACCGCACAGATTGCGGTCATGGGTGCGGCCGGTGCGGCCAACATCATCCATCGCAAGGAAATCACCTCGGCAGCGGATCCCAAGGCCAAGCGTGCAGAGAAAATTCAGGAATATGACGATCTGTTTTCCAATCCCTACTGTGCCGCAGCCCGTGGCTATATCGATGCAGTGATCGTGCCCAGCGAAACCCGGCCCCGGCTGATCGATGCGCTGGAAATCATGTGCAGCAAGCGGGAAACCCGACCGCCAAAAAAACACGGCAACATACCGGTATAAGGGGGGAACTATGAACGCGAGCACCCAAGAGTCCCAGAAAATGGCGGCGGCCATTTCAGCGGTTTTCAGTTATATCCGCGCACAGGAAGATGCCGCAGCGCAGACCTTGTCCATACCGGCGGCCCAGCCTTTGGTTGCGCCGGCCCAAGCTGCCCCGGCATTGTGGGGTATCAGCGGCAGACAGGATATGATGAGTATGCGGAATCTGATGCAGTTGCGCACGTTTCAGGGATCGAAGCTGCGTTAAGAAAATCTGCAAGACCCAAGGCTGAAGATAATAGACCGAATCAAACAGACTCAACTGAAAATTATATATATCGAGGAGACCCTTAACATGAGTGACCATGATCAAGTAAAACAGATAGATATGAATTACAAGAAGGATAGACCCAAAGCAAAGAACCCGGTTCAAATCATGGATCTGACACTTCGGGACGGCCACCAGTCGCTGTTTGCCACACGGGGCAGAACTGAGGATATGATTCCTGTAGCAGAAATGATGGATGACATCGGCTTCTGGGCCCTGGAAACCTGGGGCGGCGCCACGTTCGATACCATGCACCGGTTTTTGAATGAAGATCCCTGGGAACGGCTCCGTACCCTGAAGCGCTATATCAAGAAAACCCCGTTTTCCATGCTTTTAAGAGCCCAGAACCTGGTCGGGTACCGCAATTATGCCGACGATGTGGCCCGCGCCTTTGTGGAACGCGCCGCTGCCAACGGCATGGATGTGTTCCGGACTTTCGACGCATTGAATGATTACCGCAATTTTGAAACCGTCGTTCCGGTCATCAAATCCTGCGGCAAGCATTTTCAGGGCTGTATCTGCTATACCATGACCGAACCGCGTCTTGGCGGCGAAGTCTATAATCTCGACTATTATGTCAGCAAGGGAAAAGCACTTGAAGCCATGGGGGCCGACAGCATCTGCCTGAAAGATATGGCGGGCCTGATTGCGCCCTACGATGCCTATGCGATCATCAAGGCGCTGAAGAAAGCCGTGAAAATCCCCATCAACCTTCACAGCCATTTCACGTCCGGCATGTCGTCCATGTCGCATTTAAAGGCGATCGAGGCCGGTGTGGACATTATCGACACATGCATGTCACCCTATGCCTATCGGACATCTCACCCGGCCATCGAACCGCTGGTCATGACACTTCTGGGCACCAACCGGGACACGGGATTCGACATCAAGGCCCTGGCCGCCGTCAATGAAATCCTGGAAAAGGAAATATGTCCCAAATACCGGCATCTTCTGGATGACACCAAACTTTCGATCATCGATATCAACGTATTGCTGCATCAAACCCCGGGCGGCATGCTCTCCAATCTGGTCAATCAGCTCCGGGAAATGGATGCCCTGGATAAAATCGATCAGGTTTACGCCGAACTTCCCCGGGTCCGAAAAGATCTGGGCCAGATTCCGCTGGTCACACCCACCAGCCAGATCGTAGGCATTCAGACCGTCAACAACGTACTTTTCGACGATGAAAACGAGCGCTATAAAATGATCACCGGCCAGGTCAAGGATCTGTGCTACGGCCTTTACGGAAAAACCGCAGTTCCTATCAACCCGGAAGTTCAGAAAAAAGCGTTGAAGGGCTACCAGAGAGGGGAAGAACCCATTACCTGCAGACCGGCGGAAGTGATCGAGCCCGAACTGAAAAAAGCCCAGGAAGACGTCAAGGGTCTGGCCATGGATCTGGATGATGAGCTGATTTATGCCCTGTATCCGGTAACAGGCAAGCGATTTCTGCAATGGAAATACGGCAAGGAACCCGTCCCCGATGATGTCAAGCCCGTTACGCTCGAACAGGCCAAGGCCCGTCAGGAGCTGATCCAGAAGGCGATTGCCGGCAAACTGGTTGAAAAACTCGAAAAAGAAGCCCCTGCCAAAGGTGCTGCCCTGCGTAAATTCAACGTTTTTGTTGATGACACGTATTTTGAAGTCGGTGTCGAAGAAATCGGCGGCGCTCCAGTTGTCAGTTACATTCAGGCGCCACAACCGGTCGCTCCGGCTGCACCGGCTCCCGCAGCGGCTCCGGCCCCTGCAGCAGCCGCCACCGCTCCGGCCCCAGCGGCAGCAGCGGACGGCACAGTCGTCACAGCCCCCATGCCGGGTATGATCGTTCGATTCGAGAAAAATGTCGGCGATGCCGTCAGCAAGGGTGAGACTGTGGTGATTCTGGAAGCCATGAAAATGGAAAACGCCCTGCCGTCACCGGTGGATGGCACCATCAAAGCCATCAATTTCAAAAGCAGCGACTCCGTTCCCAAGGGTGCGGTTCTCTGCGTGATCGGATAAATAACAGGTAACAGGGGGCAGGTAACAGGGGGCAGGTAAATATTCCCTGCCCCCCCTGTTACCTGCCCCCTTCCCTTGCCCATTTTTGAAAGGAGGCAGTACTGATGAAGATTCATGAGTATCAGGCCAAAGAGCTTTTTAAAAAATACAGTATTCCCATACCCGAGGGTGGGGTGGCGTTTAACATCTCGGAAGCCCAGGGTGTTGCTGAAAAACTTGGCGGATATCCGGTCGTGGTCAAAGCACAGATTCATGCCGGCGGCAGGGGAAAAGGCGGAGGGGTCAAACTGGCCGGCTCCCAGGGCGAAGTGAAAACAGTTGCCGGACAGATTCTTGGAATGAACCTGATCACGCATCAGACCAGCCCGGAAGGCAGGCTGGTGAAAAAAGTTCTGGTGGAGCAAGGGCTCAACATTCAAAAAGAACTGTATTTAAGCATCATCCCGGACCGGGCCACCGCAACGGTCGTCATTATCGCCAGTGAAGCTGGCGGGATGGACATCGAGGCGGTTGCGGAAAAAACGCCAGAGAAAATCATCAAGGTCTATATCAACCCCCTGGTCGGCATTCAGCCTTATCATTGCCGGGAAGTCGCCTATGGGCTCAATCTGGTGCCGGAAACCATCAAGCCTTTTACAGCTCTGCTAAGCCGTCTGTACGCCTTGTTTGTGGACTATGATTGTTCGCTGGTCGAAATCAATCCGCTGGTCATCACGGCGGAGCAGACTGTGATCGCCCTGGATGGAAAAGTCAATTTCGATGACAGCGCCCTGTTCCGTCACAAAGATATTTTGGCATACCGAGATCTGGATGAAGAGAATCCGCTCGAGATCGAAGCCTCCAAATACAATCTCAATTATATCGCCCTGGACGGAAACGTCGGCAATATGGTCAATGGTGCGGGGCTGGCCATGGCGACGATGGATATCATCAAGCAGGCAGGGGCCAGTCCGGCCAATTTCCTGGATGTCGGGGGCGGCGCCAATGCTGAAATGGTGGAAAACGGCTTTCGGATCATCCTGAGCGATAAAAATGTCAAGGGCATTCTCATCAATATTTTCGGCGGCATCCTGCGCTGCGACATTCTGGCCGAAGGCGTGGTTCAGGCAGCTAAAAAAACCGGCATTACGGTTCCGGTTGTCGTCCGCATGGAAGGCACCAATGTCGAGGAAGGCCGACGCATATTGCGTGAATCGGGTCTGAATTTGACGACCGCAGTGGATCTAAAAGATGCAGCCCTGAAAGTGGCCGCCATCGTCAAGGGTTAGGAGGAAACACCGTGAGCATATTTGTCGATAAAAATACCCGGCTTCTGGTTCAGGGAATCACCGGCAAGGAAGGGCAGTTCCACACCCGTCAGTGCGTGGCGTACGGCACCCAGGTTGTGGCAGGGGTGACGCCGGGAAAAGCCGGTCAGAAAATGGATAATGTCCCTGTGTTTCATACGGTCAAGGATGCGGTGAAGGCTACCGGCGCCAACTGCAGCATGATCTTCGTACCGCCCCCATTTGCAGCCGACGCCATCATGGAAGCTGCCGATGCCGGGGTAGCGCTGATTGTCGCCATCACCGAAGGCATTCCGGTCATGGACATGATGCGGGTCAAAAACTTTCTGGCCGGCAAACCCTGCCGCCTGATCGGCCCCAACTGTCCGGGCATCATCACCCCGGGCGAGTGTAAAATCGGCATCATGCCCGGACCGATCCACCAGCCCGGCGGACCGATCGGCGTGGTTTCGCGTTCCGGAACATTGACTTATGAAGTGGTTCACCAACTGACCCGCCAGGGAATCGGACAGACCACCTGTATCGGCATCGGCGGGGACCCGGTCAACGGCACCAATTTCATCGACTGTCTGGATGCGTTTCAGAAAGACGCCGATACATCCGGGATTGTCATGGTTGGAGAAATCGGCGGCACTGCTGAAGAAGAGGCCGCAGAATTCATTCAAAAATATGTCACCAAACCGGTCATCGGTTTTATTGCCGGACTCACCGCACCGCCGGGCCGGAGAATGGGCCATGCGGGTGCCATCATCAGCGGTAGCAGCGGCACGGGTCAGGGAAAAATTGCGGCGATGAAATCCTGCGGCATCGCGGTCTGTGAAGATCTGGGAACGCTGGGAGAACTCTGCGCCAAAGTTTTCGGGAAATAGCTTTTCTGTGATGGGGGGAGCGGAGTTGATACCCGCTCTCACCTGAACATCAGAGAGAAGTTTTGGGTTGAGGAAATCTGTCAATTTTAATTTCACTTATTTCCGCCATTGCCCCGGCCCCTCTCAGAACCGTGCTTGCGCTATTAACGCACACGGCTCCTCATCTCCTCATCAGTACATTCACTTCGTAGAGGACTGATTCACCATAATCCGTGGCTTTGGGAGGGGGTATATCTTCAGAAACATTTGGAACTTCTTCCAGGACATGTATCCCTTCTTCCCCCGCCTGTTGAGCCACTTGAAGAGTAATTTCCTGACTTCGTAATTGAACCTGCCGATCCCCTGCGAGAGCGCACCTTTTCGGTCTTGATTTCCCCTGCTCCATCCCCACTTTTATAAATTAATTCCGCAAGGCAGCAGGGAGGAGATTATACTGTAGTATATCTCCGACCGATAACGCCGCAAAATTATTTTTCTGAAAGTCTATAGCGAAGGGGTTTCCCTTTGCTGTCCAATTTTGGCTGAAAACGAACAGCCACCACGCAATACATCCGATCATGCCATTTTCCAACAGAAGATTCCCCAAGTGCCTGGCGTTTGAAGTTCCACAGGCGTGCAAAATTTTCGTGAAGCACTCCTACCCGCACGGTTTCTTCCCGGCTAAAAATCGTGATTCAGGGTTACGGATATCCTATTGCGCAATTCATTTCGAGCCGCCAGGTTCCATTTTTTGACGGCATTGGCTGAACCGTAAATGTTTCCGAAATAGAAGGGCAGTCCGATTCCGCCAACAATGGCGGCTACGGCATAGTTTTCGTTGCCGACAGCGGTTATGGTTCCGGCAACAGCCAGAGCATTGATAAGAAAGGCGGTAATGCCGTCGCCGTAATGCTCGGCATAAACATAGCCGCTTCCTGGAACGATTGCAGACATGACTCCGGCCAGAATTTCCGATTTTATGGGAAGGTTCCGATATTGGTCCAGCAATACGATGGTTTCCCTGGCCTGAATTGAAGCAGGATGATCCGGATAAGCGTGAATCAGCTTTTCCATGTCTTGCATGCTGTTATCTAAATGATCCTGATCCAAATCCAGCATCGTACTGGCAATCAGCGCCTTTGGAGCATAGATCGAGTCGGGATACGATTTTGAAATTCCGTCCAGGGATGTTTTTGCATTTTCATATTTTTTCAGTTTCCAGTAGCCAAGTCCTGCAAAATACATTGATTCCGGGATATATCTGCTTTCTTGATATTTTTCCCTCAGATTTTCGAGATTTCGGACAGATGCTTCATATTCCTCGCCGTGATAATACGCCAGACCGATTTTCAGTACAGCATAATCTCCCTGGTCCGACTCGGGAAAAAGAATCAGGAATTTTTTATACTCTGTAATTGCTCGGTAGAACTCGCTTTCTTCCATGAAGGCATCTGCAACCTTCAACAGCATATTTTCCGATAGAAGAATGCCATTTTCCGAGGCCGACAATGACTCCAACGAAGTGCAAAAG
This sequence comes from uncultured Desulfobacteraceae bacterium, assembly GCA_903953895.1. Lineage (GTDB taxonomy): Bacteria > Desulfobacterota > Desulfobacteria > Desulfobacterales > Desulfatirhabdiaceae > RAAP-1. The sequence goes on along the minus strand of CAJBLH010000099.1, from coordinate 21,463 downwards.
AAGATGGTCAATAAGGCGAGTACGTGCAGCGATGACTTCATGGATACACAAGCAGGTTTTTTGAAAGGGGGTCGAAAAGTCTCCCGTTTGGAAGCAGAAAATAATCAGGTCCGGGCTCTTTCCAGATATTGCACCGAATCAGTCGATCTCCGGTCAGCATCAGGCCCATAACTGGACCTTCGGTTGTAACAGCCGTGTATCCAAAACGTGAACAACTAGGGCGAAAACCACATCTGTCTCCTCTGATGGGGGATATCCATTGTTGATAGAATTTGATGGATTCAAGAAAAGCAATTCTGATGCATGAAGTCGGAGGGGGATGCGTCGAAAATTTTTGACGGTTATCCGTATGGGGCCCTTTCATCAACTGGTTTGTATTTCCAGCGCCGATATCGGAACCATATGCGACTAAAAAAAAGAAAAGAAACGATACCCAAACAATGCGTTTTTCCTTGCCGGTTTTTTGATTTCCTTGCAAAAGCGGACTTTCTCCACACGCCACCAAATTGCAACAACTATTCGGTTCTCTGTTTTATGATTTTCTCCTTGGATTTATTGTATTCTTTCTCGGTGATAATACCCTGATCGTAGGCATCTTTAAGTGCTTTGAGTTCGTCTCCCAGAGTTGTAGTTGTCATGGTAGATTGGTCCTTGACCGTTGTCGAGCCGCCTCCGCAGCAGCCACAGACACCGATCATCGCCATAAGCGCCATCCCTATCCCAAAAGCCTTATAACTTCTCATCAATGCCGCCTCTTTCCTGTTCTTGTAATATCATTTGATTGGTCACAATCCAACCCATTGAAATACGCCCTCAGCCTTTCTGTCCGTAAGTGGAAGTTGAAGAACAACAATGTTTGTGACCGCCTGACATCAACCTATCGATAATCAGTAGTCTTGATAAATCGTGATTTTGGATAACACCAGTTCTAAATACTGTCAAGAACATTTGCGAACTGTTTTTCAATGGTTTTTTTGTTTGAAACCTTTGCATTACATTAGATCATCCTTCTCGGTCCGGGCTTGGCCCAAAATCCAGATCAACGGGTTGAAATGCTCCCGGCAGAATTCCCGCGTTTCTTAACGGCTAATAGATTCAGGCGTTGGCCGAAATGACGGACATTTTTCATTTTCACGATTAAAAATTACAGACAAAACCGCCCGCGCTCTGCTCATGCCAACATAATGAAGGGTATGCGGGGCATTGTACGGTGCCGGATATGGCAGATCGATGACAATGATGATTTCATTTTCCAAGCCCTTAAATGCCGGTATTTCACAGAAGCTGATGCCGGAAGGTGGAAAGGCGCGCATGGCGTATTGGTCCAGCATATGAATCTGCTGAATCAGGGTGACCGGAAGCAGTGCTGCGGATGATTCCTCAAATCGAAAGGGGGACAGCAAGGTGATATCGCTGGCCCGAAGGCCGTCGTCATCCAGAATCTCGGTTAGTTCCTGTTCCAGAATCTGTGCGGATTCTATCCGGGATCGGACGATATGTTCACGCACGTCCGGGCCCCTGCCGGCGCCTTTGATACCCATGTCCGCTTTCAGCATGGACTGCACTTTATTCAGAATGACTGCGGTGTTCCGGCAGTTGGTTCTCAGGGGAATACAGGCCGGGTTTGCTTTGTAAAGTATCTCCATATTTTCCGGTTGCAAGGGTCCGAACAATCCGGACTGATTGTTGATATCATAAAAGATGCACCATTTTCCGGATTGAAAGCCTCCCCTCAAATACCGATCCAACGTGATCAACGCTTTCTTTTCAAACAGATCCTGGCCTTCATCCACAATCAGGGCATCAAAGGATTCAATACCCTGCCGGCGTGACAGTAAAGGTACGGCATCCACCGTGCAGATATGAACGTTTACCATGATCATCCGGCTTTCCAGATATCGACACAGCCACGGAGAACGGCATGCGACCAGAACCGTACCTTGTTCCGCAGACCACCGCTTTGCCAATTCAACCGCCAGAAATGTTTTTCCCGTTCCCGCCCCGCCTGAGCACAGCACCCGGGGATTGGCCGCCACCACATCCACCAGAACCATCTGATCCGCTGTCAGGGCGACGATTTCCGCTTCAGCCGCTTGAACCGTTCCGGACAAGGGAACAATGGCCTCAAAACAGGGCCGTAAATAGTATTTTACGGCCTCGATTGCGGCGGATTCGGCAATACCGGATATAGGGGTTTTGTTCCGCCAATACCTGAATAAGGATAGCAGCCACAAGTCAAAGCGATGCATGTGGGAGATGTCCGCCAGTGTGTGAGGGTCCCATTCAGCGCCGGCTGTCCTGAACCGGCAATCTGGCGTCACCACCCCAAAACCGATACTGAATTGAGAAACGACCGGTTCGGGAAGATGTTCTCGAATCTGGCGGATAATTGCATGGAGCGCACTTTCTGCCTGACGAAAAGGGCCTTCCGGCGAAGCCGTTGTCTGGCCATCCCGATTGGTGAAATGCCAGATTCCGGTTTCATCACAGGCGATTCGGCCCCCCTTTATTTCCAGAACATAGATACCCAAAGGGCCGCAAAGAAGAAAATCGATTTCGCCAAACCGCTTGTAGGCATGCCTCGACAGGTTTAACGAGTGAAACGCGGTAAATCCTTGTTCGGGCAGTCCTGCACGCAGCAGATCAAAGACACGCAGCTCGGCATGGCTGTTTGTTTGATAAGGCGTGGCAGGAATCATCCGCATAGTACAACATGCCATTTTTTATTGATCGACATCTTCACGCGCCTTTGATCTGTTTTTGCGTTTTGCTCCGCCAGAGCTGCAATTGGGTTGCGATTCGCCAAGCTTTTCTCTGATTTCCCACTCCAGTTTTTCATCGAGTGGAAGCGGCAAACAACTCAAGCCAGAAATAAATGCACCCGATTCGATCTCTGTGTTGATACATTTCGCATCACCGTGAAGCCGAAGCTTAACCCCACTGGATTTTACCTCGATTTCATACTTTCCGGGGCCCAGATCAATTGAGGTTGTCATACAGTCCCATTTCATTTTCCTGGATAGATGCAGCCTGGTTTCCTTTAGTTTCTCCTGTTGTTTTCCGGATGGGAGAATTTCCGGCAGCAGCAACCCTGCCAGCGGCTGTGGTGACTTCGGCGGGGTTGTCCATTTTAAGTTATGACCGCGCTTTTTGTATGATAGATGCATCATAAAGGCTGAAATAAACCTGCTGAAGCTTTGCGAAATCCGCAACCCGTTGGGCAATCGATCCCATTTTTCCCGCACACCAAAAAGCACCGCAGCGGTCAGGCGACTGTTGTCATCAAAGTCTGTCAAAAATGATAAGCCCAGAAACTCCTGACACTCTCTGTACTGAAACAGACATATCAGCGCCATGGATAACGGCCGGTTATGCTTTTGAAAAAGTGTGGACAAATTCTCACCACCAAGTCCTTTCAACCCAACTATATCATGATACAGCACAGCCAGTCGCTCTTTGACCGAATTTTCCATGCCCGCATCATCCATAAACGATTTCAGGATATTTAACACCTGATATTGAACTTCATCTTCGTTCAACGCGTGACTGACCAAGTATTGTACGATATCCCAGAACAGCCGCAATCGAATATCCGATCCCGAGTACGGAATCATTCCATTCACCCAATCCGGCATATAACTCAAAACCGGATCTGATTTATCTTTGGTTGACATCGGGTCGGTCTGATTTGTCAGGCTATGATAAAATCGTGAGGCAACTGTGCTGCGCTGTGCAAGCTGATACACCATGGCCATAGCGCCACCCACCCCCAGTGCATTCATGATGTGGGGTGAGTGATCGGTCGTCGGTATTGATTGGGAAATTGCATCCCAGTCAATATTCCGATAATTCTGTGAAAATAGTCCTCCAGCCGTTTCCATTGTGAACTGGGAAACCGGCACGTTATACAGATTGTCTGCGTGTTCGACAAAGGTGTCTTTGTCTTTTTTGCTTTGAAAAATCAGTCTTTCGACAGCCGCGGTAGCAAAACCGGCAGGTATCAGAATCAGCCGAATCGGACGGATGCTCTGCGTGCAGGGTAAGTCGATATTCATCTGCGAACCATCTTCACAAATGCCTTGAACACTTCCCTTAAAACCGTCCAGGGAAATCTGTGCAACAACCGGGAAATGAAAATTCTCTGTCAAAACACGATTCATGTCATGCTGAGAAAGCATTTTATTGAAAAAAGGCACATAACCTGCTGTAAGCTGGAGCATATCCGGATAATATTTTTCACCAAAATCCCGGAAATCCAGAAAAAGCCCATGCGCCAGAAGGTACATCATGTTGGATTGGTTGGTTATAAAAAACCATTTCAAAGGTAAATCATAAGATGAATTCAGTGAATTCAAGGATCTCTGTTCAGGGGGGTCAATTTTGTTTGTGGTATTCATGATCCGCTCCAACGGCGCAAAATGGTTTCATCCTGTGGCAGTATGGACTCCATGGGGCAATGTCTCCCCGCATCTTTCAATAAAAAAAGCCTTTCCCGTGCCCGTGATGCCATCACATAAAAGAGACGTCTGGCGCCGTCTGTGTCTGCACGGCAGGAAAATTCGTGAATATCCGCAATGAAGACGGTGTCGAATTCAAGGCCTTTACAACTGTTGGCGTTAAAAACCATGATTCCCCCCTGATCAAACTGAAGGTTGGCGAGCATCTTTTTGTTGGTTTGAATGTCTGTTTTAGAAGAATACGTTTGTACTGCAACCGGACCATTATCAAGGGGCAGGCTTTGGCTGGCTTGATTAAAATGATCAACATATTTTTCACGAGTCTTATCAGACCAGGTAATGATCCCGATCAACTCCCGGGGATTCCGGTCCACTCGCAAGAGAATCCGAGTAATCACCTCTTCAAATCCCAAACGGCAGCCATCGCCGTATGAAATCAACATCGGTACATCAAGCGATGGTTTTTTTTCAGGAAGATCGAGTTTTGGGGAAGCCGGATCATCGGGATAAAAGCAGCAAGCAAAACGAGCTACCGGATAGGTGTTCCGATAATTGATACGCAGTTCGATCACATCATTTACATCAACGCCCAGGACATTCTGCAGATCCTGCCGGTTGGAGTTGTGTTGAGTGATCTGTTGGTTCTGATCTGCAGCCACAAAGATATCCACCACTCCGGCAGCCATCACGGCCAGATAAAATTCTTTGGGCATATCCTGCCCTTCGTCCACAATGATGGCATCATAGCCGGATGAAAGGGTTTGATTCTGTTCGTACAAATCAACCAGCTTGTCAATACAGGTATTCCAATCGATGCCGTTGATATCGCCTGGGTTAATCTTGGGAGGCTTGCATGCCGCCAAATGCTGAAACACATTGTTGAACCAGGAGAGATAGGTATTGATAAGGATTTGGGGGCTTAACTGCTGACTGGCTGCTTTCAGCACCTTGTTAAAAACGAGAAAGATGTATTTCAGACGCTTTTTCGTCATCAACCTGGCCCGCAGCAGGCAAACAACGGATTTTCCGGTTCCAGGACCGCCAACTACCAGATAGCGACCATCGTCCGGAAGATAATGGATCCGCTCCTGGTCTTTACTCAAATCCTGAATACGGGGCAGTTCATAATACCGTTTGCGATTAACTGGATTGGGTGTGTTGCTCATGTGTGGTCCACATTTGAATAAAATCCAATAATGGCGGTATGCCGTCTTTCTGCTTCAGTTCACCGCTGATCAATACCCGATCCAGGAGCGCATTGCCATACTCACAGGCAGTCTCCGGGATCAGCGCGCACGCATGACAGGCTGCCCGGTTCAGCATATCCGGTCCGTGGCCGCCATGTTCAGAACAGACCGGGTCAAAGGAGCACCAGGCAGCCTGATTGAAAACCTTCATCATTAAATCAAGAAAACGTCCGGGTTCGGCAATCTCCACCAGTCCGCCCAGAGAGCCAACTTTGTCCGGAACCGCCACATAGATCAATATCCCTGCCATTGGAGACAGGTCTTCTGAAGGAGATTGAAAATAAAGCCGTTCTTTCAGGGATGCTGCCGGATAACCACATGAAAACTCCATTTGGCGAATCATTAGGTGGGCAAGGGTGTGCAACAGAACAAAACGGGGAGTGACGGGTCTCGGTAATTTCAGATTCTGTGAATATTGTAATCGGGATTGCGTTGCTTTAAGGCGATTCTTAACAAATTCCAGTTTCTCCCATTCGGCTATCACAGGTTCCGCCAGGGTGCAAAATACACCCTCGCCAAATAGCTCGATCGCAGGCAGCCAGTCCTGTTTGTCTTCAATGTCGGGTGGAACAGAGGGATTACCCCCAGAAACTCTTTTGAAACCTTTAAATACCATTATCTCTTTTAAGCGATGCACAGCTATCAGTCGGTCGATAGCTTGGATAATTGGGCCAATACCAGTTAACTGATATTCTGCTTGACATTGCTGCCAGGCATCGCTCAGATGCTGCGTTACAAATGCTTCGTTCTCCCGAAGGTCAGCAATGGGAGTAATCAGAGCCTGATATTCCAGCTCGGATCGGATTCCAGGTGTGATATGAGTGACATTTGCGAAATAGGGAAAGCCGTTTTGTATTTCTTCCCATGCATTATAAATTTCATCCGGACTGACACCAAACACGCCAGCTATAATACGTATCTGGTTATCAAATAACGGCTTTATTTTTCTATATTTGTGAAGTTTTTCCAACTCTCCGCGCAAGGAATACAGTTTGGCGGTCAGAGAGTCTGTTTGAATGCGCGATTCCGGCGGAATAACCAGTGCGTTATCTGTAACAGGATGATAAATATTGACATCCCCAATTGCAACAGCTACTGGGCTTACATTGTTTAACTCAGCACGTTGACGAATAATCCATGGCTGCTGATTCATGTAGATTTTGGAAGAAAATATGCCATTGGGTTCTCTCAATCGCATTTCCGAAAATAAAAAACTGGCGCCGCATTCACATTTCACGGTCCAATTTGCCGGGGCTTTTTTATCCTTTTGTAATTTTAGATTATTGTAATCCCGGCATGTTCGATTCTCGGGACTGGCTTCATGATGTGCCAGCCAATGCCAGGGAATGTCATCCATATATCCATCTTTATGGATGAGTACCCAGTGGACCTGTTCCAATTGCGGTTTGGTTTTACATTCGCTTCGTTCACATCGTGGAACCTGATCGTTCTTCCACTCGGGATATTGATAAAGTGCACCGCATTTCCAGCATCGCATCCACCCGGGGAATCGAACAGCCGGCAGTGTAACATCATAACTGGATAAATTACCCAATCGTTTTGACACTGGCGGCTGAATCAATCGTTTGGAAATTCCCAATTGCTGCCGGGTCAGCTCCACAAACAGAATTTCTTTCCCCAAGGGGTTTCCCTTTTTGTCCACCCAATACCGGGTATCCATGGGAACAATCAGACAATCCGGTGTTTTTATGATTGCACCGACCGAACAATAATTCAGCAGATGGGAGTGCCGTATTGGGATACCGGATGCTGTCATTCTTTCTCCGGTGCCGTTGGAATGTATGGTTTGGCAATTCGCATCATGATATTCTCCTCCACATTGCGCATGGAATGCAGTGTGGACCAAAGCCCGTCCTTTGTCTGGTCATGTCCTGTCAGAAGTGATGCGTTTGCCCTGTTTCCAGAAGAAAAAACCAGTTTTTTTCGATTCTGCCGGCAGTAATTGAGCCGATTCACCCATTCCAGAGTTAAATTGTTCAGACTGGATTGAATATCTGATTCTTTTTCAGGATGGGCCAGACAACAACGACGGTTCAGAACAGACAGGGCATGCATGATGGAGGTGTCTTTCAGGTCAAAACGGGCAGCAGTATCATTGCAGCTAAATCCATCCACGCCATGGCGAACGACTATAACCAGCGCGGCATGCAGCGCCCGCTCTCTGGCCTGAGCCGTAAATGGTGTTGAGCTGCCAGGCTCCACATACCGATAAAAGGATTCATGAAACGGACGAAAGTTTTCATAATGGGAAAGGCTTCTGGCCTGATTCCGATAATAATGCGCGACCACGATCCCCGGCGTTGCACCGCGGCCGACCCGACTGCTGGCCTGGATATATTCCGCTGTTGTTAACGGTTGGCCATTGATGACCATCAGGGCCAACCTTTCCACATCTACGCCAACAGACAGCATGTTGGTTGTCAATACCACATTCAAATGATCCGGATCAGTCCTGGGCTTTTCCATCCGTGACAGGGTTTTACTGTTTACTTCCGGGTTTACCAGGCTGGTTAGCTGTACAATCTCATGGCGTTCTTCATCATATCTTTCCTGAATTGTTTTCGGCTGTTCGGTTTCGTCATCTGTCTGTTTCTGTCCATCATGCGTTTCATTATACCGTTTCTGCTCTTTTTCTATTAAAAATGCCACATGATTATTGACTTCATGCCCAATCAGATTGTCGCTGACCCCCACTCCCTTCAGGCTGCCGTGATAAACCACCAGCGTCCACCATGCGTCCAATATATCCTCCTCTATCCGGTCCTCAAACACAACGATAGGGGCAAGCAAGAGGGCTGCTGCCAGGGGTGTAAAGGATTTGCTAGCAGGGAATATTGGTGCAAGATAGCCAAGATAGAGCCGTCCGGGCATGACCTCTACAGGAATGGTACGTGCAAAAAACGAATCATCGATGGATAGGCCTGTTGGCGGAAATATGGCGGTTTTCCTTCCAAAAAGTCGTTGCACCTGTTTGGATGCATTGCGAATTGTGGCAGTGGATGCAACATATTTGGGGTGAACCCCGCGAAGCTTTAACACCGTATCCAGCGCTGCCTCGTACAGTCCGGCAATGCTGCCCAGTGCGCTGGTAATCAGGTGAAGCTCATCCTGAACGATCAATTCCGGTGGTCTTACTACGCCTTTGCCAAAGAAAACCGTTGCCCGCTCTTCCCACGCCAGCCTGGCAAATTTATCGACAGTCGCCAGCAATAAGGTAGGTGGTTCCTGATAAAGCGCCTCATCCACCACTTGAAACGGCAGGCGGGTATTTCCAAATTCACACTTCGAATTAGGACAGCGAAATTCAAACCGGTTTTCGTTTGATACGATTCCGCTTGCAGTGATATCATCATCACTATCATCATGCCACAAAGAAGTTCCACACCAGGGACACTCGATAAACAAAAGGCGGGATGATACGCGCTGGTTCTCTTTGGCTTTTTTTACTTCTACAAGGGCTTCTTCCAGACTGTTAGGGGTCGTGACACCCCCCACCCATAAGCCGCCGGTAACCGGTTCCTGGCCCAACAGATCGGGTTGGTTCCGTCGCAATAACTCCAGCGCACAAATCAGCCGAATGGACCGTTGAAACTGCTGCTGGGTTAATAGCCGGAGGGTATAGCGAAGAATGACCACGGTTCCACCACCGCTTTTTTTATAGGTCAGCCTCCGCCAGATGATTAAAAAGGCAATCAGCGCCAGATATGCCTCAGTTTTTCCGCCTCCGGTGGGGAACCAGATCAGGTCAACAATATCACGGAAATTGCTGTTCTCGTTTGCTACAGATTCCAGACTGAGAAGAAAAAAACCCAACTGAAAAGGTCTCCATCTATAATTCTTTTCAGGCCGACCGCGTAGTGTATCACCAATTTTCATCTGTCTCAGCATGGCCGAGTTGGCCATGCCAAAGGCTTTTGTCGCATCCGGGTTCTGGCGTAAAAATTGAACACCCTGCCGCATCCGCTGAACTGCCTGACCGACACGATTCAACATGCGGCATGAAATGGGCCGGTCCACATCAGACAGGCATTTGGCTGTTTCATCCTGATCCTTCAGCCAGTTCCCGTACGCATCGACAAAGCGGTCCAAAGCGGGAAAAACCGGTGCTGGGTCTTCCAGGCATCCTTCAAGAAACGAAATGGTCAGAGTTTCATCTTCGATTTCGGGTACATCCGGTGACACCAATGGCACTTCAACAGCGGGGAAAAAGGACAGATCGAGTTGTGAGACCTTGTTTTCATGAATCGTCCAGTCAACCGCCGCGCCATGCCCGAAGGCATAAATCAAATGGTGACGGTACAGCAGATCAAGCTCCTGCTCCTCCTCATCCATCCTGCAAATATCTTTTTGAGGGTAAGGATAAATTTCACCTGCCCTGATTTCAGCATGAAACCGGACTTCAAAAAAAGTTGATTCACTCAGGCTTTGATTGTATTTTTCTGAAATTAATGATTCACCCATTCGTTGACGATTGCATAAACTCAGTGTCAATAGCCAGCCATCCTTATGCCGTCTCCATAGAGCGGTGATTTCGGCTTTATGATTCCTATGGTCTTCATCAGACCAAATCGCTTTGGAGACAAAATTTGGTTGGTCTTCTGTGGGCGGTCGAAGGGTGACAGTTGGCTCATCCGGTTGACCTGTCGGAGTAATACGTTTCCATATTTTGGGATTTTTCTTTATAAGCGCATAAGACACTGCCCATGGAAAAACATCGATTTCAACATTTTCGGAAACATAGCAGGAAAAACCGGCAGCGGATGGCGGGATGTATCGTATTTTTTTATCGGAAGGTGGGCCGCTTTTCAGGGCGGATTCTAAATCATTTTGACCCAAATCATTATCATCTGATTCTGACAGAGAGGCAGGGTCAATCCCGCTTTCAATCCCGTTTTCATTTGTAATAATCGGAAAAAGCACTGCAGTTACAAAGAGATTAACCGGGTCATCAGGCAATCGCATCGGCTCATCGCTATCGCCGGGTCCAATCAGGCGTTCGTGAACCCAGTCAACCAGTCGCTTGCGCTGCCTGGACAGAGACTTGATGTGGGAATAGGCGCCGTCTGTTTTCACAAGTTGGCGAACCCATAGACGTTATGGGTCAGAGAATAAACAACCTGAGCAGGTGACGGGCATCGAATTGCGTCATCAGCACGGTAACACATCTCTATCCGACAGAGCGAAAACCGACAACAAATGAAATTCAAATTGAATACGCCTCTTGCGGCATTGACCATCATTTCGGCCACTTGCACAGCTCACATCCACTGGTTAAGGGAGGAGATCATACTGTAGTATATCTCCGACCGATAACGCCGCGAAATTATTTTTCTGAAGGTCTATAGAATAGATGTTTTTACTGTACTGTTTACCGTGGGGTGTTCTTGCTCATGAGCATTATTCCGGGTATAACTGCATGTGTTCGATTATTTCCAACCCGGCTTGAAAAACTTTTGCTTTTAGCTCTTTTTTCTCGGCTCGGTTCACCCTTGTTATTTGCTGCTCTTTCATACCTATTTTCGCCTCGGCGTTTTCAAGAGTTTTCCCCAGATAAACAGCATACATTTTTCCGCCCATTTTCCTGAATGCCCGAAAATAGCCTTTTGACTCCTGGATACTCCAACCGGAAATGTTTATTCCGTGTTTAACTGCAGGGTTTGGCCCTTGGATTTTTTTTAACTCTTGCTTGACTTGTTCAAGTTCTTGTTTGACTGCTGTCAATTCATCATCGCTATTTAACGATTTATTGAACTCAATCATGATTCCTGCATACTGCTTGAAAGTCGCCACGCTCATTTCAGCAAGTTCATTTATCTCGGTTGAAAGCGTTTCATAAGTTTTCGTCCATGATCCATTCTCCGAATAAACCTGGTGAATCCTGTTCCGGTGCCTCATTAAAATCTCAACTGGTTTCATGATTCCCCCTGTATGATCGTTTAACCGTTAAACAACCATCTAACTCAGTCACATAAACATGTCAAGTGAATTGTTTAACACGCCCTTTGGTTAAACAATATCAGAAATCGACCAACTGTTACAGTGATCTGCCGGCATTGCCGTCGAGATTGGAAACACTAAGCAACTCATATGAAATAAACTCCCACACCGTTGTATTTTTATTTACATGGATATACAGGATAAACGCTCATGGCCGGCGTATTATGATCATGAGCGTTTATCTTGAAAGCTATAGCAGAGAGCGGGATTTGCGGATAATCAGCCGATTGTGGATTATTTTGGAAGAATCAGCGGATGTTTGCAGGTATATCGGGTTGATGAAAGAACAACCTGTCTACCCGTTCGGGTTTCAATATCAATAATCACGGGGCCGACCAGATTCATGGTGAGCGGCGGAACCGATTCAGGTTTGATGGTGACAAGAGCCAGCGCAACGGTTCGCCCGTCCTCGATGCCGTCGAAATAAGCCTGATCGGAAGGCGGCAGTTCCTTCAGATAGTCTTTTTCTCCCAGAAACGGATTGATGACGATAAATGCCAGATAGGGAAGCTCGATAGACTGCAACCAGTAAAATGATGACCCCGGTTTGTGCTGCTGAATGATAAATGCTTTCTGATCCGGGAATCCGAGCAGTCCTTCCGGGAAATGGATGACCCGGTCTTCTTCGATCAAAATATCCCCAAAACGGGTTGTCGATACGGTTAACATAATTGACTCCATGATGCGCGATGGCAGCCGCTGAGCGCCGCATACACTTTTACTCTCGGTCTGTTTATTCAGACAACAAAGAAATATCCTGCGGCACGACTGCCGCTCGAAGATTTTCTTCAACGATGCTCTTGTACACCTCGGTTCGATATATGGGTGTGTTGCGGGGAGCTTCGATTCCAATCTTGACATGGTTTCCTTTGATTCCCAGAACACTGACGGTAATATCATGACCGATGGTGATTTTTTCTTCCAGCTTCCGTGTGATGACAAGCATGGGTTTCCTCCGGGGCGCCCGTTGAAGATTGACAGAAATATAAGCAATTATGGTGCCTTAACCTGCTAGTGAAGACTTTTGATGCGGTCTTCCCGGCTCAATACCTCGATAACCCGAATTCCGTATTTTCCGCCTTCCACCACCACCTCACCCTTTGCAATCAATTTATCGTTGACCAGTATCTCTACCGGATCATCCGCCAGGCTTTTTAAACCAACCACCGACTGCTCATGAATCTTCAACAGCTCACTGATTTTCATGCGGACTCTGCCCAGTTCAATGGAAACTTCTAGCGGGATATCCATCAGAAAGCTCAAGTTTACATCGATAGGCGGTGGAGTCTTGGGTTCATCGACCCATTTCTTTTGATGAAAAACTGCCGGCAGTTCATCCGGCGGTTGCACCTGTGGGGAATCCGACGTTTCAATTTCACCCGGCAGGAAATCAGGTTTGTCTGCAATATCTGAGAGATCAGGCCATTCCGCCGGCGTCGGGAGGGTGTCATCGGTAACCTGATAGTTGATTTCTTTTACTTCCTCCAGAGGAACATTCAGTCCTTCTGCCAGTTTGAGTCCGAATTCCACAAAAAAGACATGATCCTGATAGCCGAAAGCGAAACGTTCATAACGTTCCATGTTCATGGTCTCGATTTTGAAACCACTGCCCCGGGTGATGGAAGGCGTGGAAAGCTCACAGTGCAAACCAACATCTGAGAAAATGGATTTCAGATTCCCACCGACGATGTTGCTGAGCTCTCCGATCACATCATTGACATCCGCTTCCTCGTCCACATCGTTGATATCCATATCCAGCATGACAGCCGCCATCTGCCGGGAAAACTGGGACGTCACATGAATGTTGATCAACCCCATCGCATCCCCTGCAAAACTGACCGCCCCGACCGTGCGCATCCCCTCCAGCTCCGATTGTACGACCGAATGGTTTATCTGAACATCCATGGACAGCATGGTATTGAAGACATTGGTGACCGAATCCGGAACCTTGTTGGAGATATCCATATCCCGGACTTTGGCAGCATCAACCCGGGCCGAAGCCGGAAGTCCGGAAACCGAATCTTCCGCCTGATACCCACTCTGCAGCTTAACCCCGACCTCGATCAGCACAATATGTTCCTGATATCTGAAACTCAGGCTCTCATATCTTTCAGTATTCAGGGATTTTATGGTGAAATCATCACCCATGGTAATGGATGGTGTTGAAAGCGCACAATAAAATCCGGAATCATTGAAAAACGATTTCAGATTTCCGCCGATGATATTGCTGAGTTCACTGATCACATCCTTGATTTCATCTTCACCCTCAATTTCATCCGGAGTCATGCCCAGCATGGCGGACGTCATGATCAAAGCAAAGTCTTTTTTCACATGAATATGAATTATTCCGGATACTTGTCCCGCAAAATTCACCGAACCCACGATGCGCATGTCTCCCAGATCCGGTACCTCGCCCTCCTGCAGTTCCAGTGGAAAGGACAGCATCGTGTCAAACACATCCAGAACGGATTTGGTGACGCTCGATTTGATATCTATCGTAAATAATGTTTCCATAGGCCAATCGATTTCAGAAAGTGTTCTATGAATCAGAGAATCAGCATCCGGCAACCCAGAACAACGATCGCCAGCGCAACAATTGCCATGAAATATCCCCGCGGCTCACGGATGACAAAAAAACGTCCGGTTACATCCCACTGCATGGGGCGATGTTTCATCAACCGCAGACAATTGACAACCATCATCACCGGCATCACCGGAACAACGCCGGCGCCCAGACCATACCACCACACACCGATGCTTCTTTTGAAAGCATCCAGCAACACCGGCCTGTTTCCCTGCCGGGTTATTACACGGATGCCGAGCAACCATTTACCGGGAGTGGTTCCGATGCTGCTGAGAAGATTGGCTTCAACAAAGGCCCACAACAGCGTAATGGCCAAGACATACATCAGACGACCGGCTACGGTATGATGAAATAAACGAAAGGCCCCGATATACCCAAGTATTAAGGCAAATATCACGCTATCGGTACTCCTGGCCAGAAAGCGAACCACCCAATCCGGAACAGGAGGAAACGGCATCGAAGCCTTCCGAACAGATCCGGCGTTCGGCCGATGTCGGGAGTGCTTTCCGGCAGCACCGGTTTTCTTGCTCAGCCCTCCTGTTGCATCCGAAGACAGAAATGCCAGCGCCGACTCATAAGCCTGATTGATTTCCTGAAGCTGCTGCTCTGCCTTTTCTTTCAACCGGGGATTATGTAAAAATCGGTCCGGGTGCCACACACTCACCAAGTCCCGGTAGGCCAGTTTCAGATCCGCAACGGAAGCATCCGGTTTAAGCCGCAGAATCTCATAAGCCTTCTTAACATTCATATCACACCCCTATCATCCGGGCGAATGAAAATTATTTCGGACGCTGCCGCCAAGAACAGATTCTTTCGTGTGGTTCGTGGCGGTATTTTTCCGGATGCTGCTGGGCCGCACAAAGGGTGGCCGCTTCCGCCACGTTGAACTGAATGTGATGCCCGTCCATTCGGAAAGCGGCTCGCCGTCGCGTCTGCCATCCGGTGTTGCACCGGTCACGGAGCCAAAATAAACATGGCAGGTCGTTGGCAGAAGATTGATGTGACAGGTTAGGCATGAACCTCGACGAACTCACTGCAGGAGTGCGGCTGAGGCACTGAAGCACCCTCGTCTTTAAGCCCCTCAAGATGGAATTCGATGGCTTCTTGGATGAGCTGCAACACCTCCTGCTTTGACTCCCCTACAGCAACGCAACCTGGGAGATCGGGGACGTATGCCCCAAAGCTGTTTGTACCTTGTTCAACAACAACCATATAGCGCATAACAGCACCTCCTACTTCAAACCCGCCTGCTTCAAAACACTGTTGAGCGTTCCGGGCGGAACATCGACACCTGGCTTTCCTGAAACCGTGACGGTTCCGGGCTTGGTTGGGTGATGAAACTGACGATGACTGCCTTTTTGCCGCACCAGAGACCAACCGGCAGCCTCAATCGACGCGATAAGTTCTTTGACCTTCATTACCAATAATCTCAGATAGTTCAGATTGGTGACTAACGAAGAAATCAGCCGGAGTACAGCGATCGACTGAATTGACTGGTTAGCCTTTCAAATGGAGGCAATAGGCCTTTTCGGCTATTCCCGACCGCTAACGCAACGAAATTATTTTTCTGAATACCTATAGTTCGGACTTGCTGTCAGAAGTCGCTATGCTCGGTTCGGGCGATGATTTCCTCTTGCAGCGCCTGGCTGAGGTCGCAGAAATAATCGCTGTACCCGGCAACGCGGACAATCAAATCGCGGTATTTTTCCGGATGCTGCTGGGCCGCGCAAAGGGTGGCCGCATCCGCCACGTTGAACTGAATGTGATGCCCGTCCAGTTTAAAATATGTGCGCACCAGTTGAACCAGCCTGTTCAGATCTGTATCGGTCTTCAGAAGCTGGGGCGTGAATTTCTGGTTAAGCAGCGTTCCACCGGTTCGGACATGATCCATCTTGGCCGCGGATTTCAGAACCGCCGTCGGCCCTTTGCGATCCGCCCCCTGAACCGGCGAAATCCCTTCGGAAAGCGGCTCGCCGGCGCGTCTGCCATCCGGTGTTGCACCGGTCACGGAACCGAAATAGACATGACAGGTCGTTGGCAGAAGATTGATGTGATAGGCGCCGTTTTTGGTGTTTTTTCGACCGTCAATCGCCTGGAAATATGCCTCGAAAATGGATTTCATGATGTTGTCGGCGTCATCGTCATCATTGCCGTACCGGGGGGTTTTGTTCAGCAGCATCAGCCGGGTTCTGTCTTGGCCGGAAAAATTATCCGCCAGCGCAGCCAGAAGCGCTGTCATGGAAAGCGTTTTCCGATCATAGATATGATGCCGGATGGCCGACATCATATCGGTCATGGAGCCCAGTCCCACGCCCTGAATATAAGTGGTGTTATAGCGGGCGCCGCCGTCATGGTAATCCATTCCGGTGGCGATGCAATCATCGATCAGCAGCGACAGAAACGGTGCAGGCATGTATCTGGCATAGATGCGCTCGATGACATTGTTGCCCCGTACCTTGATATCGACAAAATGATTCATCTGCCGGACAAAGGCCTGAAAAAGATTATCGAATTCGGCAAACTGTTCGGGATGACCGGTTTCAATCCCGATTTTTTGGCCGGTCCGGGGATCTATCCCGTTATGCAGCGTGATCTCAAGCACTTTTGGCATGTTGAAATAACCGGTAAGATTATAGCTCTCTTTGCCGAAAGCCCCGACTTCGACACATCCGCTGGACCCGCCCCGGCGGGCGTCATCCAGTGTTTTGCCCTGACGGAGCAGTTGCTGAACGATCAAATCCGCATTGAAGATAGATGGTTGACCAAAACCGGTTCGAATGATTCTGGCCGCCCGCTGAATGAACCGGTCCGGGCTTTTCTTGCTGACCTGAATGGAGGAGCTGGGCTGAAGCAGGCGCATGTCTTCGATAACGTCAAGCAGCAGATACGATACGTCGTTGACCCCGTCGGACCCGTCCGGTTTCATTCCACCGACATTGATCTGTGCAAAATCCGTGTATGTGCCGCTTTCTGCCGCCGTAACGCCCACCTTGGGCGGAGCGGGCTGGTTATTGAACTTGATCCAGAAACACTGTAGCAGTTCCTCGGCCATGTCGCGGGTCAGGGCGCCGCTGTCGATGCCTTTCCGATAAAACGGATACAGATGCTGATCCAGGCGACCCGGATCGAAGGCGTCCCAGGTGTTGAGTTCGGTGGTAACCCCCAGATGAACAAACCAGTAATACTGCAAAGCCTCATGAAAATTCCGGGGAGGGTTGGCGGGGACGTGCATACAGATATCAACAATCCGTTCAAGCTCGGCCTTTCGCTGCGGCCGGGTTTCCCGATCCGCCAGTTCCCGGGCTTTTTGCGCATGCCGATGGCTGAACCGGATCAAGGCATCCACACAGATTTCCATGGCTTTTAGCTCTTGCTGGCGGTCATAGGCTCTGGGATCGTTCAAATAATCGAGACGGCCTAGAGCGGATTGAATGTCCTGCCTGAATTCCAGAAACCCTTTGTGATAAATTTTATCATCCAGAACCGTATGCCCGGGAGCGCGCTGTTCCATGAATTCCGTAAATATCCCCGCTTCATATGCCGCTTTCCATTCCGACGTCATTTCGCTGAAAATCATATCCCGCAGAGAGTTGCCCTGCCAGAACGGGATGATGTTGACCTGATAAGCGGCCCTGGCCTCGGGGCTGACAGAAAACGGGATTTTTTCTCTGGAATCCAGAATTTCCAAATCACTCAGGCTGTGGCAACAGAGTTCGGGATAAGTGGGCGTGGCTTTGGGAAACGGCCCTTTTTCACCGACAATCAGTTCACCATCCATGATACAGATGCCTTTGTGTTCCATCAGGTATTGAAAGGCCTTGGCCCGCCGGACCGGTATGGACATGGGCGCCGAATCCATGCGGTAAAATTCGGTCATCAACGCCGCCCGTTCCGATGAAAGCACGGGCTTTGTGTTCAGACTCTGCTCCCGGAGCTGTGAAACTCTTTCAGAAATCGTCATAAGCGATTCACCCTATGTATTTGTTGGATCGGCCATCATCCAAGCATTGCCCCCTGCCCCCGACCTGTTTCCTGAAAGGAGAAAGGAAGCTGCGGTTATGACCGCTCGAGGTGTACAGCCAGGCCCATGCTGCATAGCCTTTCCGCAAGGCGATTCATGACATCGGCCATGGGGGGCCGCATATCCTGGAACGGATAGGCTCTTGCGAGCCGTTCATATTTGGCAGCGGCAAAATGATGATATGGCAGCAAATCGATCGGTGGTGCGGTCGGCAATCCGGCGGCAAAAACGCCGATGGCCACAACATTGTCATCATCATCCGTAATACCGGGAATGATCGGAATCCGGATGCGGACCCGATGCCCGCCGGAGGATAACGCCTGAAGATTTCTCAGAATCCGCCGGTTGGATACGCCGGTAAACAAGCGGTGCTTTTCGTCATCCATCAATTTCAGATCAAAAAGAAATATATCCACGTGATGCCGGATACTGTCTAACACATTCCATGCCGAAAATCCGCTGGTATCCACCACCGTATGAATCCGGCAGTCCTTGCAGGCTTTCAGCAGCGCCAGCAGAAAGTCGGGCTGTATCAGCGGCTCTCCGCCGGAAAAGGTGGCGCCGCCACCGGACTCATCAAAGAACGCCCGGTCCTTCTCGATTTCATCCATCACCTGGTTTACGGTCAATTCCCGTCCGGCCATTTCGCAGGCTTCCGCCAGACAGACATCCGAGCAGGCGCCACACCGCAAACATTTCTCCGGGTCCGTAAAAAGCCCGATTTCGGTTTCAGATAAGGCATGTGTCGGACACGCGGCCAGGCATTCCATGCAGCCGATACAGCGGCCAACAGTATAGAGTTTTTCCCTGAAAAACCGTTGGCTCTCGGGATTGTGGCACCACCAGCAGGACAAGGGACAACCTTTCAGAAAAACAGTAGTACGGATTCCGGGGCCATCATGGATTGAAAAATGTTTTATGTCAAAGATCATTCCGCTTTCCATGTATTCTATGATATATGACAATGGTTTAAAAAGTCAAATTCAGAAAGAAGTCGGACTGAAACGGCGTTTTCATGGCTTTTACCGACTGTTATGTTGACAGGGGGCAAGGGGATTTTTATGGTAGCCATTGTCCTTAAGCAGTAAGCAGTTTGAAGCGGATGAATGTCATTTTCATGCTTGGGGGTGAAGCTCGGCATGATTCATGATCGTTTACTCTGACAATAACAGATCGAACCAACAGGAGGATAATCCGTGGAAACAGTCAGAACCGGGCTTGAATGCCTGATCGCAGCGCCGCCGGATTGGCTGTTCGGCAAAAACATCGGGCTGCTGTGCAACCCTGCATCGGTCGATCAACGGTTTCGCCATGCACGGACACTGATCCATCAAACATTTCCCGGACAACTGACTGCCTTGTTTTCTCCTCAGCACGGGTTTTTTGCAGAAAAACAGGACAATATGATCGAAACCGAAAACGGCCGCGACCCGCTTCTTCAAATTCCCCTGTACAGCCTGTACGGCAAAACCCGTATCCCTTCACCGGATATGCTTGAAAACATCGATGTCCTGGTGGTTGATCTGCAGGATGCCGGTACGCGCGTTTACACCTTTATATACACACTGTCCTACTGCATGGAAGCCGCCAGGGATCAGGGAAAAACCGTTCTGATCCTGGACCGACCCAATCCCGTGAACGGCCGGGATGTTGAGGGCAATTGTCTGTCCCTGGATTGCCGTTCGTTTGTGGGACGATATCCGATTCCCATGCGGCACGGGCTGACCATCGGAGAACTAGCCGGTCTCTTCAACCGGAATTATGGCATCGGCTGTCATCTTGAAGTCATCCCGATGGCCGGCTGGAAACGACACATGCGTTTTACGGATACTGGCCTGCCGTGGGTGGCGCCATCCCCCAACCTGCCCACACCGGCATCTGCCGCTGTCTATCCCGGCCAGGTCATCTGGGAAGGAACCAATGTATCCGAAGGCAGGGGGACCACCCAGCCGTTTGAATTGTTCGGCGCACCTTTTATCGATCCGGCGCGGGTTTTATCGTGCCTGTCAGATAATGATATGCAGGGGATATTCTTAAGAGAAGCAGCCTTTGAACCCACATCCGGCAAATGGCAGGGAGAACTCTGCCGCGGGTTTCAGATTCATGTCACAGACCCGGACAGTTATCTGCCATATGTTACATCGCTCAAACTGCTTCAGGCAATCATACGTCATCATGCAAACGATTTTTCATGGAAAAAGCCGCCCTATGAATATGAATTTGAAAGGCTGCCGATCGATCTGATCATCGGTGATACGAAAGTCCGTAACCACCTGGAACACATGGATTCTCCGGATGCCATTGCCGAGTCCTGGAAGCCAGGAATGAACCGTTTTGTCGAAGAAAGCAGGTTTCATCATCTGTATTCCTGAGTTTGATGATCCCTGCGGCTTTCAGTTTTCATATTTCGGCTGCCATTTAATGCAAAAATGCTATTTACAAAACCGGCTTCTTTCGATATAAAAAATTGGTTTAATATCATTCTGATATAAAAAGTTATCCGTCATTTCAAAGGGGTTCTTATGGGAAAAACCAGCACTACCAAAGCTTCAAAGAAAAAAACGGTTGCAAAAAAGAAAGAAACATCCAAGCAGGCTAAAGCCGATGCACCGGCATCCGGACCGAATACCGAGCTGAAAATCGATGAGATACCGATCACGGTTGAACTGAAGGGCTCAAAGGATTCGCCGACTGCGGTTAAAGAGGAAGTTCCGGCCGAGAAGAAGCCGGTTCTCCTGAGTGATCTTATCTTAAAAAAATTTGATGCCTGGCAACCTGACAACCTGTTTGTTCCAATCTCGAACAGTTCCATCGTTGCAGATGCGCCGCCTTTCATCTCGGACGCCGATGAACAGGAAGTCGATCGAAAAAGGTTATTGCTTTTCAAGCCCTTTGATATAAAAGCAATTATTGCAGACGGCTTACGCTATGCAGCAGAAAAGGCTAAAGCTGTGCGCATTGCTGCTGAAAAAGCTGCTGCCGAAAAAGCCGAAGCTGTGCGCATTGCCGCTGAAAAAGCTGCTGCTGAAAAGGCCGAAGCTGAGCGCATTGCCGCTGAAAAAGCTGCTGCTGAAAAGGCCGAAGCTGTGCGCATTGCCGCTGAAAAAGCTGCTGCTGAAAAGGCCGAAGCTGAGCG
>CAJBLH010000098.1 GCA_903953895.1 uncultured Desulfobacteraceae bacterium | reverse complement strand
TTTGAGAAAGAATAGAGGGGAATAAAATGAAGAAAATGGAAGAAGATTTTTAAAATTAATTTTACAGGAAGAAAATATTGCTGATCAATTTAACATTTTCAAACCGCCAGATTTAATACAATTTCAGGGCGCCGCTGACATATTGGAAAATTTATCAAAGAGCATGGAACAAATTAAGTGGTAGGCGGGCCACCATGCCATGAAAATGTACAAAGTCGAGTCATAGAAATATAACCGTATACTTCTGAAGAATATCCCATAAAAAACCTCCTTTATCTTATTTATTTTGAAAACAAAAAAGCTCCCGAAATCCCACCATGGGATACCGGTCTCGAAAAATTGATATGGCAGGCCCTGTGCTGGTCTGCATTCCAGAAGACTGCTCTGTGATAATTTTGTGAAGCCGAAGACCATCTCCGGCTTCTGATTTTCCGATTGGTTATGTCATCGGTAAATTGGTGGTTTCCACGATCCGCACTATCATGCCGATCCTCTCATGGGGAGGATACCTGGTCACCCTGACGAATTCCGCCAGAAAATGTCTGCCGTTATCCATCAGGGGAGCGATCATCTGTGCTACGTCCGTGGGCAGGTAGCCCACATTGTGTATGCCGAAAAGGCTGACACGAATGGCATTCGGGTCATACGGGTTGTCTGCTTCACGATCCATGGCAAAAGTACCAATGTCAGCACAGCCCCATTTGAGGATATTGGACTGACAGTCGTCGAAAGTGACTCCCGCCAATTTTGTTTCTATTGGTTTGAACATAAGTTACCTCCTCAATTCTTTTAATTTTGTTTTAACCATTTGATTTATTTGGCAGGTGACCTGCTGATTTCAGAGGCCACCTGCACTGTTGTCGCGGATTTATTTTTTGGTTAACAAACTGCCTCAACTTCCGCAAATTCTTCAATTGATTCAACATATAGAGGAACTTCTGCTGTTTCTTCAGACTGAGTCATACGTCCAAAAAATTCAGCCTTTGGTTCGGAAGGTTTAACAGATTCCATTGCAGCGGTTACCGCTTCCACCCCATCATCGATAAGACTTCGTTTGGCATATTCGACCATTGTCGTGGTTTCAACTTTCGCCTCATCAGGAATCAATCCAAGCTTTTTCATGATGACCGGCTTGTATTTAAGTTCTCTTTCATAGCCGATCCCGACTCTTTCAAGGCTCCGGGCAACTTTAACCGTGGTGCCGCTGCCAAGGAAGGGATCAAGAACCGTATCACCGGCATAAGAAAACATCCGCACCAGCCTGTTGACCATCTCATCGGGAAACATGCAGGGATGCCCGTCGGTATTTCTGGTTGCTTCGATTTTCCATACCCCATCTGCATAAGCTTTCCACTGCTCACTGGTGAGTTTTGATTTTAAAATGATGTCTTCAGAAGGCTGTTCTCTCTCACCTTTTGCCCTGAAGATGTATACTGGCTCCCAGTTTCTAAATATTGGATAAGATGTGTGTTCGGTATCCTCTGTAAAATTCTGGCCGGAATCAGATGTTTTGCTCCAAGCAATCCTTTTTGCCCAAATAATCTCGTCCGTGAGATATATCTTATGTCTTTTCATGCCGCTCTGATAAAAATGTGCCATGAGTTTGATCTGCCTGCGGTTGTCCTGTGCGTTGCTTTCCTTAAAGTTAGCTATATCTGAAACGTTCAGAGCGATAATGCCACCCGGAACTATAGCCCGAGCACATTCCTTAATTACAGCTTCTACATTCTCCAAATGTTCCTTGAATGACACACCAACCTCATATTCCATTCCCAAAAAGTACGGGGGGCTTGTAACAATCAGGTGAACCGATTTATCCGGCAGTTCGCTCATTTTACGAGCATCTTTGAAATAAACACCCTGCACATCGCCCGATGGAACGATTTCCGATGCCTTATCCTTGTTTGACTTACGCGTTTTAGCAAGATAACGGGTGATTTGTGCTTCGGCTATTTTTACCGTCATGTCGTGATCGACGATTCTCTTGGCCATACGCTCCTGCTCGTCCCGTTTTGGAAGTCTGACCAGAGCTTGTCCATGAGCAGCTGTTAATGTGCCGTTATGAATTTGGGTTTGGATCTTATCTGGAAGATCAAGCAGTTTTTTCTTGTTTGTGATGGTCGTTTGCGACCCGTATCCATTTAATTCAAGATCAGCATCCGTCCAGCCATAATCGTCTTTCATGGTTTTAATATGACGAGCGATCACAATGGCACTCCAAGTCTTGCGCTCGCAATTTTTTACGTATGAAAGATGAGCTGCCTGTGCTTCACTCAAGTTTTTTGTGATAAGGCAGGAGGCGGACTGAAAACCCATTTCCTTGATTGCCATCAGCCTCCGAGTTCCATCAATGATACAAAAAAGGCCCTGTTCATTTATGTAACCAAACAGCGGTTCCTGCATCCCGTCTCTTCTGATGCTTTTTTGCAGATCAGTGATGTCACCAGGGTCGATCCGTGGGTGGTGTTTCGGTACCGTAATTAAATTGATATCGATCTGCTTTAATTCCATTTCTGCAGCGCCATTGACTTTGTCTTCACTTTGTTTTATCGTGTTCATATTTCCCTCCGGTAAATTAACTTTTTCATCGTTAGTTGGTTCGTTCTTTGAATCCGTTGCCGATACTTCTTTGCTGATTAATTCTTTTTTCATAATCTTTTCTCCTTAATAATTTGTTTGGCCATCTGGCCGTTTTTGGTTTGAACGATGCGTCGTTTGACTATCCCTTACTTCACGCATCGTGCCAAAAACTTGTTCGGAGAAATATATCAATAAGTTGGAAGAATTATGGGGTTCAAAAAGGAAACTAAGGAAGGTGGAAAGACTTGATCTTTTCAAGAAAAGGTCATGATCATCATGACTTTTTCAAAAAGATCAAATGGATTTATTTGGGGTGGACTGGATTTTTGGAGGATGGACTGAATTTATTTGGGGAATACTCGAAGAAATGATCAATTCAAGGGAAGGCTGACTACCCCCCATGCCCAGGGCGGGCACAACAAAGGATAAAAATTGATCATTTTCATATAAAACATTTACTTGTTGTTTTTAATTTTGAGCCTTTTTATTAATTTCTGAAAGTTTCCTAGATACAGTTGCTGGATCTACCTTGTACTTTTCTGCTATGGCTTTATTAGTCATCCCGTCCTGCTTATGTTGAATTAAGATTGCATCATCTTTTGGGAAATGACCATATTTACTTTTCCCGATAGACGTAGATTTATTTGATTCTGGATGAACCGGATCTTTAGATTTGGAATCGCTGGAAAGCAAATCCGGCAAATCACTCAAATCGATTGGCGACCTATCTTCATTCATGGTTCTGGTCATAATGATTTTTGCAACCAACCCTTCAAGTTGCCTGACATTTCCAGGCCAATCAAAATCTTTCAGAGCATTTATGCAATCTGATGTTGCAGTAATTTCCTCTAAAGACGGGTCTTTATGCCTTTGTTCATCATGCTTTTTAATAAAATGGTGAAAGAGGAGCGGAATATCATTTCTTCTGTTTCTTAGTGGAGGAATTTTATGTTTGAAGGAACTAATTCTGTCATATAAATCTGCCCTGAATTTGCCGTTCTCAATTTCTGCTTCGAGGTCCATATTTGTGGCAAGAACAACCATTGCTTTTACCGGTTTTGATCCAGGCGCACCCAAAGGTTGAAATTCCCAGTCCTGAAGAAAACCGAGCATAGCTGCTTGAAGCGACATGGAAAGATTGCCTATTTCGTCAATGAAGATAGTTCCTTCACCAGCTTCCTCTAAAGCACCTTTATGAATTCTGTCAGCCCCTGTAAAAGCTCCTTTTGCATGACCAAATAGCGCACTTTTGAATAGCGTATCTTCTCTATCCCCGCAATCAAACTTTTTTAACTTACCATTTCTTCGGGAAGCTTCGTGAAAGGCTTTAGCAAACACCCCTTTCCCAGTGCCTCTTTCACCCAGAATCAAAAATGCCTTACGATTTGTATCCACTTTCGACAGTTTGGATATCCAGATTTTTAACTCATCTATCTTCGGATCACATGAAATGATCTCAACTCCTGGAAAGCACTTTTCTGCCTCGCGAACACGACTTCTATGATGCTCGTTTGCATCTTGTTTTAATTTCCGTCGTTCGGGTCGAGATTCGATTGCCTTTTTCAGATCTGACAAGTATTTTTCTTTAAGCTCCCAAACTGCACTAAATGTGAAATCAGTACGCTCTGATAAAGCGATATATTCATCAATAAACTTTTCAGAAAGCTTCTTAAGTAAGTCTTGAACATAATCCTTGGTAAAATTAGCCCAAACCACTGAGCTGATTTCCTCATAATCACAGCCAGTGTTTCTTGTGATGCCGGTATTTGAAACAATATCCGCTGTATTCCTGGGAAGTTTCGCCCAGCCACTTGAGGAACCTACGATTTGACATTCCCTTGTTATATAGTGCCTGAACGATAAGTAGAATGTGTAATAATATCAGCGTGTAGTGGCAAATCTATTGATCGAAGATTTACAATCTACAAAATAGATTGACAAACAGTTGTTGACTATTATTTTTAGAAATGATATATAACATAT
>CAJBLH010000097.1 GCA_903953895.1 uncultured Desulfobacteraceae bacterium | reverse complement strand
CATTTTTGCATGCTTAATAACAACTTGAATTATTTCATAAAGTCTTAAACCTCCTGATAGAAGTTACTGCCAGCCCTTGCCATTAAGGTACGTTATCCTGCTTCCAGTCCTGGATAACGAAAGCCAAAAATAATCATTGTGGTTTGACAGCGGGGGCACTTAAAAACAGGTCTGGGCCGCTCTTTGATAACCGGAAGAAAAACCCGCAAAATCAATTTTTCTTTTAATGCAATCCCAATTGGCAGAAATGTTCGTTTTGAGTATGTAATGCGGACAAAAAAAGGCCTGCCCACTTTCAAATTAAAAGAATTTTCTAATGCTCTCATTAATGATGTAACACCAAAAACATGTCACGCAAATATTAAAAACCCAGCATTTGCAAGAGGACTTTCATATACTTTCTTCTGTGTTAATACCTATAGCGAAAAATTGGCTGAATTCACAGTAAATCAACAAACATGCCAAAGTTATCAATAAAATTAATCGCAGCCTAACGTGACGTTGCACCTGACGCGCCATACAAAGCTTCCGCTTCTCTACGGTTTTGTGTGTCGCAGGTGAACTTTACGTTAACGCCCACAAAGGGTTCGGAGCCATCAGCATGAATGAGATTCCGGAAGGTGACTGGATGAATCTGAGGACACTGAAGACACGTGCCTTGAATGAGGCATGTTCAAGAATACTCGACTCAGTTCAACAGTTCCTACAGAATATGGCGGGTGTAAAAGACGGATGGGAAAAGCTGACCAAAAATCTGAAAGCCGAAATAGACGAAGAAAAAATCGAGTCATTCAGAGGCACGATTTCATTTCCCTTTAAACCGGGCGAAACAATTGCTGTAAAAATTATCGATGTCCGCGGGATTGAATCCCTGCGGGTGATGAAGGTGGCGTAATGGCAGGCCGGGTTGAAAATATAAACAAGGATATATTGCGTCAATGCCGCGAACAGATTGGCTTGAGCCTCGATGAAGCAGGAAAGAAAGTCCCAAAGATTTCTGAGATGGAGCGGGGGGATCAAAAACCGACCTTTAAACAATTGGACGCTCTTGCCGAGTGGTACAAAGTACCCCGCTGGGTATTTATTTCAGATCATCTTCCTGAAAAATATCGGATTGACAAATCAATACCCGCTTTTCGTAGGCTTGCCGACAGTAATGCGGATTTTTTCAGCGACTATAAAGTCCGCGCCTTAACCGCCAGGGTTGAGCGGTTTCGTAACATGATTCTGGAATTGCATGAGGATATGGGAGAGGCTTTCCGGGCCTTTGATCCTCCGGATGTAAGTGAAAGTGCTACGCCGTTTCATGCGGCGCAGCAGGTGCGGAACTGGCTGAAAGTATCAAACGAAAGATATGCTTTTACAGGGTGGAAAGAGAAGCTGGAACAAAAGGGTGTCTTTGTTTTTATGACCGGTAGGTACAAGGGATGGTCGTATATAGTGCCTGAACGATAAGTAGAATGTGTAATAATATCAGCGTGTAGTGGCAAATCTATTGATCGAAGATTTACAATCTACAAAATAGATTGACAAACAGTTGTTGACTATTATTTTTAGAAATGATATATAACATAT
>CAJBLH010000096.1 GCA_903953895.1 uncultured Desulfobacteraceae bacterium | reverse complement strand
TTCCCGACTGGGTTCCCAAGCTGGAGCTTGGGAACCAGCGGCAAATAAAATCATTCAACGAATCGACCGAAACGATGATCGTACCCGGCTTTCACGTCAATCCACGATGAGCCAAATTTGTTTAACCCCCATTTTTTTAAATATGCCTGTTTACGGTCAATCCATTCACGCCGTTGTCTTGCCGCCTATCGCCCTTTTGAGTCAAAGGCGGTTATACTGCAAAAGGGCATAATCTGAACGTTCCTGTTGCTCCCTCCCCCAGCGGGGGAGGGATTTCTATTGGATTGTTACAAACTATGGTATGATTTCATAAAAAATAATTGAGCTTGTGAGAACTATTCCCAGACGCTGCAGATGGCTCAAACACATGTTGACGGTTGCCGGGGTGGTGCCCGTCTTTTCCACCAGCCAGCCGGATGTGGCGATGGGATGTTCCAGAAGCGCCCGATGGATATGAAGCGCCGACAATATTTATCTTTTTCCAAAGAAGATCAGACGAGCTTTAAAAAGCCCTCCAAAATACAAAAAATTGTTCAGCGAGGCCCCGCTAAAGTGTAATCGGTTTGACTCCTGTGTTGATTTCATGTTTCGAGGCAGTGGGGAGAACCAAGTATCTTTCAGACGGCAAGCATTTTGGCAAAATCTGCATCAAACACTAATCACAAATAACTCTCATGCCATTGCAAAGGATTCATGGATAACCGATTCTTCGAAAAACCGATCATCAACTCTCCTTATGAATACCCGACGCGGCACTGGGAACTCGATGGCCAGGGGCACAACCCACCCAGCACATTATCGAGCAGAGACGGATCGCCCAATACATCACACCAGTTCCCAAGCCGAAAAAGAAGAAAGGCTCCCATGAACAGCTCGATCTTGTGTTCAACGAAGGCATGGGCCTTTCCACCCAGGATCAGCGCTACGATCCAACGCCCATCATCAATGAACTCCGCACGCATGTCGATCGGTGGCGAAGCCTGCCCGACCCCGGCACCTGGAAAGTCACCCCTGAAACCGCCCGACTGCTTCAACATTGGCGGCATCACCGGTTCAACCATATCCGTCCGTTTTTCTGTCAGGTCGAAGCGGTTGAAACTGCTATCTGGCTATTAGAAGTCGCCCCACATATAGGCAACACCGGTAAATATTTTCTGAACCATCTCGACAGCGCCAATAGAAACGCCAATCCGGATATTATGCGGCTGGCCCTGAAACTGGCTACGGGTGCTGGTAAAACGACCGTTATGGCCATGCTGATTGCCTGGCAGACCATCAACGCCGTGCGCCGACCGAACAGCAAGAAATTCAGCCGGGGGTTTCTGGTCGTCTCTCCCGGCCTGACAATTCGGGATCGACTGCGCGTGCTGCAACCGAACGATCCCGACAGTTATTATGCCAGCCGAGAATTGATCCCCAACGATATGCTGGCCGACCTGGAGCGGGCCAAAATCGTCATTACGAACTATCATGCTTTCAAGCTCCGGGAACGGGTGGATATCTCCAAAGGCGGCCGCTCGTTGCTACAGGGGCGGGGGGAGGCCATCGATACCCTGGAAACCGAAGGCCAGATGATCCAGCGGGTCATGCCCGATCTGATGGGGATGAAACAGATGATGGTGTTCAATGATGAGGCCCACCACTGCTATCGGCAAAAGCCGGGAGAATCCGATACGGATGAGCTGAAAGGAGATGACCGGAAAGAGGCGGAAAGAAACAATGAAGCCGCCCGTCTCTGGATAACGGGGCTGGAGACCGTCAACCGCAAGCTTGGTATCACCCGTGTGATGGACCTGTCTGCAACACCGTTTTTCCTTCGGGGCTCCGGCTATGCCGAAGGAACGCTTTTCCCCTGGACGATGTGCGATTTTTCCCTGATGGACGCCATTGAATGCGGCATTGTCAAACTGCCCCGTGTGCCGGTGGCAGACAACATTCCCGGCGGAGAAATGCCGAAATTCCGAAACCTCTGGGAACACATCCGCAGCCGGATGCCCAAGAAAGGCCGGGGCAAGGCGAAAACACTCGATCCGCTCAGTCTGCCCGTCGAGCTGCTGACCGCACTCGAAGCCCTGTATGGCCACTACAAGAAGACATTTGCCTTGTGGCAGGAACAAGGCATTCGGATACCGCCGTGTTTCATCATTGTCTGTCAGAATACGTCCATATCCAAACTGGTTTACGATTATGTTTCCGGGTTCCACCGGGTGAATGAAGATGGCTCCACAACTCTTGAAAATGGCCGACTGGAATTGTTCCGCAATTTCAACGAACATGGCGATCAGATTGCCCGGCCCCATACCCTGTTGATCGACAGTGAACAACTGGAATCCGGCGAAGGGCTCGACGATAATTTCCGGAAAATGGCAGTCGATGAGATCGATCGTTTTCGCCGCGAAATCATCGAGCGAACCGGAGACCGCCGGCAGGCCGAAAACATCACCGACCAGGATCTGCTTCGGGAGGTCATGAATACGGTGGGTAAGGAAGGCCGACTGGGGGATTCGATTCGCTGTGTGGTATCTGTTTCCATGCTGACCGAAGGCTGGGATGCCAGCACCGTAACGCATGTGCTGGGTGTGCGGGCATTTGGAACCCAACTGCTGTGCGAGCAGGTCATCGGACGGGCGCTGCGACGCCAGTCTTACGACCTGAACGATGATCTGCTCTTCAATGTGGAATATGCGGATGTGCTGGGCGTGCCTTTTGATTTTACAGCCAAGCCCGTGGTCGCACCGCCCCAGCCGCCCCGACAGACCATTCAGGTAAAAGCGGTGCGGCCGGATCGCGATGCACAGGAAATCCGCTTTCCCCGTGTGCAGGGCTACCGGGTGGAGCTGCCGGAAGAGAGATTAACAGCCGAATTTACCGATGATTCGATTCTTGAGCTGACCCCGGATATCGTCGGCCCGTCGATCACCAAGAATCAGGGGATTGTCGGCGAGGGGGTTGATCTTAATCTTGAACATCTGGAAGACATGCGGCGATCTACCCTGCTCTTTCACGTGGCCAGGCGACTGCTTTACACCAAATGGCGCGATCCGGGAGAAGACCCCAAACTTCACCTGTTCGGCCAGCTCAAGCGCATTACCCGGCAATGGCTCGATACCTGCCTGGACTGCAAGGGTGGCACCTATCCGGCCCAATTGATGTATCAGGAGCTGGCCGATATGGCGTGCAGCCGGATAACGGATGCCATCACCCGCTCGATGGTGGGGGATCGACCCATCCAGGCGGTTCTCGACCCCTATAACCCGACCGGCTCGACGAATCATGTCAATTTTACGACTTCCAAAACCTCTCGCTGGCAGACGGACTCCCGAAAGTGCCACCTCAACTGGGTGATTCTGGACAGCGATTGGGAAGGCGAATTCTGCCGGGTGGCCGAGGCGCATCCCAAGGTCAGGGCTTATGTGAAAAACCACAGTCTGGGATTGGAAGTGCCTTACCGCTACGGCTCCCAGATGCGCACCTATCTGCCGGATTTTATCGTTTTGGTGGATGATGGTCATGATGATCCGCTCAATTTGATTGTCGAGATCAAGGGGTATCGCCGGGAGGATGCCAAGGAAAAGAAATCCACCATGGAGAATTATTGGGTGCCTGGGGTCAACAACCATGGGCAGTACGGCCGATGGGCTTTTGCTGAATTTACGGAAGTTTACCGGATTCAGGCTGATTTTGAAGACAAAGTCGAAGCGGAATTTAACAAGATGATCGATAATGTTGTGCGATAGGGTTTAATCTGCGTAATCGGATTTCAAGTTCCAGTAACCCCTTATGATCATGAAGGGTTACAGTTCCAAATATGAATAAGGATATCCCGAGAAGCGGGAGCTTCTCGGGCCGGGTTCCCAAGCAGGAGCTTGGGAACCAGCGAAAATCTTGCCGGGCTTCACACCCCCCGGCAATTCAATACAATCCGCTGGTTCCCAAGCCAACGCTGGTTCCCAAGCCAACGCTGGTTCCCAAGCCAACGCTGGTTCCCAAGCCAACGCTGGTTCCCAAGCCAACGCTGGTTCCCAAGCTCCCGCTTGGGAACCCGGCCCGGGAAGCTCCGCTTCCCCCGACCAGAAAGGAACTTTTATGCCCCGCAGCCGATACCGGTTCGTAAATAGCCGACATCCTCATTTCATAACCGCCACGATCAACCACTGGCTGCCGGTATTCACTTGTCCCGAAACCATGAATATTGTCCTGGATTCATGGAAATATCTTCAGGAGAACAGCGCCTTCGAAATATTCGGATATGTTATCCTGGAAAATCACCTGCACCTGGTTGCCCGTTCCGAAAATATCGAGCATGATATCAAACGATTCAAGTCCTATACTGCAAAGGAAATCGTGACGTATCTGAAGACGGAAAGATCGTCTGGTTTTCTCTGGATGCTGGAATTCTTCAAGCGGGTTTACAAAACAGAATCCACATATCAAGTCTGGGAGGAAGGGAGCCATCCGCAGGGTGTTACAAGCGAAGAAGTATTGTTGCAGAAACTGGAGTACATTCATCTAAATCCGGTGAAACGGGGGTATGTCGATAAGCCTGAGCACTGGCGGTATTCGAGTGCTCGGAATTATCTGGGGCATGAGGGGTTGATGACGGTTTGTACTTCGTGGTAGTGGCGGGGGAAGCGGAGCTTCCCGACCGGGTTCCCAAGCTGGAGCTTGGGAACCAGCGGAATCAGCTTATCCCGTCGAACTTGACAGCCCCAACAGGAATATGTACGGTATGCCGGTACATAAAATTGGGAGGCAGATATGGCAATACAGACAACTTACACGCAAGCGCGGGCCAGTTTGGCCGCATTGTTAGATCAGGTGACCCATAACAGGGAGGTGGTGATCATTCGACGGCGCGGCGCTGAAGATGTCGCCATGATCAGCGCCGACGAGTTGGCCGGCATACTTGAAACAGCACACCTGCTTCGATCTCCCGCCAATGCAAAGCGACTTCACGATGCCCTTGACAGGGTACGAAAGGAGTCCGGCACGGCTCAAACCATTGATGACCTTCGAAACGAGGTCGGCTTTGCGTAAGGGTTTCATGAAGCCCTCCCAGCCCCCAACAAAGCGGGAATCCGTGTTTCAGCCAGAGTTCAGGGAAGATCTCCGGTACTGGGTGGAGACAGACCGCAAAACCGCCCTTCGAATTTTTCAACTGATTTAAGCCATCATGCGGGACCCGTTCCAGGGAATCGGCAAACCTGAACCGCTTAAATTTCTTGGGCCAGGTGTTTGGTCCCGCAGAGTTACTGAGGAGCATCGTCTTGTCTATGTTGTAGAACATGAAAGAATTGACTTCATACAATCCCGTTATCATTATTAATATCAACCCAAAAGCTTCCAACTCGCCGTCCAGAATCAGCGCAGGGAGTATCAATAAACAATATGGCCAAATTATCGACCGGCAAGGCAAACGGTAAGGTTGTTGAATCGATTACGCATTACGACGCAACCCGTAAGAATATCCCCACCGCCGAATACCAGTCGGTGATGCGGCCCAACGAGCAAAGCCCGATCCGGATCGCTTATGAACGCCGCAACCGCGACCTCGATCCCCAACTGGTGTGGCGCGGCAAGGACGAACAGGACTGGTCGGATCTGGTGGTACACGCCCCGCCGCTCTATATTCAGGAAAAGGTGCATCCCAAAGTTCTCATCGACGATCTGTTGCGTCAAACGCAGGAACAGAAGCAGACCGGTAAACTCCAGCAGATCGACTTGTTTGCCGACTTCAACGGCCTTCCCAGCGAAAACGCCCGCACCGAATTTTATCAGCATGACGCCAACTGGACCAACCGCATGATCCTGGGAGACAGCCTACAGGTCATGGCCTCTCTGGCCGAACGCGAAGGGCTTCGGGGCAAGGTGCAGTGCATCTATATCGACCCGCCTTACGGTATCAAGTTCAATTCCAATTTCCAGTGGTCCACCACCAGCCGGGATGTGAAGGACGGCAATGTCGATCACATTACCCGTGAGCCGGAGCAGGTCAAGGCGTTTCGGGACACCTGGCGGGATGGGATTCATTCGTATTTGACGTATTTGCGGGATCGGTTGACTGTTTCGAGAGAGTTATTGGCAGATTCAGGTTCAATTTTCGTTCAGATTGGGGATGAAAATGTACACCTGGTGAAAAGTTTATTGAGTGAAATATTTGGTTCCAATAATTTTATTTCGACAATTGCTTTTACAAAAACATCTGGCCTCGGCAGTACACAGAGACTTGCAGGACGTTATGACTTTATACTTTGGAGCGCTAAATTATCGTCAAGTTGCAAATATCATCCTTTGTTCGAAACACAAGAAGATTATGAAAAAGCTGGTTACAGACATATTGATACTGATAGACAGGATTTTGGTCCCTATATGAGTGCAGATCTTACAAAGCCAGGGCCTGGGCAAAAATATCAAGTTGACTTATTTGGTAGGTTCTTCACATCTGGAACACGTTGGTGGGGTTATCCACCAGAGAGCATTCACCGTATGTACCGTGCAAACAGACTTGAACCAACCAAATCGACTCTTCGATTTAAAAAATTTTACATAGATTATCCATTAGCTGCCATCAATAATTTATGGGTTGGTTTTGGTGGGGCAAAAAATCCCCGTTATGTGGTTGAGACAAATGAAGTTATTGTTCAGCGGTGTCTTTTGATGTCCACCGACCCCGGCGACCTCATCCTCGACCCCACCTGCGGCTCCGGCACCAGCGCCTACGTCGCCGAACAATGGGGCCGCCGCTGGATCACCATCGACACATCCCGCGTTGCCCTTGCCCTGGCCCGAGCCCGCATTATGGGCGCACGATATCCCTATTATCTTCTGGCAGACAGCCGAGACGGCCAGATCAAAGAAGCCGGAATATCACAATCAGCTCCTTCGAAGGCCCCGACTTATGGCAATATCCGCCAGGGATTCGTCTATGAACGTGTTCCGCATATCACCTTGAAATCCATCGCCAACAACACCGAAATCGACGTTATCTGGGAAAAGTTCCAGGAAAAGCTGGAACCCCTCCGCAGCCGGATCAACACCATTTTGAAACAGAAATGGGAAGAATGGGAAATTCCCCGTGATCCAGACGACAAATGGCCTAAAGAAGCCATCGGGCTTCATGATGAATGGTGGAAAAACCGCATCGCCCGGCAAAAGGAAATTGATGCATCCATCGCAGCCAAGGCCGATACCGAATACCTGTACGACAAGCCCTACGAGGACAACAAGAAAGTGCGGGTGGCCGGGCCGTTTACGGTCGATAGCCTTTCCCCGCATCGGGTTCTGGCTGTTGACGAAGACGACAATCTCGTCGATTCCCGAAAGACGGATAAGCCGCAGGCCGGAGATGAGGCGGATTTTGTCCGGGTGATCATTGAAAACCTCAAAACTTCCGGCGTGCAGCAGGCCCACAAGGAAGACAAAATTGAATTCTCGTCGATCGCCCCCTGGCCTGGCCATTTTATTTGTGCCGAAGCACGCTATGAAGAAACGCCGCAATCGCCAGTTGAAAAGCGGGCGGCGATATTCATCGGCCCGGAATTTGGCACCGTAACCCGCCCCGATCTTGTGGCTTCAGCTCGGGAGGCCGGTGATGCCGGTTTTGATGTGCTGATTGCCTGTGCCTTCAATTACGACGCCCATTCATCGGAATTCGACAAGCTTGGCCGCATTCCGGTGCTGAAGGCCCGCATGAATGCCGACCTGCACATGGCCGATGATCTGAAGAATACCGGAAAGGGCAATCTGTTTGTCATCTTTGGCGAGCCGGACATCGATATCCTGAATTCCGGCAGCGGTCAGATTCAGGTGAAAATCAACGGTGTGGATGTGTTCCATCCCAATACCGGCGAGGTTCGCAGCGACGGGGCCGACGGCATCGCCTGCTGGTTCATCGATACCGACTACAATGAAGAAAGCTTTTTTGTGCGCCATGCCTACTTTCTGGGAGCCAGCGATCCCTATAAATCCCTGAAAACAACGCTGAAGGCGGAAATCAATGCAGATGCATGGGAGTCTCTTCATAGCGACACATCCCGGCCGTTTGACAAGCCCAGGTCCGGCCGGATTGCGGTGAAGGTGATCAATCATCTGGGGGATGAGGTGATGAAGGTGTTTCGGGTGAATTAACGATGGGGTACTCAGACACAAAGATGCAGAGAGATGGAATTTCGGAATCTGCTGGTTCACAAGCTCCAGCTTGGGAACCGAGGCCCGTGAAGCTCTGCTTCGAGTCTTTTCCAGAGGTTGCGATGACACGGGAAGCTGGAGCTTCCCGACTGGGTTCCCAAGCTGGAGCTTGGGAACCAGCGAGAAAATGGAGGCATTTTCGTGGTAGTGACAGGGTAATATGAGATGCATTTTGGCCGCCCGCATGTTGAAACGTGCTTGATGAAACCGTTGAAACATCCAGCGGGCAGGTTTCGATCAGCACCATGCATTACGCCAAAGGCCT
>CAJBLH010000095.1 GCA_903953895.1 uncultured Desulfobacteraceae bacterium | reverse complement strand
CAGCCCCAGGTTGAATATCCGTTTCGAGCTGACAGCCGATGATCTGATCATCTATCGACCGGATGGTATTCGGTTTCTCAGTACCATCGAGCAGGATAAGATATCAAAAACCAATCGACAAATGGCTGAGGCGGAACGGCAACGGGCTGAAGCGGCCATACGAAACGAAGCATTTGAACGCAAACGAGCTGAAGCGGAGCGGCAACGGGCCGAAGCGGAGCGGCAGCGGGCTGAAGCCGCCATACGAAATGAAGAATCCGAACGCAAACGAGCTGAAGCGGAACGAAGAGAGAAAGAAAGGCTTTTATCCAAACTGCGGGAACTGGGCGTTGAAATATAGCTTTTCAGATAATGGTTTTGGGAAGGCAGCAGGGAGATGGGGCGGGCCTTTTTACGGCCATCCCCGACCGATGGGGATACCGGGTGTTCGATGTGGAAAAACCGGAATGAAACTGAAACCGCACTATCTGACCGATCTGAATCTGAAGACCGATCGGTGTAAGGGGGCGGGCCACGAAAAGTGGTTCATTTTACAGATGATACTGTCAATACTGACCCTTGAAAACGGCCTATATTGCGTTTTTTGGGGTCAAAAAGGCCGTTATACATTCTCTAATCGGTTGCAAACTGTGCATCTATACCCCCCACCCCAACCCTCCCCCGCTGGGGGAGAGTGCATAAGGAAAACGCAATTTGAAACCGTTTGCAGTATAATATAGAAAAGCGATAGAAGGTTGTAGTCAGGAAAAAATCCGGGAAAGGGCTGCTTCCAATAAGTCTCTTTTCGGGGTTAAAAAAGCGATATTGGCCGTTTAAACGGTTAATTTCTGAACATTAACTATGAATAATCAACAAGTTGTCATGGCCCGACCCCACAACACCACCCCACCCCACAACACCCCTCTATTCCAGAACTTTTATCAGCCCCTCTGATTCCAATTCTTCAATGAACGGCAGCACATCGGTTGCGATCTGATCTGGTGTTGCCTCGAAATGGCGGCTTAACCGGATGCACAGTTCATCCACGCGGCTGGGCTCAGCCAGCAAATCCCATATGAACCGGCCGATTTCATCCAGGCCGATGTAGTTGTTTTTGGCCATGTTCAGGATCACGATTTCATTATCCACCGGTGCGGACATCTGATTTTCATTGCGAACAATCCGTGTGTTCAACCCAATAGGCATTGCTGATCTCTCCTTGTTAACGTGCTAAATCGGTTCATTGCTGTCATTCAGGTATCCAAAACGTTTCATCAACGCGCCATGGGCTTTTGTCAAACGTTCAACCCGGTCAATCGGCAGTTCTTTTCGCCATGCACCGGCTTTCCCACGGCGAAAAAACGGTCCGGGCGCCTGCATCGAAGCCTCGCGAAATCCCTTTTCCCGCTCCTGGCGCTGCAACTCGGAAAAATCCGAAAAAGCGACGGACTGGCGGATACGCGCTTTGTCATAGGGAAGACCCAGGAAGCGAACGACCCCTCCGAACGCAGCCTCGGTATCATCCAGAAGGTCTTCGTAGCGGAGGATATGGACCGGCAGACCCGACTCATCCAGCCAGGTTTTCAGATGGTCGCTCCATGAACGCAGGCACTGCCGCAACTGGTCCGACAGTCCGCCGATCGAACGCGCAATGACAAATTCAGGATCGCACATAAACTCCGTTGCCTTGTCCACGGTCACTCCCCAATGATGGGCGCAGGACAGGGCCAAATCAAGCGGATTGCGCAGGATATAAATCACCCCGGCAGTAACATCAGCGGGAAAAAGGGCTTCTCCATGGTCGGTTAGGCCCCATGCGTCATGGACCTTCATATACAGGGTATCCGGGGATTCGCCTGCCATGCAGCGATAGACATCGGGACGCAGCCGCTCGATAACGGAATCGTCCATTGCGGAGGCTTCAATTCCCGCCCACTCGTCAAACCAGACACGGGCGCTGGCAATCGGGCCGCCGTCAAGCTTGTTGATATCGGCGGGCGTAGTGCTGTATTGTAGATAGTTGCTCAGCAAAACACGCATCCAGGTGTTGCCTGATTTGGGATAGGATGCCAGCCAGATGACTTTACCCATTCAGTATCCGCTTGACGATCTCATCCACTGTCCAATGGTTTTCGGGTCTTTGGATGCGGTAGATATCTGTATGCCTGGCCGCAAAGGATAATAATGGAAACAAACCAGGATGTTCCTCCGGTAAAAGCGGGCCGTAAACGCAGGATAGCAGCGCCTCTAACTTATCGCTGCCGTTTAGACGTAACAAAGTTACATCTTCACATGCAGCGGGCTGCAAGATATAAAGTTTTTTTAAGGGCGCCGGATTCCGGCAAGGTTCACCGGGAAGTGAAAGGGCCGCTTTGGCGCGCCGCATGGGGTGGCGGATGCTTTGGGTCAGATTCAGACCAATGCCCTGTGCGGCGTCTTCCCACAAGTATATTCGGGCTGCGCCCGAAACGGTTTCAACGCTGCTGCTATCGGCAAGTTTCAGTATGGTCAAATCATCGGAAATCATTTCGCAACCATTCTGAAGCAAAGCTGCAAGGGTGGTGGACTTGCCCGCCAAGGATTTACCGCAAAGAGCTATAGCACCTGCGGATGTATGGACGGTACTGGCGTGCAGAACCAGCAATCCTCTCTGTCGAAACAACGCAGCGGCTACAGGGTGCAGCAGATGAAACAAGAGACATGCATCTTCGGCATTTGCATTGCGATGCACCGTTACCCGGGTTCCACCTTCCACAAGAAATCGCCCGGACCTTGTGCCTCCCTTGAGAAGATATCGTTCGGGAGACGCCTGCCAGCTAAAACCGGCTTCCCATGTATCATTCGACGCCGTAGCGCCGACCAGTTCTTTGGGAACCGGGCCGTAATCCACCGTTACATCCGGAGAGGAAACAGTCTGAATTTGTGGCAGGAAATTACAAGGTAGCGGAAGCCTTATGGTCAGGCCATAAAGAAGGTAAGAAAATGTCATCGAGAGTTTCCTTCCACAATATCCGCCAGTTCTTCCACGCACCAGCGGTTGCGGGGTCTGCGAAGACTGCGCATGGGAACATTCCGGGCGATGGCGGCCGCAAGGCGCATATATGCAGTGCGATCGAACAGGGCATCGGCAATGCGGGTGTTATAAGAGAGCAGGGTGAGTGTATCGAAGCGTTTTACCCCTTCGACGTTGGATACCGCAATCCCGTCATGATGGACCGAGAGTCTGTAAATTGCCTGCAGTGGTTGCGAGGATGCGATAAATTCGTTTTCCATGGACAGGACATGCCTTCCGGCGCCGCAACCCTCCATCTTCAATTTCTCCATCGCATCAGACCACAAAGACATCTCAGGAAAAGATGGGAAAACGACCGGCGCTGCGCTTTCATCCAGATCCACTGCCGCAAGATCGTCTGATAGAAGATGCCATCCCCGGTTGAGCATTGCCGCCAGCAGTGTTGATTTGCCGGCTCCGGAGTCTCCTGCGATAAGGACCGCGCCGTTCATGTCGGTGATGGCTGCTGCATGAAAAGCAATGATGCCGCGTTGAAAACAAGTCGCTGCAAGCGGTGTCATCCGCAGAAAACGGTACACATCCGTTTCATCGGCCGATGGCAGGGGGTCGATCGTGACACGTTTTCCTTCTTCGACCAGGTAGCGCGCCGTCTCTGGAACATCGATCATAAAATGCCCAGGTGCAGCCTGCCAGAGAACTCCGCGAGATGTTGCATTCTTGAGTTGTGTAGGAACGGCAGTGATGTTAACCGAGACATCGGAAAGAAATTCAGGAAGCATGATAAAATTCATTCACCCACAATCCCGCCATGATGCCTCGGGTAAGAACGGTAATCGACTTGTGGAAGGCTTCGGGCGTGTTATCGTTTCGAATCATTGTCCACACCGTACGCATATGGGGTACATCCACATAGGCGGCTGCAGGCCCCGCTGCCAGTTCGTCCAGTGCTGTTTCAACCTCTCCGGCGCAGGCGCGAAGGCGGGGTACCAGGTCGCCTGCCTGACGGCCTCTCTTGCGGTTTAAACGCACATCATCCGGCAGGCGGCCTTTCATGGCTTCACGAATCAGCCAGCGATCCATGCCTGTCTTCGGGTCTATGAAGATACTGTCCGGAACGGAAATAGTAAATGCCAGCACACGGGCATCCCCGGTAGGATCGCAGATTTCCAGACCGTGTGCCGCACCCATCTGGGCATGCAGCGCACCGATAAAAGAACGGCCTGGTTTGAGAGTCTGTAGTCGCTTTTCCAGAGGCGTAAGCGGATGCTCATCAGGATCGTTTAACCTGAGTTCCAGCAGATTTAATCGCCGCGCAAAATCGGGATGAATGGAAGATGATTGGCACCAGGAATAATCTTTTGGCATTCGCGCCCGGCGGTATGCCTTCAGAAAGACAGAGGGGGAGACGTGCTTTGCGGTTTCCTTGAGCCATTTCCGCCAGCCGTAATGGCGCCATTGCAATGCGAGCGGTTGTGAGCGTACATCCCCA
Organism: uncultured Desulfobacteraceae bacterium; assembly: GCA_903953895.1. GTDB lineage: Bacteria > Desulfobacterota > Desulfobacteria > Desulfobacterales > Desulfatirhabdiaceae > RAAP-1. The sequence continues at coordinate 53,917 of CAJBLH010000095.1, read as the reverse complement.
GCCCACGAGATGCCTGAATTTCCCAACTGACCTGTTAGCAGAATACGGCAACCATGGGCGCGGGCAGTCATTTCCAGAGCCAGCCACCAGAAAAAATTTCCAGCGGCGCGGCCGGGTTCGTCGAGAATCTGAAGCATGCGGCGAATTGCCTGAATGGGCGTAATATCGGTAGCGGTGATGGGAATATGATCGACATTCCCGGCAAATCGTACCGTGGACTGGGCATAAGGAAACTCATCGCCAAAATTCTTGTTTACATAAATGCTGGTATCTGAAATCGGCACGGACGTAAAAGCGGAGAGGCGTTTGCCCTCGTTGCGCAGAAAATGCGCCGCTGTGGCGGTAACCGATCCGGAATCCAGCCCACCGCTGAGTGATACGGCAATTTGCCCACTTCCCTCTGAATCTCCACCACCATAGACTCCTCTTAGCCGGCATCGCACTGCCTCATCAAAGACATCACGAAAGGCCTCCACATAATCATTACGCCGAGCCAATCGCAGTTCGGGGGTATCTTCCAATCGCCAATATCGGCGCACATCAATGCGTTCAGGGGTGATGGTGATACAATGCGCCGGCGGCAGGCGTTTAATAGGCGTGTGAATGGTACGCTCGCCGTGGTAAGCAGGCCAGGAGACCAGCACCTGAGCCAGATAGAGCTCATCCATCTTTATGGGAGCAAGATTCATGGCAAGCAATGTCTTGCGATCGGAGGCAAAGGCAAACTTATTCTGGTCGGCATAATAATAAAGAGATGTATTGCCAAAGTGGTCTCTGGCCAGAAAAAGCCTGTATTCACGGGGATGCCATGCGGCAAAAGACCAGTCTCCGTAAATGCGCTTCGGGCAATCCTCGCCCCACTTGTTATAGGCCAGTCGGATGACTTCACTATCCGGGATTTCAGACTTTTCATATCCGGCAACCCATGATCCACAATTCGCAATCAGCTCTTGTCTGTTGTCTACGCGCCCGGCGGCCACAAAAAGGATACTCTCTGCATCAGATAGCGAAATCCTGGTATACACCGTATCGGGCGCGCTGAACCGCCTCATCATCTGCCCAATCGCTGCGGGGCCGTTCCGCAATACATCGCCGCCGTCCAGTGTCCATTCATCCATGAGTCGTTGGGTTTCTATGGTGAATGGCGCCACTGAAGCGCTATCACGCTGTAAATAACCGAAAATACGATTCATTGGTGATCCATGGATTAGGTGTACCGTTTTAAAAACTTGAAACAAAAGTGACCGTGCCGGCGGGCCAGGCACCGCTTCAACCGCCCTATCGCTGCAAGACCGAACAGCAATATACCACCACAGTCCGGTACCAATTCAGACATATGCCGTTGCCTCGTACAATGTTGCCTTAATGTCGAAACGCATGGCGGGCGGCTTATACCAAGATCGGCGAGAAGTCATTTCTATATTTTATGCTGAAATATCAGCCGGATATTATCTGCTAACAGTCAATCGTTCTAACCTCGCAGTTTCATTTTAAGGATTCATGATCGTTTACTGCTAAAGAGATAATCAGCGACGGTGCAGCAATGAAACATACGTCGATGTATTCCTCTACAACATTCTAAAAATCCCCTGCAGCGAATGCCTCAGCCTTAGGTACTCTCTTCCATTTCAAGTGTTTTCTTAATATCGATACGCATGACGGATGGTTTGTGCCATGGGCGGCGGGATGGCGCTTCGTGGTTTTTTGTTGAGTTTTCTGTGATTTTTTGCTTACAGATAGTCATTCTAACCTCTCAGTTGCATTTTTAGGTGTCATGGCGACAGATGGTTGGGTCATAGTCTATTGAAGTTCGTGAAAATCAGACCATTCTACCATAATTGGGGGTAAACCTTGAGAAAAAATTCATGACCGTTTACTGCCATAGAGATATTCAACGACTGTGCAGCAATGAAACACTCGTCGATGTATTCCTCGATTTTATATTATAAATATCTATATGTTATAATAAATGAGCGAATTTAGGGGGGACTACCAATACCTGCAAGTGTTTTCTTAATGTCGATGCGCATGACGGATGGTTTGTGCCATGGGCGGCGGGATGGTGTTGCATCGATTTCTGTGAATATATCAATACGTTTCTCTTGTTCAGCGTCAATCATCTTCCTGCTCCTTATTCATCTGTGTTGTCTAAATCGTTACAATATGCGCTTTCCTCTTGGTTCCTTCCCCTGTGGTGGTGGAGCAAAAGCGTAGATTGTGGCAGAATAAAGCGCACCATAATGCCGATAGATGCTATGTTACTAACTCCTGGATACTGTTTTTTGTTTATCTCAGAAAAACTATAAAAGCAAGTAAAATACACAAGGGCCGCATATCGATCATGAACGAAAGTTATTCTCCTCCAGTGCTGTTCAGCAAGTCGGGGGAGCGAATGGTTACGACGCAAGAATAGCATTATCTGTACTCTACTCTTTGCCAAAAATTACTGAAACCATGTGATATATTGCCATCTGGCGCATTGGCGCCTTAACCAGACCCGTCGTCCATCCTGCGGTTGTATTATTCTTGACGAAAATGCGCATGCGGGCGTATGTTGCGCGCATAATACAGGAGTTCATAATACAGAAGCGTAAGATTAATATCCCAGAAGAAAGGCAGCCGCCTCTTAATAGCCTGGACCAGATTAAAAAGGCGATAAATTTCAGCCTGTTTGATGGGGCACCGCATCAGGGATATAAATAAAAACGGGAAGATCGTTTACCGATGAATGATGCTGGATGGTTTAAAACATTTCAGGATGCACCGGCCAAATGGCGCCGCCGCTCCCGCGCCGAGCGGTTGCTTCTGGTGGAAGCCTTTTTGCTGCTGGGCATCGCACGCCTGACGGTGCTTGCCCTGCCGTTCAAGTGGCTGGCAGTTTCGTTGGGCAGACATCAGCGCAAGGCGGATGCACAGATATGTGCCTCAGATTTGAATATCGCCCGGAAAGTGGGCCGGGCCGTCTGCTCGGCCGCAAACTACACCCCCTGGGAGAGCGTCTGCCTGCCACAGGCAGTGGCCGCCAAATGGATGCTCAAACGTCGAAATATCGCCGGCACGCTCTATCTGGGTGTGGCAAAAGATGAAGCAATACCGGAGAAACTTGCGGCCCATGCCTGGCTTCGATGCGGCAATATTATCCTCACCGGCGCGGCAAGCCAGCGGCAATTTACCGTGGTTGCCACGTTTTCCTGACGCCACGTCTTCTTTGCGTACATACCTCAATCAGAAAGTCTATAGCAGTGAGCAATCAATTTTTTCTTTTCTCAGGGAATTAAATCTCAGCGGAAACTTGGAAAACCTTTCTTTTAGAAAAACATATTCAAAACAAATCCTTGATTGTATTGTATTCAGACAACTGCTCAATCGAAGATTTTACAATATAAATAACAAAGAGCCTGAATGTTCCCGAGAATCAAACAGTTTGCCGATGTAACTGATCGTTTCAAACAACAGATTCCCTATCTGCCGCGGGCAATGCAACTGGTTCAACATGCAGCGGGAAGGCAGGCCATCGTCTGGATGCTGCTGCTGCTGGTTCAAGGATTGCTGCCGGTTGCCACGGTTTATCTCACCCGATCTCTGGTGGACAGTATTGCCGCCATGGTGGGTGCGGGCGGCGGCTGGCGGAACATGGCGACGCTTCTCCCGGCGGGTGCCGCAATGGCCCTGGTGCTGATCGCTGGCGAAGTGTTCCAGAGCATCGGCGCCTGGGTGCGCACCGCTCAGGCTGAACGGGTGCAGGACCATGTTCACGAGCTCATTCATGAGCAGGCCATGCGCCTGGATCTCTCTTTTTATGACGATCCCGGATACTATGATCAACTGCACCGCGCCCGGGTAGATGCGCTCAGTCGGCCGTCCGCCCTGATAGAAAATGCAGGCGCTCTGGTGCAAAGCCTTATTACCCTGGCTGCCATGGGGGGCGTTCTGCTGACCTTTGGTATATGGATTCCCCTTCTCTTGTTTTTCAGTACGCTTCCGGCCCTTTGGGTCGTACTCAGCCACACGATTCGCTTCCATCGTTGGCGGATTCAAAATACCACGGCCATCCGTAAAACCAGCTACTACGATCTGATGCTCACCCAGCATCAATCGGCTGCGGAGATGCGGCTGTTCGGGCTGGGTGATTATTTTAGATCTCTTTTCAGAGAGTTACGCGCGCGACTGCGCCGGGAAAAGATGAATCTGGTCCGCAGTGAAGCTGCAGCCCATGCAACGGCATCCCTCATCGGGTTGGCCAGCATGGGCGGTGCGCTGGCATGGATGGGGCTTCAGGTCTTGAACGGTGCGATCGGGCTGGGTGGCCTTGCCCTTTTTTATCAGGCGTTTTACCAAGGGCAGCGCATGATGCGCTCCCTTCTGGGAAGTGCCGGAGAGATATACCGCAACATCATGTTTTTAGAAAATCTGTTTGAATTTCTGGATTTGAAGCCACGGATTGGTTTGCCGGAGAAGCTGGTTCCTTATCCTGGTCTGAAAAAAGTACTGGAATTTCAAAATGTCACTTTTTGCTATCCCGACACCAGCTATCCTGCTCTGGAAGGTTTCAACCTGAGGATTCCATCAGGGCAGATCACCGCTCTGGTGGGTGAAAACGGCGCCGGCAAAACCACATTGATCAAGCTCATCTGCCGCTTTTATGATCCGGAAAAAGGCTGTCTGCTTATCGATGGCGCGGATATCAGAAACCTGCCGATTGATGAGCTTCGTCAGCAGATCACCGTGCTGTTTCAGGAGCCGGTCCGCTACCATGACACGGTCTTCAACAATATCGCCTTTGGCGACATCGCAAACCGTCCGGACAGGGGGCGGATCGAAGCGGCGGCAAGGGCCGCCGGGGCGGATGCACCGATCGGCCGTCTGCCGGCAACTTATGAAGCCATTCTGGGAAAATGGTTCGGCGGCGCCGAACTGAGCGGGGGCGAGTGGCAGCGCCTGGCCCTGGCGCGAGCATTTCTGAGAAACGCTGGATTGATCATCCTGGATGAACCCACCAGCGCCATGGATTCCTGGGCGGAAGCGGACTGGCTGCTGCGGTTTCGAAGGCTGGTCGCCGGCCGGACCGCACTGATCATCACCCACCGCTTTACCACGGCCTTGCAGGCGGATATCATCCACGTTATGGACAAAGGCCGCATCATTGAATCCGGCAGCCATGAAGAACTGCTGGCTGCACGGGGTCATTACGAATCGTCATGGGCTCGGCAGATGCGCCAGGACAGGGTATAATATCTTAAAATCAAATCATTACCGTGAAAACACATGAGCCACGAAAGAACTTGCGAGATGACAAGCCGGTCGGCCATGAACCGCACGTAAGACAGGCCGGCTTCCACCACTGTGTCATCAAGCGGTTTCAAATTATTTTTCGTTTGCAATACCCCAATCACCACGATAATGTGGAACATGATCCTCAAATTATCATAAATATGGGTATTGTCATGGTCAGAAGAACGATTCAAGAGGCTATCGAGCAATCCCTGTTCAAAGGGAAGGCCATCATCATCTATGGCGCAAGGCAGGTGGGTAAGACCACGCTGATCATGGCGATCCAGAACGCCGCCGCCGTTCCTTCCCTCTTCCTCAACTGCGATGAGCCGGATGTCCGCCGGGCGCTTTCGGATAAAACTTCAACCGAACTGAAGATGCTGATCGGCAACAACAAACTGGTGCTGATCGATGAGGCGCAGCGGGTCGGCACAATCGGACTTACCATCAAGCTTCTGACTGATACGGCGCCGGATATCCAGGTGATCGCCACCGGCTCTTCGGCCTTCGAGCTATCCAGTCGGATAGAGGAACCGCTGACTGGCAGAAAACGCGAATTCAGGCTCTATCCATTTTCACTGACGGAGCTCGGCCAGAAATATTCACCGCTGGAGCTAAACCGCATTGTAGAACGTTGTATGATCTTCGGACTCTATCCCGAGATAATCAACGCCCCGGAAGCAGCGGAAACGGCGCTGCGGGAAATTGCCAGAAGCTATCTTTACAAGGACATTCTTACATTCCAACAGATACGAAATCCCGAGGCGCTGGAGCGGCTGGTGCAGTCCGTCGCGTTGCAAACAGGCAACGAAGTCTCCTATAACGAGCTTGCTCAGCAGGTGGGCGTCGATAAAAAGACAATTGAAAGTTATCTGCGAATACTGGAGCAATCGTTCGTCATTTTCCGCCTGGGATCGTTCAGCCGAAATCTGCGGAATGAACTGAAAAAATCCCGTAAAATATATTTTGTGGATACAGGAATTCGCAACGCTGTCATCAATAACCTCAATCCACCGGAGTTGCGTAACGATGTCGGCGGCCTGTGGGAGAATTTTGTCATCGCCGAGCGGATGAAACGAAACCACAATCAACAACTATTTCCCAATACTTATTTCTGGCGCAGTCATCAGAAGCAGGAGATTGACTATCTGGAAGAACGGAACGGAGAGTTGAAGGGATATGAAATCAAGTGGCGCGAAAAACGGATGAAGGTTCCGACCGGATTCAGCGCGGCCTACCCTGATTGTCCGGTCAGCCTGATCAATCGTGAAAATGTGATGGCGTTTGCTTCGGGCTGATCATGAGAAAAGTCTTTCCAGCCCCATCACGTCAACACGGCATTGCGGGCAGGTATCATCCATGTTATAGACAGGGGCCGTGTCATTGAATCCGGCAGCCATGACGATCTGCCGGCTGCACGGGGTCATTACGAAGCGTCATGGGCTCGGCAGATGCGCTCGAAGTGTAATGAGTTTACTCGGAATTGCCTTACGATACAAGAGGGTCTCCATGGAAATAAAGGACTGTGAACTTTGTCAGCTCCTGGTTGAGTGCTTGAAAAAATCCGGAACCAATGTCGATATCACCCGGCTTTCATATCTTTCTCTGGAGAGCTGGCATAATTTGTTATCTTTGGCCAGGACTCAGCGGGTATTGTCTCTGCTGTGGCATCGGCTCAGGCAAAAGGGGCTGGATGTTTTTGTACCCGCAGCGGCTGCCGAAACATTCAAAGATGCCTTCCGTCAAAACACCCTGCACAATCTGCGTTTTTATGGTGAACTGCACCGGCTGTTGTCTGTACTCAAGTCAGAGGGAATTCCCCTGATCCTGCTGAAGGGGATATTCCTGGCGGACGCTGTTTATGGTAACATAGGCGTTCGTGAAATGAACGACATCGACGTGTTGGCCCGCCCCGCCGATCTGGCGCGAATTGCCGGAATTCTGACGGAAATGGGCTACACGCCGCTAAGCCCCATCAGTGTGGACACCACCCTGAAATCGGCGCATCATCTGCCCCGCATGATAAAAAATGGGCATGCAGGCTTTGAAATTCACTGGAATGTAACGTCACCGAATGAAACCTACACCATCGATCCTTGTGGACTGTGGGATCGCGCCGTGCCGGTTCGTATCGCCAATTGTGATACGCTGACCCTCTCGCCCGAAGATCTGCTGCTGCATCTTTGTCTGCACACGTCCTACCATCACCAGTTTGCTTTTGGTCTGCGGCCCTCCTGCGATATCGCGGAAACGATCGATCATTTCGGTGCCGGCATCAACTGGCAGGCTGTCACAAATCAGGCTGTCCAATGGGGCTGGCAGCGAGGTGTTTACCTGTCACTGCAACTGGCGGCAGAACTGGCTGGGGCGGATGTTCCTGCCGATATCCTGGATCGTCTGCGGCCATCGGATGTAACTGAAGCCATATTAGAGACATCCCGAACTCAGGTTATTACCGACAGTAAGTTTGTGTTTTCAATTCCGGTCCCTTTTGCGGAACTTCTGGAAAGCAAAAACCTCTGGAGTAAAATCCTGATTTTCTGGCAACGGGTTTTTCTGCCAAAAGCCATTATCTCTTCACAGTATTCCGTGCCGATGAATTCCATAAAGATTTACTTCTGCTACCCGCTTCGTTTTGTCGATGTGCTGCGCCGACATGGGCACACCTTGAAAAAGCACCAGCAAAACGATGCTTCGTTGCAGTTTCTTGTCGGGCGTACAAAAAGGATTGCAAATTGGCTGGCTCAACCCTAGCGGCCCCCAAATTGCGGCCAATAATATATAAGGTGATTTCCACCAATGAGCATATCCTCATGAAGTAAGGCGATTCACATGAATTAATCTACCAGACAGCGGTACATTTAATTTACATGGATGAACAGGATATTAAATTCGGAGAATCAACCCTAATCGGATGTTATGAAAATCGGAAATATCTCCCTCTCAAGCCCGACGGTGCTGGCGCCTTTGGCCGGCATTACCAACCTGCCGTTTCGGCTGATCGCCAAAGAAAACGGCTGCGGGCTGGTCTGCTCAGAGATGATCAGTTCTAACGGTCTGGTCTATCGCTCCGGCAAAACCCATACCATGCTGGAAAGCACGGCGGAAGAAAAGCCGCTTTCCGTTCAGATATTTGGCTCCGATCCGTTTATCATGGCGGAGGCGGCCGCCATGGTCGAGGCGTCGGGCGCCGATATCCTGGATATCAATTTCGGATGCTCGGTTAAAAAAGTGCTTAGAACCGGTTCCGGTGCGGCATTGATGCGCGATGTCTTCAAGGCGGAGGCCATTTTGCGCGCGGTTCGAAACGCCATCCGCATTCCGCTGACCATCAAGATCCGTACCGGATGGGATCACTCCGGAAAACAGGCGATTGACACCGCCCGAATGGCCGAAGCATCCGGCGTGGATGCCATTGCCGTTCATCCCCGAACCGCCCAGCAGATGTTTCAGGGGAATGCGGATTGGTCTGTCATCACTGCCGTCAAACAGGCGGTGTCCATTCCTGTGATCGGCAACGGCGATATCACCTCGCCGGAAGATGTCCTGAACATGTTTGACCAGACGGGTTGCGATGCAGTGATGGTGGGCCGACATGCCATGGCCAGTCCCTGGATTTTTTCCCAGATCGATGCCCGGTTGAATTCCCGGCCGATTCCACCGGTAAATATTGCCATACGCCGGGAATTGATGATACGATATGTTCACGCTTCAATGATTTATCTGGGTGAGAAAACCGCCTGTCTGATGATGCGAAGCCGGCTGTGCTGGTTCGTACGCGGCCTTCCCGACAGCAGCAGGTTCCGGGAGTCCGTCAAATATGTCTCATCCGAAAAAGAAGCCCTGGAACGTATCGAAGACTACATGCGCCACTTATTGCTTCAAGACACCGCAGCAACGGCTGGATAAAGACGCAACAACTCTTTTTCTTTAGACGATAACAATCGCTGACAAGGAAGACCCCATACCCATGATTTCAAAGCGAACACAGGAAATGACGTCGTTTATCGTAATGGATGTTCTTGAAAAAGCCTGCGAAATGGAATGCCAGGGCCGGCACATCATTCACCTCGAGGTCGGGGAGCCGGATTTCAACGCGCCGGAATGCGTCAAGGACGCCGCCTGCCAGGCGCTGGCGGACGGCTTTACCCACTACACCCACAGTCTCGGTCTGCTCGAACTTCGGGAGGCCATCTGTGAATATTACGACGCCACCTACCGGGTGAAGGTGGAGCCGGATCAGATACTGGTCTCCTCTGGCACGTCCCCGGTTATGTTCATGGTGTTTTCGGCACTTTTAGAGCCCGGCGATGAAGTGATCATATCCGATCCCCATTATGCCTGTTACCCCAATTTCATTCAGTTCGTACAGGGGGTACCGGTGCGGGTTCCGGTTTATGAAGAAGACGGATTCCAATACCTGCCCGAAGCGATCGGGGAAAAAATTACCGACAGAACCCGTGCGATATTTATCAATTCTCCTTCCAATCCCACGGGCAACCTGCTGTCTGCCGACCGGATGAAAAAAATCGCCGAATTTTCTCCCTGTATTGTTTCCGATGAAATCTACCACGGTCTGGTGTATGAAGGAAAAGAGCATTCCATCCTGGAATTTACCGACAACGCCTTTGTGCTGAACGGCTTTTCGAAACTCTATGCCATGACCGGCCTGCGACTGGGGTATGTGATCGCCCCCAAAGCCTATATGCGGGCCCTTCAGAAAATCCATCAGAATTTTTTCATTTCCGCCAATTCCATGGTGCAGAAAGCGGGGATTGCCGCTCTGAAATATGCCGGTGAAGATGTGGCCCGCATGAAGCGGATTTATGATGAGCGACGCAAATTCATGATCAAACGGCTGCGGGAAATCGGTCTTGGCATCACGGTAGAGCCGACCGGCGCATTTTATGTGTTCGCCAATGCGCGGCACATTTCCATGGATTCCTACCAACTGGCGTTTGACATTCTGGAAAAAGCCTGTGTGGGGGTGACTCCCGGCATCGATTTTGGCAAGAACGGCGAGGGGTATCTGCGGTTTTCCTATGCCAATTCCCTGGAAAACATCGCCGAAGGGATGCACCGCCTCGACACTTATTTAAAATCGAGAAGTCAGTAACTGGCTGCTCATCTCTTTCCGAAATCGGAAGCTTATGCATATCCTGTCTGCTGAATTCATTACCAGTGCAACCCGACTTTCGCAGTACCCGCCGGCGGATTTGCCGGAAATTGCGTTTGCCGGTAAATCGAATGTGGGAAAGTCCTCGCTCATCAACATTCTGGTCAACCGCAAGCGCCTGGTCAAAACCAGCACCACGCCCGGCCGGACCCAGTTGATCAATTTTTTTAATATCAACAGCCAAATGACATTTGTGGATCTGCCCGGATATGGATATGCCAAGGTGCCGATTGCCATTCAGAAAAGCTGGAAACCCATGATCGAAACCTATCTGTCCGAGCGGCCCACGCTGAAGGCGGTTGTCATGATCATGGATATCCGCCGGACGCCAGATGAAAAAGACCTGTATCTGCTCAACTGGCTTGGTCACCACCAGATTCCAACCATTCCCATCTTGACAAAAACCGATAAACTGAAAACATCTCAGCAGCTCCACCAATTAACCCTTGTTTCCACCACGACGGGTATTCCCAGAGATCAAATCATTTTATTTTCGGCCAAAACCCGGATCGGTAAAGAACCAATCTGGGAGGCCATTGAAAGGATATGCCATGCAGCAGCACTCTGAGGAAGGTTTCAGGTCCGGGTTTATCGGAATCGTCGGGCCTCCCAATGTCGGTAAGTCCACATTGTTGAATGCCATGATCGGGCAGAAACTCTCCATTACCTCCAAGAAACCCCAGACTACCCGAAACCGGATTCAGGGAATCGTGAACCGTCCGGGTTCCCAACTGGTGTTTATCGACACGCCGGGGATTCATACGGCCAAAAGTCCGCTGAATGTCCGGATTGTCGAAACTGCACTTTCGGTGATGAGTGATGTGGATGTCCTGCTTCTGGTGGTGGACGCATCGGATACCGATCATGAATCCGAGGCCATCCTGAAATCAGCGCTTCAGAAGCAGAACCGTCCGGTCATTCTGGCCCTGAACAAAATCGATCTGATCGCCCGCCCGTCGCTGCTGTCTCTGATTGCCGACTGGTCGGCCGTTTATCCGTTCGTGGCCGTAGTTCCCGTATCCGCCCAGACCGGTGAACAAGTGGATTCCCTGGTTCAGGCATTGTCAGAAGTTCTTCCGCTAGGCCCTGCCTTTTTTCCGGAAGAGAATCTGACAGATCTTTCGGTCCGGTTTCTGGCCGGAGAAATCATCCGGGAAAAAGTGTTTCGCCAGACTGGCCAGGAAATACCGTACTCGGTTGCCGTGACCATCGATTTGTTCAAGGACGACGAAAAAAAAGCCGATCTGGCCCGGATACACGCCACCATCCATGTAGAGCGCGATTCTCAGAAAGGCATTCTGATCGGTAAACAGGGCAGCAAACTCGGGCGGATCGGGGAAGATGCCCGAAAGGAAATCGAGAGAATGCTCGGCAAGCGCGTCTTTTTGAAGCTGTATGTCCGGGTTGAAAAAAACTGGAGCAAAGACACCCGGGCACTTTCCAGATTCGGTTACGGATGATTCTGTCGTTTCATCCCTGTTTTGAAGCCGACGAGAATCGGCTTTGCGCCGGAAGGCTTCCGGATGAAAATGACCTGGCGCTGATTCAATCTGCGGATGCCGTTATTCTGTCCCAGGGGTGTCCGCCGGAACTTTTTCGGATGGTCAGTCGGAACTGCCCCCGTTTTTTTCCCGATTACACGGCGCGATTCGCCTATCCCGGCAAGCTCGGGCAGGCCAGGCTGTTTCGGGAAACCGGCGCACGCCATCCGGATACGATTGTTTTCGAGCGTTTCAGCGATTACCGGGATTTTTCTCAGGATACGGATTGCAGGTTGTTTTCTTACCCATTTGTCCTGAAAATGGATTGGGGCGGGGAAGGGGATAACGTCCATCTGATTGCATCCGCGGATGAGCTGAAACACTGCCTTAACCGGGTCACCGCCTACGAGGCGACCGGGCAATACGGGTTTTTGGTTCAGCGGTATATTCCTTCTGGTTTCAGATCGCTGCGGGTTGTGGTGATTTATCGGAAAACACTTTCGTACTGGCGGACCCATGATCAGCCAGGGTGTTTTTACGCCAGTCTCTCCAAGGGGGCCCGGGTGGACCGGGATTCCGATCCGGTGCTTCAGGATGCGGCGGTTCAGGCGGTCCGCACTTTTTGTGAGCAAACCGGCATCGATCTGGCCGGCTTCGATATCTTGTTTTCTTCGGAAGAAACACAGCCGGTTCCGTTGTTTCTTGAAATCAATTATTTTTTCGGCCGACAGGGGATCGGGGGGTCCGAAGCCTATTACGCCCTGCTGGTCGAACAGATTCACCAATGGATTATCGATCAGAATTTACGATGAAACCTTTTACCTTCAATTTGGAAAATGAGGATATCGAACGGGAACGCCAGAAAGCCAGAGAGCTTCGCGCATCCCAGTGGTGGAAGCGACAGTGCGCCAAAGGCATCTGCGGATATTGCGGGCTGCTCACGCCCGCCGGTGAATTGACCATGGACCATGTCGTGCCGCTGTCCCGTGGCGGAAGATCCACCAAAGGCAATGTCATGCCGTCCTGCAAAGCCTGTAATACCGCAAAAAAGCAGAAACTCCTTATGGAATGGAATGCGGGGCCGACGTGTTCCTGATGCCGAGAACACTCCGGCAACGGCTGTCTGTTTTCGTGTTGCTGCCGGTGGCGGTATTGCTGCTGTCGATGGGCACCGCCGGTTTTTATTATACCCGCACCCAGCTTCTGGACCAGTGGGGCGAGGCTGCCATGCTTCGGCTTCAGCGCGCCGCGCACCAGGTGGATATGCGTCTGAACATGCCGAAAATCTGGCTCCATCTGTATCAGCGGACTTCCGAAAAACCATATGCTGCATGGGTTCAGAACGACATTGTGGCACAACTCAAGGAGGTGGACGGTGTCAGCCGCGTCCATCTGAATCTTTATCGACATTCCGATCTTTCGGCGGATATGAACGCTGCTTATGAAAGTCCGGCCGCTCAATTATCCCCGGATCTGTCCCATATGGGGATGCACGGTGAGGGAAGCCTTTCCATCAGCGTCGAGGTGTCTCCTTCCTGCCAGGAATCCTGCGATGCCGGCCTGACCGTATCCCTCACCGCCAATCTGAAAAGCGACTCTCCAGAGACAATCGGTTCTCTGGAAGCGGTGATGCCTTTTGATTACCTGATTGAAACCGTAAAATCTTCCGGCTGGTGGCAAAGCAACAAAGCGTTTTTGGTGGATTTGAACGGCCGGATTCTGGCGGCTACGGATCCCGAAGGCCGCCGGCAGTTGGGCGAGGCCGGAGATCCGATGGAGTTACAAGCATTTAATGCACTGAAAGATCGATCCCTCGGCATCATCTTTGGCTCCGTTTTCCCCATTTCCGAAGTCATCGGGTTTTACAGACTTCAAGAAGCCCCCTGGACCCTCGTCATGATTGCTCCGGCAAAGGATATCCTTGCACCGATCATCTCTTTTCGAAATTATTATATCATCATCGGCCTGTCTTCCATCCTGTCTATCCTTGTGTTGATCCGATGGGTCACCGGCAAAACCGTGGCTGCGATCAAGGACATCTCCATCGCCGCAGGAAAACTGGCAAACGGTGATTTCAGTCAGCCCATACCGGTCAAGAGCCGGGATGAGGTGGGGGAACTGACCGCCAGCTTCAATGCCATGGCGCAGTACCTTGAAGAGCGGATGCATCTGAAAGACGCCATGAATCTGGCCAGGGAAGTTCAGCAGAATCTGTTGCCGCAGCACGCCATCGATTTCTGCGGGCTGGATATTGCCGGAAAAAGCGTTTACTGCGACGATACCGGCGGCGATTATTATGATTTTCTGCAATTTCCAGAGCTTGGGGAGAGCCGAATCGGTGTGGTGGTCGGCGATGTGGCGGATCACGGCATTTCATCCGCACTGTTGATGACAACGACCCGGGCGCTGCTGCGCAGCCGGATCATCCGGCCGGGAACCCTTTCGCAGGTCGTTGGGGATGTCAACCGCCTGCTGGGCGTGGATACCGCCCTGAGCGGTAATTTCATGACGCTGTTTGTCATGGTGATAGACAGTAAAAACAAAAGGATTCAGTGGGTCCGGGCCGGTCATGATGCCGCGGAGATTTACGATGTGGTTTCCGACGCTTTTCGGGAACTGGGCGGCAGCGGCATGGCCCTGGGTGTCGATGACTCATGGAACTATCAGGAATATCAGGATGACGGATATTCCGGAAACGAGATCATCCTGATCGGTACCGACGGCATATGGGAAGCGGAAAACCCGATGGGAGAGCGGTTTGGTAAAGAACGGCTCCGCCGGATTGTTCGTCAAAATAAATTGTCTTCATCGGCCGAGATCATCGATGCGGTTTTTACAGCAATCGCCGATTTCCGGCAGACCTCGGCTCAGACAGACGACATTACCCTGGTGGTTGTTAGGTAACTCACGTGAAATAAGCTTCCATATCAGTGTGTTTTACCGTGAAAATACTGTTAACCATGAAATACACGGCACTGGTTCAGTTGAATGGGATATCACACATTTGCGGCTGCCTTGATCATGAAGAGATTCTCCCAAGTCAGTTTTTCATCATCAATTGCGCAACCGCTTTTTCCAGCCCGTCAATGGACAGCTCGAACATGGGGAATATCCGGCCGATGGCAGAAATGGTCGGGGTATAGTTCCACATGGAAACCGGCGCAGGATTCAGCCAGACGCAGTATTTGAAGGTTTCGGACAGGAATTTAAGCCGCTCGATGCTGGACTTGGATGTGCGCTCTTCAATGTGGATGGAGCCGTCCCGTGCCATGAGTTCATACGGGGCCATGCTGGCATCGCCGACCAGAATCAGTCGGGTGTCTGGATCGAATGCAGCAAATTCCTCCACCCGCTTGGGTTCCTTGTATCGGGACGCATCTTTCCAGAGGGAATCATAAACAGTGTTGTGGAAAAAAAATGTCTTGATGTCCTTAAACTGGGCTTTGGCATAATCAAACAGGGTCTGCACCACAGCGACATATGGATCCATGGACCATCCACCATTGTCGATGGCCAGAATGACCTTGAGACGGTCTTTGAGACTTCGGTCAAAGACGATTTCGATTTCTCCAGCGTTTTTCATGGTCTGGTAAATGGTGGATTCCACATTCACCCGGTCTTTGGGGCCGGAGGGAACCAGATGGCGCAGTCGCTTGATGGCCTCTCCGACCATGGCCTGAGTCAGGGGGCCATCCAGGGAATAATCCCGGTACCGCCGCTCCATGGCGACTTTTATGGCGGAACGGTTTCGGGACATACCACCCACCCGCATGCCACCAGGATGACGGCCGGAATGCCCGACAGGAGAAGTACCGCCGGTGCCGATCCACTTGCTGCCGCCGTCATGCCGTTCGGTCTGATCTTTCAGGCGCTCCTTAAAATATTCGATGAGCTCCTCGGGTGTCATTTTTTTCAGTTCCGACTCGTCGATACCCAGGGCATCGGCCAGGGCTTTGGGATCCTGCAGCCAGGTATCCAAAAGATTTCTGGCCATTTCATCCAGCGCAAAGCCATCCTGATCAGGCATTTCCGCACCCTTGAAATGATGGGCGAATACCTGATCGAACAAATCGAAATACCGCTCGCTCTTCACCAGAATGGATCGGGATGCCGTGTAAAAATCGCTGAGGTTGATGACCAGCCCCTGTCGGAGCGCCCGGTGAAGGGTCAAAAAAGACGTTGGGCTGACGGGAATGCCGGCTTCCTTGATCTGATAAAAAAAATCCACAAACATAGGCTACCTTGTTGCTCCCTCATGATTAATCAGAAAATAAAAATAATTTCTCACGCGAAGACACGAAGTCGCGAAGATTATTTTTCGCATATTTCGTGGTTAAAATTTTTTCGCGATGTAACGACTAAAACAATCGCCTGCGGCTGACGGCATTAACCGCACGGCTGAAATCCTGGCTTTTTTTAAAGAGAATGCCCATAAACGGAACATCTCCCTTGGCCAACCTGCTGGGTTTGAAATCCGGGTCGGCGGACAAAGCCCGAATCCAGTTGATCAGCTCCCGGGTTGCCGGACGCTTTTCAACCGCGTCGAGCTCCCGAAGCTTGTAAAAGGCGGCAATGGCGTTTTCAGTCAGTTCGTTGTCCATTTCCGGAAAATGTACTTTGATGATCTGTCGCATCATTTTGGGGTCCGGAAAGGCGATATGATGAAAATTGCACCGGCCTAGAAACGGATCGGAAAGATCTTTCTTGGCATTGGAAGTAATGATGAACACCGGCCTGTGTCTGGCGCGGATGGTTTTATCGATTTCAATGATATCAAATTCCATCTGATCCAGGACATCGAGCATGTCGTCTTGAAAATCCGTATCCGCCTTGTCGATTTCATCAATCAGCAGAACAGTACGGAAATCCGCCATGAAGGCCTGACCGATTTTGCCCATTTTGATATAATTTTCAATATTGCTGACATCCCGCATGGAGTCGCCGAAACGGCTGTCGTTGAGGCGGGTCAGGGTGTCGTACTGATACAGTGCTTCCACCAGTTTCATGCTGGATTTGACGTTGAGGATAATCAGCGGCATTTTCAGAACTTCCGCAATGGCGTGGGCCAGCATGGTCTTGCCTGTGCCGGGCTCGCCTTTTAAAAGCAGCGGCATTTCCAGCGCCATGGAGATATTGACGATCCTTGCCAGCTCTTCATCCAGAACATAACGCTTTGCGCCGGTAAACGAATTTACATCTGATGCAGTCGTGGTCATAAGTACCCTTCACGGAATATCGATAACATTCATGATCAATAGATATCATTATCGAAGTAGGTTTTCGGTTTCATTAAATTCGATCTTGGCGTAAATATCCTTGACCGACAGCTCACATTGAATCATCTCGATGGGGATGATGTCATTCAAATCGTGATATTCACAATACAGCCAGGTGGTATCATTTTGACGAAGATATTTTTCGACTCTGCAAAACCGTTGAGAGATTAAAACATATTCCTTAAACGAGGGTATGCATTGAAAATGGGCGAATTTCAGGCCCCTGTCGTAGGCTTCGGTTGAATCCGAAAGGATTTCAGCAATGACCCAGGGCGTCAGCAATACGTCTTCATGTTCATCCGCAAATCGCTCTTCTTCGCAGGAAATGACAATATCCGGATATGAATATTTTTCCAATTTTTCGATCTTGACTTTCATGTCGCTGGAATACACGTTACAGGGGCGATCCATCAACTGATTCCCTATCATTCTGACGACATTAGTCAAAATAATGTTATGCTTCCGGCTTATATCTGCCATTGCAAACATTTCACCATAAAAATATTCGCTTTTAATCTCGGATTGTCTTTCCGTCACCAGATATGCTTCAGGTGTGATAACGATTTTGGGTTGAGAAACTATCATACCGCTCTCTTTTCTTGGACCAATCCCGGCTGTACTTTGGGAACATATTAAGGAATTATCGAATTTTTGGCAAGATTTATACTTTGACCGGGCACAATCTGCGATTATGGAATCATCATACTGAAAACCGTTTTCAAAAGTGCTTGACAAGAAAAACAGCGAGTGATATTCATGCAACCTTATATGCACTATTGTGTTGTATTTTAAAGCAATTACCATGCCATTTGAGATATATTCCAGATGGTTATATCAAGTAGATTTTGTTAGATTCCGTAATTGAGCACTTATAACCCATTCGCTGCAAATAGACAGCGGCAGACATCGGGCCGCAGGGAAATGAAGGGAGGTGCTGAACAGACCTAATCTCAAGCTACCGGTATTTTGCATTCGCGTATTAATTTGAACTTATGAAAAGCCAACAAACAATGGAGGTATTTTAAATGCCAAGTTTTGTAATTGCAGAAAAATGTGATGGTTGCAAAGGCGGAGACAAAACCGCATGTATGTACATTTGCCCCAACGACCTGATGGTTCTCGATCCCAACGCCATGAAAGCGTACAATCAAGAACCGGATCAGTGCTGGGAATGTTTTTCCTGCGTTAAGATTTGCCCCACCCAGGCGATTGAAGTCCGTGGCTATTCCGATTTCGTACCGATGGGAAGCAGCATCATGCCGCTGATGAGCACTGAAGATGTTGTCTGGACCTGCAAGTTCAGAAACGGACTCATCAAACGCTTCAAGTTCCCCATCCGCACCACTGCTGAAGGCCAGGCCAATGGTTATTTGTCATTGAAAGGCAAAGACCTGGACAGCCAACTGCTTTCAACGGAAGAGGCGGACGGCATGAAATTGATTACACCGACATTGGTCTAACCCCATCAGTATCGGATTATTTATTCGATCATCTCTTTGAATCAAATATAATTTTGAGGAGGATATAACATGGCATTACCGAACAAAATTTTGGGTGAAACCAAGGCCGATAGAGATCCAAAAGTTGTTGAGTGCGAAGTTGATATTCTGATTGTCGGCGGCGGCATGGCAGCCTGCGGCACGGCATTTGAAATCAAAAAATGGGCATCCGACGATACCAAAATCCTGCTTTGCGACAAAGCCGCCTTGGACAGAAGCGGTGCCGTGGCACAGGGTCTTTCCGCCATCAACACCTATGTCGGCACCAACAGCCCGGAAGACTATGTCCGGATGGTTCGTAACGACCTGATGGGTCTGGTTCGTGAAGACCTTATTTTCGACCTTGGCCGCCATGTGGATGACTCTGTTCATCTGTTTGAAGAATGGGGCCTTCCGATTTGGAAAAAAGACGAAGCCGGAAAAACCCTGGACGGTAAAAAAGGCATTGAAATGGGCTCCCTGAAAGGCGGGGCAACTCCAGTTCGTACCGGTAAATGGCAGATTATGATCAACGGCGAATCTTACAAGAAAATCGTTGCTGAAGCTGCCAAAACCGCTCTTGGGATGGACAATATCATTGAACGCTGCTTCATCGTCGAGCTTCTGTTGGATGCCAACAACCCCAATCAGGTTGCCGGCGCCGTGGGTTTTTCGGTTCGTGAAAACATCGTTTATATCATCAAAGCCAAAACCATCATGGTTGCCTGCGGCGGTGCCGTTAACATTTATCAGCCCCGTTCCGTCGGTGAAGGCAAAGGCCGCGCATGGTACCCGGTATGGAACGCCGGTTCCACCTATACCATGGCCATGAAAGTCGGTGCTGAACTTTCCATGATGGAAAACCGTTTCACCCCGGCCCGTTTTAAAGACGGTTATGGCCCGGTTGGCGCATGGTTCCTGCTGTTCAAAGCCAAGACCCTCAATGGTCTGGGTGAAGATTTCGCAGGCAGCGCCGCTGCCAAGGAAGAACTGGCAAAATACGCTCCGTACGGCACGGCCGCAGTTACCCCGACCTGTCTGCGTAACCACCTGATGTTGACTGAAATGAAGGCAGGACGCGGTCCGATCATCATGGATACGGTTACGGCTCTGGCAAATCTTGGAAAAACCATGGACAAAAAAGAACTCAAACACCTTGAGTCCGAAGCATGGGAAGACTTCCTGGATATGACCTGCGGACAGGCCAACCTGTGGTGCGCCACCAACACCGAACCTGAAAAGAAAAACTCCGAAGTCATGCCGACCGAACCGTATCTTCTGGGTTCACACTCCGGCTGCTGCGGCATGTGGGTTTCCGGTCCGGATGAAGACTGGGTGCCGGCTTCTTACAAATGGGGCCACAAAGGCAAAATTTATAACCGCATGACCACTGTCGTCGGTCTCTTTACCTCAGGTGACGGTGTTGGCTGCTCGGGCCACAAATTCTCCTCCGGTTCACATGCCGAAGGCCGTATGTGCGCCAAACAGATGGTGAAATTCGTCCGCGACAATGCGGATTTCAAACCCGCCATCAAACAGTCCGCCACGGAACTGGTTGACTTGGTTTACAAACCGGTCAGAACCTATCTGGATAACTGCGCATACACAACAGCGGTTGATATTAACCCCGCTTATGTCAAACCCTCCGGCATGGCCCTTCGCCTGATGAAGGCCACCCATGAATACGGCGCTGGAACGGCCACATTCTATCAGACCAGCTCCAAGAGCCTGGAAATCGTCATGGATCTTCTGGCCACCATGCGCGAAGACTGCGAGAAACTGGGTGCCGGCGACCTTCATGAACTGATGAGAGCATGGGAAATCTATCACCGTATCTGGACGGTCGAAGCACACCTTCGTCACATCCAGTTCCGGAAAGAAACCCGTTATCCCGGATTCTATTATCAGGCAGATTATCCCGGACAGGATGATGCCAATTGGTTCTGCTTTGTCAATTCCAAGTATGATCCGGCAGCAGGCAAATGGGATGTCTTCAAAAAAGACTACATCAAACTGATTGCCTAATGATGGATAATACCCATCGGCGTAGTTCAGCAGGATAATCACACCTCCAGGTATCTTCGGATGCCTGGAGGTTTTTTTTAAATTCAGTTTTCAGTTTTCAGTTTTCAGTTTTAAGCAAAAACAGATCGTACGAAATATCACTTAAAACTTAAAACTTAAAACTTAAAACCTGTATTACAATAAACCCTAACCTTATACAATGCACGGAGGGATAGCATGACAGCAGACAAAGCAGCCCCTGCTAGTGGAAGCATTTTGGTGGTTGGTGGCGGGATCAGCGGACTGACCACTGCCATCGAAGCTGCCGAAGTGGGATACGAGGTGTTCCTGGTCGAAAAAAATCCTTACCTGGGTGGAAGAGTGGCGCAGTTAAATCAGTATTTCCCCAAGCTGTGTCCTCCGTCCTGCGGGCTAGAGATCAATTTTCGAAGAATCAAGGATAATCCCAAAATTAAGGTACTGACACTGGCTGAAGTTGAGAAAATCAGCGGGAGCCCTGGAAATTACGACGCCAGCATCCGCATCAACCCCCGGTATGTCAATGAAAACTGCACCTGCTGCGGTGAGTGTGCCGCAGTTTGTCAGGCTGAAATCTCATCGGATTTCAATTTCGGCATGAACAAGACAAAGGGCGCCTATCTTCCCAACGACTTGTCGATGCCATCCCGCTTCGTGCTTGCGCCGCAGATCATCGGCACGGAAGATGCCAAGCGGTGCAAGGAAGCCTGCAAATATGATGCGATCGACTTGGAAATGGCAGCCAAAACCATCAATCTGAAAATCGGCGCCGTGGTGTGGGCGACCGGTTGGATGCCATACGATGCTGGCAAGATCGACAATCTGGGCTTTGGACGCTACCCCAATATCGTTACCAACATGATGCTGGAAAGATTGGCTTCCACCAACGGCCCCACCTGCGGAAAAATCACCCGCCCCTCAGACCAGAAGGCTCCGGAAAGTGTCGCTTTTGTTCAGTGTGCTGGCTCCCGCGATGAAAACCATCTGCCGTATTGTTCCTATATCTGCTGCATGGCCTCTCTCAAACACGTTACCTATATTCGTGAACAGTATCCGGACGCCAAAATCTATATTTTTTATATCGATCTCCGGACCCCGGGTTACCGCTACGAAAAATTCTACGAGAATATCAGGGCAGACAAAAATGTCTTCTTTATCAAGGGAAAAGTCGCTGAAGTCAGCGAAGATGTCAGTTCCCGAAATATTACGGTCGTTGCCGAAAACGCAGTAACCGGCGAGAAAATTCGCCAGACCGTGGATATGGTTGTCCTGGCTACCGGTATGCAGCCCACAGCGGCCCTTGCCAAACTTCCGGCCGATCTGACTTATACGGAAGACGGCTTTATCGTGAATGATTTTGTCAAAGGCGGAATGTTTGCTGCCGGATGCGCCAATAAGCCTGCGGATGTGGTGTCGTCCAATCAGAATGCAACAGGCATGGCCCTGAAAGCCATTCAAACTCTGGTAAGGAGGTAGGAGGTTAACCATGGATAAAAAATATGGCGTTTATATCTGCACGGGTTGCGGAATCGGAGACTCCCTGGACATTGACGGCCTGTGTGCTACGGTCAAGAAAGCACGCAAAACAGCCAAGACGCATCCGTTTCTGTGCGGTCCGGACGGCGTTGCCATGCTCAAAAAAGACATCAGCGACGAAGGCGTCAATACCCTGGTCATTGCAGCCTGCTCCCGCCGGGTCAATTTTGATATTTTCCGTTTCGATGGGTGCCTTGTGGATCGCGTGAACCTGAGAGAACAGGTGGTATGGTCTCATCCCAAAGGCGATAAATCTCTAGAAATCAATCATACGCAGATGCTTGCCAACGACTACCTCAAAATGGGAATGGCCCGGGTGGATAAAATTCAGCCACCGGAGCCCTATAAGCTCGAGAATTTTTCCCGTAAAATTCTGGTCATCGGTGGCGGTGTCACCGGTATGTCTGCGGCACTGGATGCGGCGAAAGTCGGCTATGATGTCACGATCGTAGAAAAAGAAGCTCAGCTTGGCGGTTATGCTGCAAAGCTCCGTAAACAACTGCCCACGACATCCCCGTATACGAGCCTGATTTCTCCGGTAGTCGCCGACAAAATCCGGGAGGTTTCATCTCTCTCCAATATCACGGTCAAAACCAACACAACAGTTGCCCGTATTGCCGGACAGCCCGGCGATTTTATCGTGACCTTGAAAAAACCCGGCGAATCGCTGGAATTTGATGTCCCGTTTCCGCTGCCGCCAGAAATGAAAGTGGATGAAAGCGGCAAGGAACTGGATAAAGATAAGCTGAATGAACTGTATAAAGAATTCAACAAGGGTAAAGTCGACATCCTGTCTTTTGATCCCAATGGCGAAAAATTCGGCGCTGTGGTGCTGGCAGCCGGCTGGCGGCCCTATTTGCCTGCTGAAGGCGAATTCGCTCACTTGGGTTATGGCGCAATTGCCGATGTGGTCACCAATCACCAGTTTGAAGCCATTGCCGCCAAAGGCAAAATACTGCGTCCGTCTGACGGCAAGGAAGCCCAATCGGTTGTTTTTATTCAAAGCCCCGGTCAGGGAGACGACAAGGACTTCGCCTATTCGGGTTCGGTCACGAGCCTGGTAGCTTTGAAACAGGCCAAATATGTCCGTGAAGACTATGCCGACGGAAAAGCTTACATTTTCTATCAGCACATGAAAACCCCGGGTCTCCAGGAGCTTTTCTACAAGAGCCTTCAGCAGGATCCGGGAATTTTTCTCACCAAGGGGGAAGTTGTCAGTGTTTCAAAAAGTGGGTCCGATCTTGTGGTCGAAGCCGACAATACCCTGCTCGGCGAAAAGATACAGGTAAAGGCCGATCTGGTGGTTCTGGGTACCGGCATGGTACCGGCGACCGTGGATGATCCGGTGGTGAATCTGGCTTACCGGCAAGGCCCCGGATTCCGGGATAATGCCATTTATAATGGATATGCCGATTCCAATTTTATCTGCTTTCCCTATGAAACCCAACGAACCGGTGTGTATGCAGCCGGATGTATTCGCCGCAGCCTGACCATCGAAGAGTCCATGGAAGATGCCGCAGGCGCCGCCCTGAAAGCCATTCAGTGCGTTGAATCGACCAATCGCGGGGTTGCGGTTCATCCCCGTTCCGGAGATATGACTTTCCCGGATTTCTTCTTTCAAAGGTGTACCCAGTGCAAGCGATGTACCGAGGAATGTCCTTTCGGCGCCCTCGACGATGATGAAAAAGGCACGCCGAAACCCAATCCCACCCGATGCAGACGCTGCGGTACCTGCATGGGCGCCTGTCCCGAGCGGATCATCGGCTTTGCAGACTACAACGTCGACAGCATCGGCTCTATGGTTAAGGCCATCGAGGTTCCCTCGACAGACGATTTTGATGAACCGCCGATGCGGATTCTGGGCCTGGTTTGTGAAAACGACGCCTATCCGGCGATAGACATCGCAGGCCTGAATCGACTGCAATTTTCCGCAGATGTCCGATTGATCCCGATCCGCTGTCTGGGGTCCCTCAATGTCATCTGGATCAAGGAAGCCCTGTCCAAAGGGATGGACGGCGTCTTTGTTCTGGGTTGCAAACACGGTGACGATTATCAGTGCCATTTTGTCAAAGGCAGTGAACTGGCCAGTATCCGCATGAAAAAGATCGGCGAGGCTCTGGCAAGTCTGGCGCTCGAAGTGGAGCGGGTGGCGCAGTTTGAGATCGCCATCGATGAATTCGATAAAGTTCCCACGATCATCAATAATTTTGTAAAACTTGTTGAAGATATGGGGCCAAACCCCTTAAAGGGTTTCTAAACAAACTGTCCTGAACGACTGACTGCAGCGAGGCTGAAGATGGGAAACCGCTTCAGCTTTCAGCTTTCAGCCTTCAGCATTTTTAAGGAGGAATTAATCATGTCTGATGCATATCTTATTCAGCCAGATATGGGGTTCATCAAAGAAGTTGTTGCGCTTGGCGGCGGCGATCTGAAGAAATGCTACCAGTGTGCTACCTGCTCTGTCGTCTGTCCCATTTCCCCGGACAACCGGCCGTTCCCTCGAAAAGAAATGATCGCCGCATCCTGGGGATTGAAAGACAAGCTGGTCGGAAATGCCGATATCTGGCTGTGTCATAACTGTGGCGATTGTTCCACCCGCTGTCCGCGCGGCGCAAAACCCGCCGATGTTTTATCGGCCGTTCGTGCCTATGCTGTTTCCGAATACGCAGTTCCCAAGGCTCTGGGAAAAGCGGTGAACGATCCCAAAAAACTTCCGGTTCTCATGGGAATACCTGTTGTGATTTTTCTTGTGCTGGGGCTTATCACCGGCCTGCTGGATTTTACTCCGGACGGCGATGAAATTGTTCATGCCCATTTTTTCTCTTCCTGGCTAGTGGACATGATCATGATTCCAACTTTTTTATGGGCACTGTCCATTTTTGCACTCGGCCTCAAACGATTTCTCGCAGATATACACGCCAATGCTTTGTTGGAAGGAAAGACCGATAAAAAAACGATCGATCCTCTGGAATTCGGAAAAGCATTTCTGCGTACCATCCCCACCATCCTGAAGCACGATAAATTCAATGAATGCACGGAAAACCGTGAACGATCCACCTCGCACATGATGGTGCTTTTTGGTTTTATCGGTTTGTTCATCGTTACAAATATCTTTTTTGTGGTGTTGTACATTTTCCAGATTCATGGACCCTATTCCCAGCTCAATCCGGTGAAGTGGCTTGCCAATATCAGCGGCATCGCTCTGATTATCGGCAGTGTGCTGTTGATCAAAAACCGACTCTCCAGCAAAGATTCCATTTCTGCTTATAAGGACTGGTCTCTTCTGGGACTTGCATTGGGGTTGGGTCTGACCGGTATGCTGACGGAAATGACACGGTTGGGCGGATTGGCGTGGGTGTCTTACGGCATGTATTTCATTCATCTGATTTTTATTTTCTGTTTGTTTGCGTACCTGCCTTTTTCCAAACTGGCTCACTTGGTCTATCGGACGGTTGCCATGACTTATGCGGAATATGCCAACCGAAAATGATGTTTCACACTCCTCCGTAGAGAAGAGATGCTCATCCTGAATAAAAAAAGCCCCTTTCCTTCACAGGAAAGGGGCTTTTTACTTTGCTTATCTCTAACCCTCTCCGGGATGGAGAGGGTTAGAGATAAATATATTGTGAGCGGGTAAACACCGGGGCGGCATGTTCATTTATCGATTAGCCGTTGAGAATGGCTTCGGCCTCTTCCCTGTAAGCATCCATCACATAGGGGATACCGGTTACTTTCGTGCATTCTTCGGTAAGCGACATGAGATCCCTGCGGGTGATGGTACCGATGTTGAAACTCCGGGCACCGGCCATTAACTGCTGCAAGCCAACCCTGATTTTATCTGAATAGCTGTAAATGCCGATGGCGCCCAGCGGAACTTCGTCAATGACTTTGCTGCCAACCATGTCTTTGATAGCTTCATAGTTCACGAAAATTTCCTCGATGGTCGATCCATGCTGGCTGACGGTTTTGGGCAGATCATTCTTGTCGATCCATTCAGCGATATTCTTTCCGACCATTCCCGGAATCATGAGCGCACGACCCATGCAGACCGCTTTTACAAAAGGCGCACCCATTGCCAGCGCCTTGAAAACGCCGTCTTCACTCGAGAACCCGCCAGCAAATGCAATGTCGGGAACTCTCTCACCCCTGTCGGTAAGTTTCTTGCAGAACTCGTACGCTGCCGAATGCAGATAAATGCTCGGAACACCCCATTCTTCCATCATGCGCCACGGGCTCATACCGGTGCCGCCGGGAGCGCCGTCAATGGTCAACAGATCGATTTTGGCTTTGGAACCCCACTTGATAGCCATTGCCAGTTCACGAAGCCCGTATGCACCGGTCTTAAGGGTGATTCTCTTGAAGCCGAGCTTGCGGAGACGTTCGCATTCCGCCATGAACCCTTCCTCACTGACAAATCCCAAACGGCTATGACGTTCGAATTCCCGAATAGCGCCTTCCTTAAAGGCTGCTTGAACAATCGGGCTGGAAGGATCGGGCGTAACAAGATATCCTCTTTTCTGAAGTTCCAGCGCCCGTTCAATTCTGCGAACCTTGATTTCACCACCGATACACTTGGCGCCCTGTCCCCACTTCAGCTCAATGGTCTGAAGGCCATGTTTTTCCACAACATATTCCGCAACTCCCAGGCGGGTGTCTTCCACATTCATCTGAACCAGGATTTCACCATACCCTTGATGAAAACGCTTGTAAATTTCAATACGTCGGTCCATATCCGGCGATTTGGCGATTTTTCCCTGTGCGTTCAGTTCAAGCTGGGGATCGATACCGCATACATTCTCTCCGCAGACCAGCGTCACGCCACTGATGGCGGCGCCTACTGCAAAATGCTCCCAGTTCTTTCGGGCAATTTCAGTAGATCCGAGTGCACCGGTGAAAATCGGTGCTTTCATCTTGACTTTAATGTCCCAGCCGTATTCTGTTTCGGTATTGACAGCCGGAAAGATAGCGGTATCCGGACTGACAACGACACCCGCCGGAAGCCCTGCGGCACCCATGGCATAGCCTTGAATGTTCAGATGTGAATAATCGACCGGATAGTTTTTATCGGCGCCGGCCGTAATTGAACCGAATGGGGCCGGATAGATCACTTCGCGACCCCGAAAGGTAGACCGGAAGACTTCACAGTTTCCCCGGCAGCCATCGATACAGCGCGAACACAGCCCGCTCATGGGTACCACACTCTTGGAACGATTGAAAGTTAAAGTAGCATCATTGGCGTTAGGCGTAGACAGGTTCATTTTTCTTTTTCCTTTTTGTGATGAAAATTTGTAATGGTAACAAATTTAACAAATAGAGCTAATTTGAAAACGATCAGCAAAGCGTGATCATTAAAAATAAATCGTGTTTAAATTAGCTCAACAATAAAAAATGGACGCCGTTGTCCAATGCCAAAGATACGCCTTTGTATCATATTGAGTACAAATTATAATTACCAACAGGTGCTTGATGCCACCCGACACAGGAAATCATCTGCAAGAATAATTCATAACGTCTTGTATATAGAGATTAAAAGTTCATGGAGTCAATAAACAACAAAGACGTCCATCCCTAATTGAGGGCTGGACGCCTTTGTCCTTTTACGCTGAAATCATTCACGCCATTGTGATTTTCTTCAGCTCGCATATTTAAAATCCTTTTTTTTTATTAGCTTTACTAATATACAATGTCAAGACATTATTTATACTAATCCCATGTTGGAAAGTTCTTTGTTGAGATCAAACTGTGTTTCCAGAGGGGGTTTACTTTCCAATGATGGGGGGAGGGCATGCATTTTGAAAATGCGGGACTTTTAATTCAGTTTCCTTATTTCTGAAACCTTATCCTTACTGATTTGTACTTCACCTCCGCCTTGATAGAAATACACCACATTGTCTTGTTGCCAGCATGAATTCGTGGATATCTCCTTGCCGTTTGTCAGGATGATCAAATATTTTCGGTTGGAAACAACTGATATTCCAGCATCAGATACGACATCCCTTTCCATTGAATTATCCTGTGAATGCTCGACAACCTGTCGATTGACCGGATCGGAATGAAAATCAGTGGCGGTTGAATCATTTTTTTGCCAGCTCTTGTGTGAAACGGTTTTTTCGGATGTGGGCTTATCCGGAAATGCCTTTAGGGCTACTTTCCCTTTGACCCCGGCCACTTTGAATTGAAATTTATCCGGCATATCGCATTGACGCATTTTTTTCCGGAACTGGCTTCCGTTTCTGCTTTTATGGCTGGAATCGACCAGATCAATACGAACAGTTTGTTTCCACAAAAAATGGTCAAAAAAATCGTAGGCATAAAACGTAACTGAAATATCTTCCTGGGGAATAGTTGTGTTGTTTATGATTTCACCCTCAAGATAACATCCTTTTTTTTTGGATTTATCCATCTCAATGCGCAACGAACGGTACGAGAAGTTGTCATCAATTTTGCCATCGCTGAAAAATGCCCAAACGCTGTGCGCATAGAGCAACAAAATGGAGCAAAGCAGGAAATATTTGACTTTCTTTATAAAAATAAAAAAAAACCTATCCGATAGATAATGCAAAAGTAATTCTGCTGAAGATATCATGAGTTCCTCCTATCTGCATAAATCATTTTGAAGACACGTAATTCAAGTCTATTTTACGATTTCATACCGGTAAATTTTTGTCGATGCTTTCCGCGTCCATCAGAAAATCAATCCATGATCTTAGAAATGATGGAGGCGCTGCCGCAAACCACGCCATGCAGTCAAACGGCAGCCTGTCCGATGCCAGGATACCGTCTTGCTTCAGTTGATCGAAAAACGTGCGAAATGCCAGGGCATGTTCGCTGTTGAAAAATTCCGTGCATATCTGTGCCAGAATTACCCTTATCACAAATCCCATAGTCTTCACAATTCATGTTCTGACAGCAAAACAGATCAATCTGTTGCTTGATTCACCTCCTGAATATATTCATCTCCACATTTGGTCTTTTTTTTGATAAGTCAATAGGTTGAACTTAATTTCATGTCAGTTGCAATTCAATCCTGAATACTCTATGGTGAAAGCGCATACCAAGTTCGTTGGCGCCATAACCGCAAAATGCCCTACAGGAAATGCCATGACCATTATCACCACATCAATCTTTGAACTGCTGAAGATCGGCCCGGGGCCGTCCAGTTCCCACACCATCGGGCCGATGAAGGCCGGATTCGATTTTTCCCGGTTGATGGCTGAACTTCCGGCGGACAAACAGGCAACCGCCTCTGGCATTCAGGTGTTTCTGTACGGTTCGCTGGCAGCCACTGGCAAGGGACATGGCACCGACCGTGCGATTCTGGCCGGTCTAATGGGAAAATCCCCTGAAGACTGCCCGCCGGATTTCCTCGATGGACTGGCCCTGGAGCGGGATGCCGTTTTCACCCTGAAGGCGGGTACGCAGTCCGTGCCTTTTCGAAGTGCAGACATAATCTTTGATGCCGGCCGCTTTGATTTTCCGTTCAGCAACACGATGGTGATCCGCCTTTCCGGCAGGGGCGGCGTCATTGTTGAAAAAGAGTATTATTCCGTGGGAGGCGGCTTTCTGCAGTGGAAGGGATGGCGGGAGTCGGAGCGGAGCGCACCGCGTTATCCATACGAAAATGCCGAACAGTTATGGAAACAGATGAAGAAGCACCGGATCGATCTGAACATGCTGATGATGGCCAACGAAAAGGCCATTACCGGGCTGAATGAGATAGAGATCAACCACCGGTTGGACCGGATCATCGCGGTTATGGATGCATCGGTGCAGCGAGGGGTGCATACAGAAGGCTTTCTGCCCGGCCCGATCGGACTGCACCGCAAGGCGGCCCTGTTATACCAGCGGACCAAGGGATTGACGCAGAACGCAGAACGTCTGCTGGTCTATCTCTGCGCTTACGCCTTCGCCGCCGCTGAAGAAAATGCGGCCGGTCATATCGTTGTTACCGCCCCTACCTGCGGGTCGGCAGGGGTGATTCCAGCGGTTGTCTCCCTGCTGCGGCGTCATTACAAACTGCCACATGAAACGATACGCAGCGCGCTTTTGGCATCGGTAGCCGTCGGCTTCATCGCCAAACAGAACGCCAGTATTTCCGGGGCGGAAGTGGGATGTCAGGGAGAAATCGGGGTGGCATCCAGCATGGCGGCAGCGCTGCTTGCATTTGCTGGTGGCAGCGGGGCGCAGATTGCCGAAAATGCTGCTGAAACCGCTTTGGAGCATCATCTGGGATTGACATGCGACCCGGTGAAAGGGTATGTGCAGATCCCCTGTATCGAGCGCAACGCCATGGGAGCGGTCAAGGCCTACACGGCATGGCTGATCGCGCGTGAAGGGCTGCCGGTATGGCATATCGTGGGCCTGGATAAGGCGGTGGAAGCAATGAACCTGACCGGCCGGGATATGAAGGTTGAATATCGCGAAACATCCCAAGGCGGCCTGGCCCGCTGTTGCTGATGTCGCTGGAAAAGATGACGCCGCCCGCCCCGAGGCTGAATATCAAGCCGTAAAACGAGACAATTATCTGGATGTTATACTGCGAAAGGGCATAATCTGAACTTTCCATAAACTCCCTCTCCCAGCGGGGGAGGGTTGGGGTTGGGGTTCAAAAGTGCTGATGAGGATTGTTTTTTTAAATCAGAAAATCAGCGTTTTTGCCTTCTTGCAGCGTACCAAAACTGCCGAGAATCCCCAAGAGGGCGGCGGCTTCCCGGGCGGATGCCGAGATTGTTGCGATCATCCATCGCGTTGCTCCATCAGATGACAGGCCACAAAATGGGCGTTGCCGATATCCCCGAAACGAGGGTCTTCGATAAGACATCGATCGAATCGATAGGGGCAACGGGTGTGAAATCGGCAGCCCGTCGGAATGTTCACCGGGCTCGGCACGTCTCCTGTTAAAATAATCCGTTTGCATTTGACGGCCGGGTCCATCGTGGGGATGGCCGACAAGAGAGATATGGTGTACGGGTGCTGCGGATGATCGAAAAGTGCATCCGTATCGGCCGTTTCTACTATTCTTCCCAGATACATCACCATCACGCGATCGCTGATGTGCTTGACAACCGCCAGGTTGTGAGAGATAAACATATAGGCCAGCGAAAATTCCTGCTGCAGATCTTTCAGCAAATTGAGTACCTGACTCTGAATCGACACATCCAGAGCTGAAACCGGTTCATCGCAGACAATCAATCCAGGGTTTAACGCCAGTGCCCGGGCAATGCCCACCCGTTGCCGCTGGCCGCCGGAAAATTCATGGGGATATTTATGATAGTGATAGGCATCCAGCCCCACCCGCGCCATCAGATCATGGACTCTATCCTTTCGATCGGACGGATTCAGGATGCCGTGTACTTTCAGCGGTTCTCCGACCAGATCTCCCACCGTCATCCGCGGATTCAAAGAAGAATAGGGATCTTGGAAAATAATCTGCATCCGCCGGCGCAATTTCCGGACAGCCTCTCCTTTCAGTGCGAAAATATCCTGGCCTTCAAAGAACGCCCGGCCGTTGGTGGGCTCAATCAATCTTAAAATCACCCGTCCCGTGGTGGATTTGCCGCAACCGCTCTCCCCGACGATCCCCAGTGTCTCGCCCTGCCCGATAAAAAAACTGATGCCGTCTACAGCCTTGACATGGCCCACGGTTCGGGAAAAAATTCCTCCGGTGACGGGGAAATATTTCACCAGATCGGATACTTCCAAAATTACATCACCTCGATGCCCTGCCAGCATTTCATTCCTCTGAATCCTTAAAATTGTAATCGTGGATCCATATGGTCCCGCAAGCCGTCCCCCAGAAGGTTCAATCCCAGAACAGCCATGGCGATGGCAATGCCGGGGAAGACAATCACCCATGGCGCGATGGTGAGATAAGTCCGCCCCTGGCTGACCATCCCTCCCCACGAGGGGGTAGGCGGTTTGATGCCGACGCCAAGAAAGCTCAGCGCCGCTTCGCTTAACACCGCAGCAGCGAAGATGAATGCTGCCTGAACGATAATGGGCGATAAACTGTTGGGCAAAATGTATTGTCTGATGATATAAAAGTTCGTGCAGCCGATGGATTTTGCAGATTCCACATATTCCAGATCGCAGACGTTGATGGCCGCCGCCCGCACGGTTCGGGTCATGCGCGGAAAATACGCGGTAACCATGGCCAGCACCAGGGTCAATTTGCCGGAACCCCAGACAGCGGCCAGCGTAACAGCGATGATGATATCCGGGAAAGCCATCAATCCATCCAGTATCCGCATGACGATGGCATCCACTCTTTTAAAATATCCGGCTGCCAGACCGGTGATGAGCCCCAGCGCGGTCGATAAAAATACGACCAGAAATCCGATCTGGATCGACGTTCGGGAGCCGAAGACCACGCGGCTGTAAACGTCCCGCCCCAGTTCATCGGTACCCATCCAATGCGCAAACGACGGCGGATGCAGCCGATTGACCGGATCGATGGCCAGGGGATCGCATCGGGCCAGCCACGGGGCGAACAGGGCCAGAGACATAAAAATTGCGATCAACGTACCGCCGATGGCCATATAGCGGTTTTTGCCGAACGATTTTATCATTTTCTTGAAACGATCCAGAGAACAGGCCTCCTCAGCCGTACTTGATGCGGGGATTGATGATGGCATAGCTGATATCCACCAGCAGATTGACCAGAACATAAATACCCGCGGTAAAGATCATGCTGCCCTGGATAATCGGATAATCGCGCCGCATAATCGCCGTAATGGCCAGGGCGCCCGTGCCGGGAATGTTGAAGAGGGTTTCCACGATCCAGGTTCCTCCCAACAAAACCGCCATGCTGAAACCGATAACGGTTACCACGGGAATCAGGGCATTGCGCAATGCATGTCGCAGAACAACGACTTTTTCGGAAAGCCCCTTGGCCCGGGCGGTTCGAATATAGTCTTGGTTTAAAATATCCAGCATGGAACTGCGGGTCATTCGGGCGATGATGGCGCTTTGCATAAAGCCCAGCGTTACACCTGGAAGGATAAGGTATTTTATCGTTCCAAACCCTGCTTCGGCCAACGGTATATACCCCGATGAAGGCAGGATGTGGAGCCTTACGCTGAAGACCATGATCAGCAACAGGGCCAGCCAGAAGCTGGGCATGGAAATGCCGATCAATGAAATACCGATGGAACCCTGATCGATCCAGGTGCGATGTTTGACGGCAGCCAAAATCCCCAGCGGAACACCGATCAAAATCCCCAGGCTCTGACCGATCAGCGCCAGCAGCAGGGTCGGCTCCACTCTGCCGATAATCGCCTGGGTCACCGGCTGATTTAAAAAAAGAGAGTGGCCCATATCCCCACAAAGGATATGCTGCGCCCAGATTACGAATTGCACGTAAAGTGGTTTGTCAAGTCCCAATTGCAGACGCATGGCGGCGATTTTTTCCGGAGGCGCAAAATCGCCAAGTATCATGATTACCGGATCTCCAGGCATGATATGGGTTGACAGAAAGGCGATGACAGCCACCACCAGGAGTACGGGGATCAATAGCAACAGCCGTCTGATGATAAAGTTGAACAAGTACGGAACACCTCTAAGAGAGAAACCGAGTACGATAAAATGGGTTAACTTGCCGGAACTTTTTCTTTCCAGGCGTTCCAGAACATGATTCTGGGCTGGGCCTCCACACCCTGCAATCTTTTGGCCCGGGCATGCAGAATGCTGTAATTGTGAAGCTTGATGAACGGCAGGGTGCGATAGATTTCCTGATTCCATTCTTTGACAATATCGAGCCGTTTGCTCGGATCGATTTCAACCATCATCCGGTCGAAAACAGCATCCATTTTCCGTGAATCCGCGTCATCCCAGTTGGTAATCCAGCGGTTGGTGCCCATCCACGCGCCGAATACCTGGGGATCCGGGTTGGATGCGATAAAGCCGGAGGGGAAGATGTTCCACCCTTCTTTTTTGGAACGGATACCGACCGCGGTGGGCCGGTCATACACCTGAACATCCACCTTGAAGCCGGCAGCCTCGGCCTGCGCCTTTGCCACCTGAGCGGCCTGAACCGATACCGTATCGGCGGAACTGCACAGAATGACGACGGGCGTGCCGGCATATCCCGATTCCGTGAGCAGTTGTCTGGCTTTTTCAATGTTTGGCGTATTATAAACCCCTTTACCAACATCCGGGGTATACCAGGCGCTTTTCTTGATCATATAAGAGGGATCGAGTACCCAGAATTTCGAATCACCGCTGGTAGCCATGGCGATGGCATCGATACCGAGGCAATGGTTCAATGCCTGTCTGGCTTTGATATTGTTGAAAGGCGGTTGTGCGCCGTTGAAGATAAAGAAATGCTCCATGGTTTCAGGAACGATCAGCGGCTCCGCCTTGGGATCGCCAGCCAGAACTTTATATTGATCCGTCGATACCTGGACGGCAAAATCGAATTCGCCGCTCTGCACTCCGGCGATTCGGACTGCCTCCTCGGGAAGGAATTTATAAACAATCTCATCCGCGTATGCCTTTCGCTCACCCGCCATGAAGGAGGATGGTTTTTTTACCGGCGTGTATTCTGTAAAACGAACCAGTTTGGCATGCTGGTCTGGAATGAAGCCCGCCAGTTTATAGGGGCCGGTGCCGACCGGATTATCCAGGGGTTTATCTCCGGCGGCTTCTACCACACTTTTGGGCATAACAAACATTTTCTGGTTGGCCACATTGGAGGAAAGAATGTTTAGAAACGGCGCGTATAATTGTTTCAAACGGATCACCACCTCGTAAGGGCCGGCACCCTGAGTGATGCTATCGAAATAGGGAGCAACCATCTTTCCGCCGCCGTTATTGGTCAGCCAGCGATTGAAAGAGGCAATCACGTCTTCGGCGATCATTTCTTTGCCGTTGTGAAATTTAACCCCCCGACGCAGTGTGACAAGATAGGTTTTGCCGCCGTTTTCGACTTTGCAGCTCTCGGCCAGATGAGGGGTGGCGACCTGCCCGGCATCCGGCTCGAAAAGTCCTTCAAAGATATTGTAGCCGATATCTCCATACTCGCTGCCGGTGGATTTGTTGGGGTCCAGATGGGCCGGAGCCAAATTCCAGGCCACCGTTATCGTGCCGCCGAATTTGGCTTTATCCGAATCTGCCGGCGCTGATGTTTGCGCCAGGGTTTTTCCGGATGTGCAGACCATCACGGAAAAACATCCCAGCAAAATGATGAGACATACCCATAAGACTGAAGATTTTTTATCTGACATTTTTTCCCTCCCGCATCTAAAAATATATTTTGGTTATAACCGCATCTCTCTTCATCAATTTGGTATCGGAATCATACATGCCATTCCCCGGCACCTGAGCATAAACTCATCAGCGTGTTTGTTTAGTGCATTGCCGGTAACATGAACCTGATCAAGGAGTTTTGTCAGGTTTCAATCCCCAATTCCCCCAGCCTTGCTGCAAGCCTTTCTTTTTCTCGGCGCTCCGCTTCGGCTCGCTGGCTTTCTGTTTCGGCTCTTTGACGCTCAGATTCCGCTCTTTGTCGTTCCATTTCTTCTCTTTGAACTGCGGCTTTCTCTCTTTGAATTG
The DNA here is from genome assembly GCA_903953895.1 of uncultured Desulfobacteraceae bacterium. Taxonomy (GTDB): domain Bacteria; phylum Desulfobacterota; class Desulfobacteria; order Desulfobacterales; family Desulfatirhabdiaceae; genus RAAP-1. The sequence goes on along the minus strand of CAJBLH010000095.1, from coordinate 18,105 downwards.
CAGACTCTGCTCTTCGACGCTCAGATTCTGCTCTTTGCCGTTCCACTTCTTCTCTTTGAACTGCGTCTTTTTCTCTCTGGGTTGCAGCCGTAGCAACCATTCGTTGTGTTTCTTCCCGCAGGCTTGCCGCTTTGGCTTCATGTTTATAGAAATTTGAAATCTCATCCATCTCCAATACAGAGAGAAAACGAGACCCATCCGGGCAATAAATGGCAAGATCACCGGTTGCCAGTTCAAACCGGATTTTCAGCAAAGGGCTTGTCCTGCCATTCATGTTGGCGATCGGTATCAGGGCATCGCCTGTGCGGAGCCAGCCATTCAACAGAATGCGGTCTGGATCGTAAATGTAATATTCTTCAACTCCGTATTCCTGATAAAACAAAAACTTCCGTTCCATTTCGGTTCGCTTGTTTCCCGGAGACAATATCTCGAACACCACCTGCGGTGAAATATGATTTTCTTCCCACGATCGGTATGAGCCCCGATGTCCTTTCGGCCGGCCGAATTGCGGCAGACGGTTTCCGGATCGTTCTTTGGTTTTCAATATCTTCATCCCGGCACCTCATGAGACTTGATCTTCTGTTATGCATGCAATCACGGTAGATTATTTTTTTTGAGTTGCCTTAGCTGACATGTTTAATCTGTAGCAGCGAATTTTATTTTAAATCAAGTTGCGCTATCTGTATCTTTTTTCAGTTTGTTTAATAATACCCTCAGTTCTTTGAGGGATTTTTCAGCCAGCTCTGCCTGGACGCTTTGAGGATATTTCAATATTCGCTGGAGAGTTCGAATTTCACCGATCAGTTCTCCCTTTTTCATGCCTTCTGTTTTGCCCTTTTTGATGCCCTTTTTGATACCTTCCTTAATACCTTCCTTGATACCTTCTTCTTTAGCTTCTTTTTTGCTGGTTTTTATGTTAAGCCGTATCAGTTGTTGTACTGCTACTGATTTTTCAAGAGGCGTTAACTGAATCATTTGCTGTACCTCCTTTAATGTCAATTTGGGAAAACGTTGGATTATCGAATATTCCAGCAGCTCTTCCAAAAGTGCCGCCTTGCTTTCGGGTAATTGCAAAGAATTGAGTTCTGATTTCCACCGGGGAACAAAGTCTGGCAATTCACTCTTTTTCTTCAGCATCAGCGGCTTCAATACTGTCAGTACGCCAGCTTTGTTTTCTATGGCTTTCAAACAATCGGACAGGTTAAACTTAAGAAAATGATTCGGTAAGGCAATGTCGATAAATGGGCATTTTATCGGAATATGATTCTCATTGATGAACAACGCAATTGCCATGAATGGCTCATCGTTATGACTTTGTTCATACCATGTGCATATCTCCCGAAACAACCGCCAATAAAGGCTGGGATCATCATATCCCTGAATCTCGATAAAAACATTCGGTCCCTGGCCATCTGCTCTTTTTAAAAAGCCATCAAAACGCTTTTCTGTGGTTTTGACAGTGATGCTTTCAAAAACATAATCTCCCTCCATGTTCAGTGAAAGCAATTCGAACAGGCTTCCGGGATCAAATTTGAACAGTTCATAAAACAACGCATCGGTTTTCATTATTTATTGACGGGGTAACCCTTTCGTCCAATTCATTGGTGAGCTTCAATGGTGGTGAAGCCGATCTTCCCATGATTTCAGCATGAATTGTATTCTAATTGCCATGATACCATTGCCCATCAACTGAATCAAAAGAAAATACCTTGCTCAAATTTTAAGCAGGCGAAATCCCAGTTTTCCTCAGATATGTACGGTACAAGCAGGCTTACGGGGATGTCGACTGGGGGGTTTGCGGCGGCGGCGCCATCCGTTTTTTAAGCGCCGCCTCAAAGGCATCCGCCTCTTTCTGAAAGGCCGCCCGGCGATTTTCATAGTCATCGACCCGCACATTCAGAGCGATCACTTTTTCATTATACGCCTTGACAGCGGCATTACCGGAAACGGTTTTCTTTTCTTCGGAAAGCGCCAGCGATTCTTTCATCAACTGAGCATTTTCATTTCGTGAACTAATCAGTATGGTCAAAAGTCTTGGTTTTCAGCCAATTCGTCAAAAAGGTTCAGACATCCGATTTATACACACTGATGGCAGAGAAACTACAATCCCGGATCAATGTACTGCGGATAAAATGAAAAATATCCGGCAGGGTTCTTTCGGTTGATGCCGTAACTTGTGCGTTATGCAAGTGCCTGTGATGAGGAAATGAAATGATATCATCATGATGTGGTGCATTATCCCACCGAGATAGAAGGCTCCCGGAATCATCCTGCCAATGCTAGGAATACTCCGTTTCCCATCAATAAAGAGATAATCTTTTATAAAAAGAACCGATCCATCTATGAAAACGACCTTTGCCACAAAAGACATGGCTGCACCATATCGTCGGAATTCGCTGACAGTGTAGTCGGCAACTATTTCAGAAAATTCCCGAATCGTATTATAGAACATCGTTCAGCTCTTTCAGTCGGCTTTGCCAATACTCCTTGCCTTCCTGAGCGAACCGCCATGCCATAAGGTCATCGAATATTTTAAAGTTTTCGTCGGTCTTTTGGAATTCATGATTTACTGACTGATAATCTTTGCCATATCGGGATTCGAATCCTTCAACTTCTTCAGAAAAATCAGAAATTCGTGCAAGGATTTTAGATATTAAAGTATCCTTGATCAGACTCTTAATGCCCCCAAAATCAAGCTCTATAGCAATTTTTTCAATATGTTCACTGAAGGCCAACGTCGTCATTACAATCTCCATCCTTTACCGTGAAAATACTAAACACACGAACAAAATGCATCGTTAATTTTATATCTCTTCCAACCCCATTGCCGGCAGTATCAAATATCACTTACTTTTCGCTCATTGTCGATAAATGGGCATTTTATCGGAATATAATTGTATTCTAATCGCCATGATACCATTGCCCGTCAACTGAATCAAAAAAAATACACTGCTCAAATTTTCAGCAGGCGAAATCCCAGTTTTCCTCAGATATGCACGGTACAAGTAGGCTTACGGGGATGTCGGCTGGGGGGGTTGCGGCGGCGGCGCCATCCGTTTTTTAAGCGCCGCGTCAAAGGCATCCGCTTCTTTCTGAAAGGCCGCCCGGCGATTTTCATAGTCATCGACCCGCACATTCAGAGCGATCACTTTTTCATTATACGCCTTGACAGCGGCATTCCCGGAAATGGTTTTCCTTTCTTCGGAAAGCGCCAGCGATTCTTTCATCAACTGAGCATTTTCTGCATCCAGGGCGATTTTGATTTTCAGAAGCTGATCGATCCGAGATGGATCATGCGAATTTTCTTCTGTTGCGGGAAAATCCGCATCCGAATTGCCAGGAAGGCTTTCCGACAATTTCTGGTTCAGATCGCCTGTTTCATTTCGGCCGGCAGGCTGTCCAGCCGTTGATGGCTCGGCAGGAGAGGGCCCTTTTTCATAAACAGAAGCCGCCGGCCGCTGGCTTTCCGGAACGTCGGATAGATTGTCCGTAAAGCGGATCACCCCAGCGGCATCCTTATAGCGGTACATCTCGGCCCAAACCGGATGTGTTGGCAGGAAAAATCCAATCATCAATATGAACACAAAACGTTTCATTCTGAGCATTCCTTTTGAATTCACCAAGTAATCGGCAATTCCATCCGATTCATTGACCGTTCACCGCTGACGGGTTACGGTGTCTGTGTCGGGCTCAATGACTGATCTTTATCAAAAATCTCCCGCCAGGTAACCATCGATGGGGGCAGAGGCGGGCCGATGATCGGGTTGTTATAGGGGCCACTCGTTAAATAAAAACCTTTTCCGGTTTTGACATAAAGATTCTCGTCGTCCACCACCGGTGCTGTCAGAATATCTCCGGTATCGATGGTGAATTTTGGTGCAGGCGATCCCGATTGTTTGATATCCATCACATACAGTTTGCCGGCGTTGGATGCCGGGTTTCCAGCACCCTCGCAGGGGTCTTCGGTTTCCGATGTGGACGTGCCAAAATAGATTCTGCCGGCGGCCGCAAATGCCGATGCAAAAATCCGCTGACCGGCGGGTAGCGCGTACAACCAGTCCAGTGTAACCTTGCCGTCGTCGCAGACCCCTTTTTCAGCGGTATCGGCATACGCAAAAAAATGATACGTGGTGTCCGTGGTATTGATGGATTCATCATAGTATGGGCTGTCTCCCGTCCCAAACAGGATTTTGATATTATATTCCATTTTGCCTGTTTCGTCGTAGGTGTTTTGAACCACAACCACCGGCGATGCATAAATGGGATGATACCGCTGATTCGAGGCGATGCTGGCGTTGTAGTTGTCGGTAAAATCGTTGTTGATCACACACTGGGTATAGCTGTTCAGACTGCCGGGATCGCCTGGGATGTTTACTTTGTACAGATAGCCCTTGTCCGTACCGATGTAAATGCGATCAACATAGCCGTCACCATCCGAATCCACCACAGCCGGTTGACCGCTGGGGACCCCACCGATGCCCGCACTGACCGAATCCAGAAAAATTCTCTGAATAACGCTTCCATCAGCGATATTAATCATATAAACAGAAGGATATAATGTATCGTCGTACGTTTTCCCGGATACAAAAAAAGCCGCCCATGTCTTGGGGTTGATGCGGCCGATAACGGCAACCGCCGGCGATGACCGGCTTCGGAATAAATCGGGATCGGCGAATTCCCATAAAAATGTCGGACTGAGCGGATGGGTGACATCCAGACAGAACACGGTATCCCCGCCATTTCCTTCGGCGCTTAGCAGAATCGTTTTCCAGGTGCTGCCGATCACGACATCGCTGACGGTCGGCGATGCGTCCACATAAGCCTGGTCTTCGCCGGACATCAAGTTGTTTTTTAACCGGGATATCAGATTGGCAGGGATAAATGCCCACAACTCCGTTCCATCGCCATAGTCGGCCGTGCCGGATGTGTTGCCCGACCATTCAAAATAGCCCCGATACTCGAGAAAGTCGGTTTTGGGATTATCTCCCCATTGGGAAGATGCATCGGAAAAATCTTTCCATCTGAATGCCCCGGCATTGAACGCATGAAGCATCCCATCCCGCGATCCCACATACACCAGCGTTTGACGGTCCTTGTTGGCTTCAGCAAACGCATCGAAATCTTTGCGTTCCTGATCGGTTACGGCAGAGCCGAAGTACCAGCCGGCTCTGCCGGGCGGAGTTTGAACCGCGGGCACTGAATGGTCAATCTGGCCCAGAAGCCACTCTTTTTTCGTGCTGACGCCATCCTTGTATCCGCGCACCCAGCCGACCAGCCAGTCTCCATCCGCTTCGGAATAAACGCTATCCTTGTTGAGATCATATTTATAGTGGGTGCCGGTGTTATCCGTGATGACCGTGTCATTCAGGGCCAGCATGGTATTGGTGATATTGGCTGTTGTAAAATCATACAGATTGCTGGAACTGGTATAATAGGTGTAATCGGCCACGACAGGCATGTTTGCCGTCGGAGGTGTTTTGAAATACAGATCATACACGCCGGTAAAACGGTTGATCGTTCCGGTTCCCCCACGATCTCCTTCCAGGACGTCCGTGTGTTTATCATGAAAGTTTTCAACAGAATCCGTGATCGTTACCGTCGTGGCTGAAATGGGATGATGGGCAAGGGTTCCGGAAAAGTGTGTTCGTGTGCCGTCGCCTGAGCCGATTGCCTCATGCGTTACAGCACCCATGGTAATGTTGGGATAGAAAATCGTGCGATCGGTGGGCGACATGGCCGTCAGCACTGTTCCGGCATCCCACAGCAACAGGATGGACTGTTGGCCGGGAACCGCCGGATCATACAGCCGGGTGGCGTTCAGATGCCCCCGAAGTACTTTTTCGTTCCAGGAAATTGCCGGAGTTTCATAATTTCCGGAATACAGCATATTGGTCTGAACGCTGGGGGAGGCTCTGGAAAAAAAGCCATGCGTGGCCACGCTGCCTTTTAAAGCCACATCGATGATTTCAGGAACACAGCTTTCATCGGTACTGAACATTTCCGCTTTCCAGATAAGTTGCCTGCCTACCATTGCACCCCCGGAAAAATCCACCCGGCGCAGACGGTATGTCTGAGCAGGGTTTCCAGGCGACCAGCCGGAAACTTCGCTGCCCACTGTTTTGGCGTTGCCGGTACCGGTAAATGTTTTCACCACATCCCAGTCTGTTATCTCCACCCAGTTGACACCGTTATCGATCGACAGCCAGTATTTGATCCGGGTGCTGCCGGAGCAAGGCATGTTGTCATACACTTCGATGGTCACCGCCGTAAAATAGGCCTCCGTATCGAGTGGCGTAATGGCCTGGGCGGACTGCAACTGGGCGCTGCCTCCGGTTTGGCGGTCGATTCGAAAAACCATATCGTTAATATCGTAGTCGCCCCCGGTTTTCCAATCTTCCCATGCCAGAACCCATTCATTGGGTTTGCCATCGGGTGCGCCGACCATCACATGCGGGAATTTATCTCCGCGGGTAATGGGAATGGGTTTGGTTGTCGTGGTAAAGTCCAGATTCAGCGGCGCGGCTTTCAGGCGGTTGATTGCATCGGTATCCAGCCATTGGGAAGGCCCGCAGACAGCAAAGCCTCTCGTGGTGCTTCCCAGTTCAAACGTCTTGGTAAAACCGGGGGTCGTGGTGCAACTGCCGGCAAATACATCCGGGTTCCAGTCTGTTTTGGTAAAACAGGAATAGCTTTGTTGATCCACGTTGAGATAAAAAACCAGTTCCGTACCGCCGGCAAAATGCCCCAGAACCACCCGGTTGTCGAGCATATTGACAACACCGTCTCCGTTGGCATCGATTCCTTCCCGGTCATCGAGCACTCCGTTGTTATTATTGTCGTTAACGTCATGGTAAACTTCATGCTTTGTGCCGCCGGAGCCTGTGCCGGCCAGCATCCAGCCGAAATCATTCTGGCTGAATCCGGCATTTTCGTACAGAAAAGTTACGGCCACGTCCTGCTCGAACGGTATAATGATGCTGTTCGGGTTAATCGACTGGGAACCGGTTTGAAGCACGATTTTTGAATCGGAGACCCCGGTGTTGGTCATGCTGAAATCCGCCGAATTGAATCCGCCGCTGTAGCTGGTATAGGTGCTGGCCGCACAGCCTGGAATGTAGGATATCCCGCCCTGGCCACCGCTGCTTCCTTTGAATGTGGCGCTGATCGTGTGGTTGGCGTTGACAGCGGAAAACGTATAGGTGGTTCCGCTTAAATTGATTCCGGTTCCATCAACTGTGACCTTGTCTATGGAATATCCCGTACTGGCTGTAATGGTGAAAGAGCGGCTGTCGCCACAGTTCACGGTTACGGTTCCTGAGGGGGAAATGGTTCCACCTGCGCCTGCGCTGGCGGTAATCGAATAGGTTTTGATGGCGAAATTGGCGGTTACGGTACGGGACTCGTTGCCCATGCTGATTGTGGTTGAAGCGGTATTTGCATTTGACACTGTCGCACCCGTCCAGTTGACAAAGGTGTAACACGCCGTTGGTGTGGCCGAAATACTGACCGTATCATTATTATCATGACTGGTGCTGGCCCCAGGAGAAACCGATCCAGCGCCTGCCGGGTTGACATTCATGGTCAGGGTTTTATTTGCCAGAGCTGCAGATGGAAATAACAGGAAGGATGCCAGCAACAGCAACAACCCGCTTGCCAGATATTTCAGTGCATTATTTGAATATGACACAGGCAACATGGTTTGAGTCCTCTCTTATATTCCAAAAAACGGCGTCATTTCAGGCTGGCGTTGGCAGCCAATCCACTCAAAGCGACGTCTGATATCGCTTTGGCATCGGCGGCATTGTAATTTTTCCCCTGCCCTCCTCCCGCCTGCGCTGTATAGGCGGATGCCGTGCCAGGGCCGTTTGTGCCATACAGTACAATTTCAACAGCAGATCGGGAAGAATGGGGACCAGTCGCAATAGCTCCCACAATGATAATTCCATCCATGTCGGTTTGTTCCGGCAGCATCGTTGACGCGTCCAGATTATCCCATATCCTGACCGTATAGGTATAGCCAGGGGTCAATTCTTGCCCATCCGGAATCCACGGCAAAGCCACACCGCTATCGAATCGGGCTTTCCAGTTGGAAGGCGGCGTGGGTTGAGGTTGCGCCGCTGTTCCGCCAAATTTTGTTCCATCCAGTGCAAACGTCCATGTGGGAAGGGAAACGCTACCGCCTCCGGCCAGCGCCGTTAAATTCGCTGAAAGGTTACTATCTACAAAGAGCGTCTTCAGCCTGGTAATTGCCAGTTCAGCACCGGATTCTGCAGCGTAAAATGTTGATCTTTTTTCAGCTTCAGCCGCAGAAATCAAGGTTTCGGTTGTAGATGTCGAGATGCCGGCAACACCGATAATGGTCAACAAAAGAAGAATCATGAGGGTGGCGATCATCGTCGCCCCGCTCTCATTATCAACAGCGGCTGTGATGCTGTCATATGATTTTCTCAAAATGAGTTCCTTGATATGGCTTGGCATTATTTGAGATTCCGAGGTGTTACCGTAACCTGGAACAATTGTCGGCCAAAATTATCCGGGCTTGTCTCTGCTTGATGATCTTCGACAGTCGGTCGGGGATTGGACTGACCACGGAACTCGCGGCTGGTACACCCCAGGATATTGATTCGTACCAACCGGATCTGATCTTTTTCGACAGAGGTCAGATCCCGGTCATTGATCCATGAATCGACAATGTCATCGGTATTGGTATCCAGGCCAAAAGCAAACTGCAAATCTTCGATATTATCGGCAACTGCCTCGCCGTTGCGCAGAAGCGTGCCGTTGCCATTGCTGTATGTGTAGCTGTAAGTGATCTGTAAGAACGATGTATCGCTTAAAAAGCCGATTGTGCTATTTTCCGGATACGAGTTGATAATTTTATTGCTGAAACCGTCATAGGGCCTGTTTTGTAATTTGCTGGAATTGCCCTGAACCTGAGTGATATAAACGACATCCGATTTAGACCCATCGGGTGCGGTAATAATGGCTTTAAATTCTTTAAACGGTGTTCCGCCATAGGTTGTGCCGGCGCAAACAAAGGCGTTATCCCATGCAGAATACGGGGTGATTTCCAAATCTTCGTTGACCGTGGCTTCCGCTGACGCCACCGGCATCTTGTAACGCAGCGTCAATTGGGGTAGGCAAGGATCGTTATCCGGATACATATAGTTGATAACCAGAATATCGGTGTCTGATTCGCCGCCGGCATTTGTAAAATCCACTGGATACACCCTGGTTCCAAGGTCATAATATTCTTCAATACCGCAGCCGGCCATCCGGACATCCCGCTCCAGAAACATCTTGGCCATCCGCACATTCTGCTGCATGGTGGCCATTTCCGTTTGAAGCGAGTGGGATGAACTGCTGCTCACAAATATTTGGACAACCCCTGCCATCACAATTCCGGAAACAGCCACGGCGATCATCAGCTCTATCAGCGTCATTCCGGATTCAGAGCGTATTCTTGGCAACCATTTCATATTATGCACCGTTTTGCGAAATGAGGGTTGTAAAGGATACTGATTTACCGTTTTGCCAGGTTACGGTAACGGTAATGGTTTTGACACCGGTTATGGGCGTGTTGTCTTCTACCTTGCTGATGCGTTTATAAATGGCGCCGGCATGCAGATTCTCTTCGGTGATACCGTCTGTCGGGATAATATTATCGTACAGAGTGTTTTTGTATTCTTCGATTTTATCCTCAGCCAGAGAAATCGCCAGCGTATTCTTTTTGGCCAGCGCATTTCCTTTGGTCGCGGTTGCCTGAAGGGCAGCCATCCCAAGAAGCCCGATTGCCAAAATGGTTATGGACATAAGGACTTCAATCAGGGTGAATCCTTTTTCATTCTCGGAAAAAAATGTGTCTCTCATCTGTATCATGGGTCCTGTGGCCTTTTAATCCTTACAGCGCCTGCTCCGGTGAATTTCAGTTCCAGCTCGTCTCCCTTGCTGTCTTTCAGTGAATATATTCGCATGATAATCTGTTTAATATAATTGACATAAGGTTAACGAACTCGTAGAAAACCAATAACAGGATAGCAAAACAAACGGTCATGAAGCAGCAATTCTTTTGTCAATTCATTGTATTGCTTCCATAACCACCACTGAGATCACAATTAAGGAGTTATCGTATGAAAAAACATTATCCGCTTATTATTGAGCAGGACAAGGATGGCGTATATATCGTGGAATGTCCTGTTTTAAAGTCTTGCCGAAGTTATGGAAAAACCATTGGTGAAGCAATAGAAAATATCCAGGAAGCCATCGGCGCTTGTCTTTTGGATGAACCAGCAATGGCTGATGACAAAATGACTTTTGTTGGTATTCGTGACCTTGAAATGGCATCGTTATGACCACCATTCCTGCCATTTCATTCCGTGAACTAATCAGTATGGTCAAAAGTCTTGGTTTTCAGCCAATTCGTCAAAAAGGTTCACACATCCGATTTATACACACTGATGGCAGAAAAACTACAATCCCGGATCATGGTGGAAATGATGTTCCTCACGGCTTGTTATTGAAAATTATCAGAAATGATCTGGAAATGGACACAGATACTTTTTTCCAAAATAAGTGAAGCTTGAATTACCGGTCTATGCACTCGTTCAGTTCAATGAGGTACTCATGGGTCCTGTGGTCTTTTAATTCTTACAGCGCCTGCTCCGGTGAATTTCAGTTCCAGCTCGTCTCCCTTGCTGTCTTTCAGTGAATATATTCGATTGAAAGGGGTTTGCTGGTTATCATCACCATCTATCGTTCCATCCGGATAAAATACGATCCGTTCCGGCGAATAATCCTGTTTGAATGTGACACCCGGATACGATTGTGACAATTCGATCGTATCGGAAACGTCGTCTGTCGTAGATGGCGCCGCACATCTGCCGTTATCGCGCCCACAGTTTATTACCTGATAGCCGGTGGGTGAGAACTCTATGCACCACATCGTATTCTGAGGCGGAACATGGTTCTTAATATTGCGATAACGAATTGCATTCATTTGGGATTTTTTGACATTTGAGAACAGCTCCTGCGTTGCGCTTCGAAGGCGCGACCCGGCGGCATAAGATAAATAATTGGGGATGGCAACGGCGGATACAATCGCCGTAATGCCAATTACCACCATCATCTCAACTAGGGTAAAGCCTTTGACATTTTTCATGGATAATGATGCCATATTGATTACATTGCAATTTTGCATATTTTTATTGGATTGCGCTGATGCACAGGCAAAGAAAAGATGTTATACTGCCAAAAGGCATAATCTGCACTTTTCTGTTGCTCCCTCCCCCAGCGGGGGAGGGTTGGGGTGGGGGTTCAAAAGTTAAGATTATGACCGTTGACAGTATAAATCGCTTTCTTCTTCGAGATAGAGTGTTTGATGTAACAAAAAAATTAGCTCTTTGAACCAGTGTTTTTTTCGCAAATATCGTGAAACTGTGCCATCGATTAGTGATCTCATCAAAATTTGGTTGGTTCACGCCACCACTTGTATGGATATCTTATATCTATTTCAGGAGTCACATCAACAACCCCCGCGCCAAAAGCGGGTGATTGAGCGTCAGGGTTTGTACTCCCCACGGATATTAACATTTTGGGTGGAACCCGCGTATCTGGAATAACAATAACGGGTTTTGAAGGAATTCCACCACCAATAACGAAAGATCTCTCTTTAACCTGATCATTATTTATATCTATTCCATTGCTACCTGTCTTATACTGCATCGCGTACAATCGTCCTTCACCACCGGGAATACAAGGATCAATCTTTGGTGTAAATGTCGTAAAATACGCAATTTTATAAAAAACCATATTTTCGGACAGTGCTTTTTCTCCTGCTGCCAAAGTAATATACCATCCATAACAGTCAACAGCATCCAGTGAAGTATCCGTAAGCGTTGAACTCGTTGTTATATCCACAAGGTTGCCGGTATTGGGTACATGCGTATCTTTGATACAATAAAACCTGTCGAGTGTTGTGGACACCGTACAGGCATTTTCCCGATCTCCCGTTCCTATGAACAAAAGATCATAATTATATTCAAATACCAGACTTGGGGTGTAGTAAAATTTTCGTGTGTGCAATGAATCAGCCACAAAAACCTTTTGAGCGGCCCAGTTGCCAATATTTTCACAATCCGGAAATTCAACCGGATCGAAACCGACACCACACGATGTGGCTAAATTTCCTAACCGCCACAATTGACTTCCAAGATCACCGACGTACACTTTATCAATAAAGCCATTATCATTCGCATCGACAACAAGAACATTACTGGCGATACTGTAATCCATGTCTGTGTCGGTAAATGTTTTAATTACTGCTCCAGTTAATACATTTATTGCGAGAATTGCTTTTCCTGACGAGTTGTTTGAACTGTAACCAGCGCCAATAAAAAACACCGGGGTGCCAACGGTATCTGTTGAAGATGTTTTCGCCAATCCGAATTGGGGTTCAGACCAGCTTTGACCCAGCTCGGCTACGATGTGATCTGGCGGGGCAATTGCGTTGTTTATGTTATCGATTCTCCAAAGATAGATCGGATTTTCCGGATTCGTAATATCAAGTGCAAAATAACTTGATCCGCCCTTACGCTCTCCGCATACTAAAACGACCTGATCTCCGGAGCCGACAGTCCCATCTTTGTCGATGTCTTTGAAATAAATCTTAGGGCTTGCATCGACATAATATTGATGTCCGACCCCTTCAATCATATCTTTCAGTTTAGGAAGTAGATCTGGCGGGATAAACGCCCATGATTCTTTCCCGGTAGAGTCTTTGACCGCATGGAGCATTCCATCATTGGATCCAAAAAAAGCATATGATTCCGTACCGTACGGAATAACAACTGGTTCGCTGTGTAGCACATCTCCTGTAATGACGGTACGGTTTTCCGTGACATTTCCATCTTTGTCCTGATCAAAAACATCGGCACCTCGTATATAGCTTATATATCCAATAATTTGTTCATCTGGATTGGTTGGGTTGACGGTTGGATTCCCCATTTGAGTCGTTGTAATGTTTGAAGAATTGAAAGCATTGGCCGATTGCGTCAAATCCTTTGAAGTTCCCAGATAAGTAAATATTTTGCGTTCACTGTTATGGATGTAGTTGCTTTTGCCGGGAGTTGCCCAGTCTTTTGTTTGCCAGTAAGGTATAGCAGCATCTATCATTGCACCATTCGGATAAGTGGCTGCATCACCATTCTTGTCAACGATCTCAAGAGATTCTGAAAGTCCAAATTTGGTGACATTACCCTCCCAGAAATTACTCTTATCAGGTTTGAAAAATGCCAGGTAGATTCTATCGCCGCTCGTTGTTCGTGTAACTGGAACAACGGGAGCTGTAAAAGAATTGGTCTGCGCGATGATGTCGTTAACAGCACTAAGCAGTTTGGCGGCAAGTTCATCAGGATCTTCTGCGACATAATGATATTTACCATATTCAGGGTCACTGGTATCATATAAATTGAAGTTTCCATTGCCGTTGTTGGATGTGTTTATCAGGAAAAGATTAGAAACGTGATCACCCATGAAACCCAAAGTATATGTTCTGACATTCTGAAAACCATCCTGGTAATCGACAATGTCATTTTTATACATATAGCAAGCAACGTCATCCAGAAATGTGGTTCCATATAGATTCGTGGGGATGGAATATTGGTATGTATCTGACCCTGTAATCTCTTTAATGTTTCCTTCAACAACAATGGGATTGTCATTGTCATAATCCGCTGATTGAACAGAAAATACACTTGGCGAAGGAGAAGAACCGGCAGCTGGCTCTTCATCGAATGAAGACATGCCCGGTGTAACAACCAATGCAAATATTTTCTGACAATAGTATCCTACAACATGAGATGAGGGGGACGCATAATATCCACCAATAGATGCCAGACCTTCCGCCAGCGGGGAGTAGGTTACTGTTCCCATATTATTGACATTGTTTACATAACTAGAATTTAATGTATTATTCTCTGGGAGAAGTGCCAACGGTGTATTCACGACCATCCCTAGCGGTTGGACATTTGTAGAACCATTCGCGTTGGAAGTGAAATTGTAGATCGAAAACTGTGCCTGATTTGCTGTCATTTTGGCAACTGTCATCAAGGCTTTTTTTGCATAATAAAACCGGGTGACATTAGGCAGATCAGATCCGTTACCGGTATAAGCACCATCGCCCGTGCTAAAAAAAAGCCAATTCAGATAATTCTTTGAAAATCTAAAATTTGCTGCGTTGTCTTTTACCCCGTTGGCATCGACTGCGGCTGAGGGGGTGCCAGGCAAGGTAATCGTTCTGCCATTGATGGTCCAAACAGGGTTTCGGCCTGTGCCATCCGCCATTAGTGAATATTCGTGATGCGCAACAATCAGATCTTCCGGAATATCGACAAGAGAATATTTACCCCCGGATATTGTGATGCTGTATCCTTTTTCCAATAAAAAACCAAAAGAACCATTGACAGCTCTTTGATCTCGAACAACATCCAGAGTTGCCAAAGAAGGCTGATAGCTGATACTGTTATAATAACCTTGATGCCAGATTATTTCTTCCATCGCAGCGCCATTGTCTAAAAGAATTACAATGTTCGGCGGGATGTCATTGGCTGTCGTCATGAACGTACACGTATCATCCATGGCATAAATCTGAACCAAAGACATTTGAAATAACAGAATAAATACCATTAGTCTTCTTAACATCTTGAGTTTATCCATGTTTGCCTCCCCACCGTGTTGACGAAATAATTATCTTTTAAATCCTATTCTGTGAAATGTGGCTTGTAATTGTACTACAGTATCACTGCGACCATAATAATGACCTTCACAATTGATACTGTAGTAATAGGCTCGAAATCCGGAACTTGTGCCTGGTGGTGGTTGGCCGTCACCCAAATATCGAACACTTCCTTTGAATGCTTCAGGTGATCCAGTCGTTACTTGTCGGGTTGTCGCTGGATTATCCGGATCAGGAAAACTAACTGGCTCATCTTTATCGAGATTATTATCATGGAATAAATCTGAGTTATCCATAACATAAGCTCTGGCAGATTCAGCAGCATAAAATGATCTCTCATACAACTGGTGGTTTGTAGAAATCTCAATATCGCTATTTGATGTCCGGATGGACATGACGCCTATGATAGAAACAAGCACTAATACCATAAGGCATAGCACGATAGCTGACCCATCATCTTTCCTACAAAAAACATTTTTATCAGCTTTCAAATTTCTCATGGCATATTTCCATTATTCTGGATTATTTTTGATGAAACGATAATTAATTTCGCGTTGATTGGTACTGGTTGACTTGCGAGCTACTGTCAAGTCGATAGTTTTTGATTCAACTACGCCATCTGTATTTAGATAAGATGATGAAACAATCCTCTCGATGATGTATTTAACATTGTCACCGTCTGTAGTAACTTCATAGCCATATTTATCCACATACTGTAAATGAGTTCCAATTTCTAAATCGCTATAATCAATAGACATCAAATCTTCCATTTGATAAGAAGCTATAGCACTGGCTTCAGTAATCTCAAACGAGTTACGACTTTGCATACTGGCAGTAATCTGCAATGAAGCTACCGCTAAAATACCTATTGATAAAATTGCTAAGGAAATCAGAACTTCAATTAGCGTAAACCCTTCTTCAGCCCGATAATTATGATTGTTTACATAAATGAAATTCATATCCAATACCTTCATTGAAAAAGTTAAAGCATTTCACTGGCTAAGTTTCGACAGAAAATCCGTTTTGTGATGTTTCTTGACACAGGTTCTGACAGACCCGATGGTTGTTCAATTCTTATTGATACATCGACGAAGCGGATATCCGCCTTGTTTGTAGTCGCATCCGCTATCGTAATTTTATCCTCATCCAGATAAGTGAAGCTAAAAAACTCAACATGATCGGCTAATGTTTCACAGAATTCAACATTGCCTGTGTCATAAAGACATTGTCTTATTTCTTTAGATGTCAAATCATAAAAATAGGTTATTTGCTCGAAATCTGATTCTTGCAGTCCTCCGGTTATGTGAGCGGGATTAAATGCCTCTATTGAACCATCGCAATCACGATCCGCGGTGAATCGGAGCCTGATCGAAGTTGCCTCTATTACGCTTTTACTCACTGGTTGTTTGCTGTTTATATCGCATAGGAGCCCAGCCATTCGAATATCTGACTCCATGAAATCAATGCTGGTTCGAAGGCTTCTCATTACGTTGGCATTAACTTCATTGATTGTACTGGTTTTTTGGGCTGACCCAAAAACACTATAAATTGCAGCGAATGAAATCGAAGCAATCGCCATGGTAATCAGAACCTCAACCAAGGTGAATCCACTGTTGCTGATTTTTAGTGGATTGTGTAGCATATTATATTCCCCGCTTGACCAAATGGTCATGGTGTTGATATTGTGATTCTTCCAAAGCGGTTATTCATGTCCACAACAACAGATTTCCCGCTTGAATAGAGAGTAAGTAATCCGTTTCTTAAACAATATCCTCTTCCATTAAATCCAGTTTTGTTGCCAGTGAATGTCGTATTGATAATTTGGATTCCAGCCGGTAAGTTTGCATCGGATAGCACTGTTTCACTACCATCACGTGTGAGGTTTTGGGCAGTCCCACCCCCGGTTCCATTATCGATGAAAATGTTATACGCATGAGTATCCGTATTAGTGTTTATGACCACAACGACGAATGCGTTTTCGCGTATTGCCCGTGATCGTGCTCTCTCAAAATCCGCTTGAATCATACTGGCTGCATCTCTCAATTTTGTTTCGTTTCTTTTAAAACTGCCAGTAGCAATAGCTGTTATGATTCCGATGATCGCAATCACCACCATCATTTCAATCAATGTAAAGCCATTTTCTTTTCTCATAGAGAACAAAACCTTTTGTCCTTGACCCTGCAATAGCTTATGCCTGTTACTTTAGGTAAACCTAATGTCTGTTCATCGTTTTACTTTTAACAGCCTTCGGAAGCGATCCTACCACACTGAAAAGGTGATCATCTTCGCAGATTTATTTTGAACTGGAACTTTAACGATATCGTGCGAAACACGAATGCATCATAAAATAAAACGACGCGTAGCTAAATTTTAAAAGCAATTAGCATACCGAAATAATAAAAAGAACCAATTCTTATACCGACAGGATGGAAAGAACCGATTTGAATGTCTGAAATTATTGATGAAGAAATAAAATGACAAGCGAATTCAACTGCAAATCTAAGGCTAAGTTACAACAGTTTAAATCGATATATACCGATATATACCAAAACGCCTGAGCCAAAACAAAGGCAATCGACAAAAAACGTACAATAGCAAGCGTTTTTTTGATATGTCGAAATTTTGGGTCGCGGGTAAGATTAGCTTAATTTTAAACAATTCAAGCATTTGTTTTTTGGATTTGTCCATTAAACGCCAATAGTAAGTCAATTTCAGGCACCATCAGAATTTTCAGAAGTCGTGCAACTCCTTGCAGATGCGGTGGCAATCAGTGAAGGCTTATGCCTGCCCCTGCCGGCTCGATACCAGTTGCCGGATTTTTCATCGATGCTGCCCGCCATTCGGATGGTATCCCTGATCATAATCAGCCGGTCCGGGTCTTGCAGGTTGCGGATCGAAGACATCAGCGGCATCGCCGCATCATCACCGAATTTCAGGCTCAAGCCAAGCTCGATGGCTTCAAGCCTCTCTTCAGTCTTGCCTTCAAGTTTGCCTTCATCCCACCCTCTCTTATAGCCAATGCGTTCCACACTGCCGACATATCGCATTTTTCTCTCCTCCTCAAAATTAAGGATTTCAACCCACAGCTCGCTTTCCAAATAATCCGGCAATCTCATAATCCAGTCGATAAAATGAAATAGCTCGATAATTCTCTCTTTGCGCCATCCTTTGGCATACAAATTTCTGATAAACCGCAACTTGCTTTCAAACCGCCGGGTCTCATTCTGTTGCGTATTCTGTGTTTCCAGATGGGCCAGCGTTGCCAGCGCAAACGGGTTGTCGGATATTTCCAGCATGCCCGCCCGAAATTTTGACCACAGGAAAACGAATACCGGTTTCTGAACTCCATCACTTACAAAAAGGAAAGGATCGTT
>CAJBLH010000094.1 GCA_903953895.1 uncultured Desulfobacteraceae bacterium | reverse complement strand
GAAACCTGAAACTCTCCGCCTCCGTGATCAAACGGTCACTGGAACCTGACAACGGCATCCAGTGACTGCTTTTACTCCCATTTCTGACTCGCATTTTCAAGCCGCCCGATTTGGTACATTTTCGCGCCGCCGCTGACAATTTACGCAGTATTTCAACTTGGTGCCTACTTAGTGCCAACTTGGTGCCGATTGCCGGGGTGTGTTTGGGGGGTACTTGGTCCCTCCTTGGCGCCCGCCTGCGCCCGCACCTCCGGATTCGGACGGAAGATCGCGGTGAAAAAGCCGTTTTCCTCGAAGATCGGCGCCGGACAGTCCTGCTCGCGCGCATCCTCACGCATACGATTGATCCCGGTTCCGGCTTTTTCGATGAAGGTGATGCGGTGGAGCAGGTCGGCAATAAGGGCATTGCGAAAAAACAGCTTGGCGCCGGATCGTTCGGCCGCTTCGATGTTGACCAGGACGTCCTCAGTGCTGGGCCGGCCGGTGATTCCTTGTACTCCAGCGTGACACCTTCGCCCTCCTGAAGCAAGATGTCGAGATCGGCGGCTTTCATGCCACAACCTTATTGGGAAAAATTTGTGGATCACAGATCCATCCTTCAATAATGCTGGCATCCATCGGAATGCCATAATTGTTTTCTTTCATGGTATAACTCCATGCTGCCTGAATTGCGCATAAAACGGAATCAAGACAATCACCGGACGGATCGTTGACGCATTCGCTTTTCAGCTCAGGGGAAATCTGTAACTTGATATTGTAAGTACTCAAAAAGGCTGTTTTGTTACCGTCGATTCCGCAGATTGCATTTAAAATCTGTTGGCGTTGTTCAGTCATTTCGTTTCGATTTGTACAGGGGTTGTCGCTCTTATAACGATTACTGCCGATACAACAGCGAGCAACCAATTTCGGGTAAGCTTCAATAACATGCCGATTCTCGGAATCAACAATACGTAGCGGATGGATGGAAAGGTTCGAGCGACAAAGGCGAGGGGCTCCCTGGAAGAACATTTTTCCAACAGGGACACCAAATAGTTTCATGGGACTGACAGCTCCGGCTTTGCAGTCGGTTCCCCTACGAAGTTCCTTCTGTCCCTTGGGTTTCTTATCCTTGTATCGTTCCAAAACTTCCTCGAAACCATTCTTTCCCAATTCATTAACACAACCTACATATCCAACCCATGTCTTTGGCCAATTCAGATCGTCGATGAGCTGAACGGGTTGTCCAAATGGGAAATCAAAACCTGCAACCCATGGTCCTTCTGTGTACAGCCATGCTTCGAGTTTTGAGAAATCGCCATGAGAGGTTCCATTGAGAGGTTCAAAGTTATCGACTTTGAGCAGGCCATTCTCCAGAGTACAGACAGCGAGTATTAGTCTCTTCAGGCTCTTTGCTTTAGACGACACCGATGAAGGGGCGCTGGTAAAATCCAGGCCATAGATTCGCATAGCGCCGTTCATGCAATACACTTCTCGGGACCGGTGACGACCAATTCTGTCGGATGGGCGATGCCAGGTTGCTCTACCAAGGCGCCTGCAATGTAGCCGGTGAGGCTCATGCGCTAAACCTCTGTTTGATGTATTCCTGAGTCTGGCTGGGGCTCAACTCGGTCGTGGATGGCCCAGTGCGGATATTAAAACGCTCTGTATCCCCATCCTTTACAAACACAGGGGTGGAAGCTTTTCGACATTTCACTACCATCACGCGGTAGTCGTCGTGATCATCAAAATGAACATGCAGGGTTGTCATAGCCGGGATTCCAATGCGGGACTTGACAATATTCACCAGATGCAGACTCATCTTGTCTTCATTATCAAATTCATCAACCTGAATTCCCACCGGACTGCCATCATCGGAAACTCCTACAACCAGCATGCCACCGTTGGTGTTCAAAAAACCAGCCAGAGTCTTGAGCACGGCCAACTCCATACGCGGGTCTTTGCTTCCGGTGTGCAGGTTGGTACGTAGCGTGGACTTGAATTCCACTGCTTCGGACTCCCCATTCATAACCACGTTCGACAGATCAAACTCAGCCGTGGACAGATCTTCCCCGATTTCCCCCGCAATAAGGGTTGCGTAGCCATCGGAAATCACCTGTGCCATCAGTTCGCGGCGCTTCTCCAGAAAAACACGATAGTCCAGATGCTCCCAGTTTGGCGGCAGGGCATGCAACCGATACATCCGCTCAAGTTCTCCATGACTAAAACGCGCCTTCATACTGGGTAGATAATCCACTGGTGCTTGATCGGATATATCTGTATTGTCTCCCCACTCCACCAGGGCGTAGTTGGCGATCTGGTTGGTCTCGCGGATGGCAGTAATGACCTGCTTGTTCAGGAAGCCCTTGGGAAAAAGATGATGCCGCTCCACAGCAGAGCGATTCGCCTGCACGGATGGGTCCAGCAGATCGGCAACTTTGATTTTGGAGAATAGCACTCGTGCATCCAGCAAAACCAGCGCCGCAAGGTAGGCAAATAGCGATGGACTGCGTGGTGATGAGGTGGCCAGATCATTGGGCAGTGACACCGCCCAGAAATCATTGGTAAGCGTGATATCGCAAATTTGGCTGAGCGTCTTCACAAAACCGTCGGATGTGTCCACATCTCGCAACCCTGCAAGATCAAATTCCATGGCTGATTCCGGCGAACCTGTAAAGCGGCCAGTGACTGCCGACATGAAAAACCATCGAGCACTCACCCGCCGAAGGTCGAACTCGGGCACTTTGTATTCGGTGCGGCCGATCAGATAGAGTATGTAGGAAAACAGCAGATTGTTCTGTGAACTAATCATCTTCCCACTGCGGAAACCGGCTTGACGAATGCAGTTCATAAAGTCGTGCCAGTGTTGGAGGTTCAGCACGCGTTTCTGAGCATCCTTAAGCAGTTCAAATTGCTGTTCCCGGCGCTTGTCGCTGAACTTTTCTGTCTCAAGATCCTTACCCCGTAAAATCGAGTAAACATACTTCAATTGCGCGCGTTTGAATGCTACTCCCACGCCTACTCGCAACAACTGATCCGGAGATGGTTCTATAAAATGATTAAACGGCGACGCCTTGCCTTTCGAAGGTTTGCGGGATTCACGACAGAAGCCCTCCAAGGCAGCACGACCTTCATCCCAGAACACTGACATCAGGGTCAAAATAAAATCGGCCTGATTCAGCGGCGTACCCTTGCTGTTGATGCGCACGAAAACATCCGACACCGCCTCCTCATCAATATCCGATGCCAATTCAAGCGCCGTAAATGGGAAACCCAGCAAACCCTGAAGCTTGAGAATCCTGTCTTCAATAGGCAACTCCTCGGCTTCACTAATTTCACGACCTTTCCTCAGATTTTCAAGGTAGTCCCGAATAATTCGGGTTATCTTGGCATCCACACTCTACAACACGGAGATATCCGGGATGAATGACTTGTCTCGACAAATGGCGGCAACCTCAAATCTTTCTTCTATAGGATTGAAAGCAATCTGGATACGTTCGCTTTCAAAATTTTCTCGCAAAACGGCAATGCTTTTGATGACAGCATACAACGAAGTCAGGCGTTGCTGCCCATCAACGATAACCAGGCGGGGCGGCTTTTGCTTGGTGTCCGTACCGATAGTCCGGGAAGCGTCGGCCGTCGCGCTTTGCAAGAACAGTAGATAGCCCACTGGGTAGCCCTTATACATGGAATCGAACAGATCGCGAACCTTGTTATTTTTCCAGACAAAAGGCTGCTGAATGTCCGGCAGACCTATGTCGCCCAAGCCGATATACTTAACATCTCCTCCAGAATCTTAATCCGCCGCAGGTTGTTCTCGATCAGTCGTCGTAGGCCGAGAGGATTGCGGCGATTTTCCGCTGGGTGGGGAGAGGGGGTAGTGATAATGCATAGGTGCGAATTGCATCAAGAGTTATCGCAGCTTGACTTGCAGCTCCTTGAGCAGTTCCCACAATGTAATTGGAAAATTGTGAAGACCGAAGGCAGTAATACAAGTAACGTTTTTCTACTTCGTTACCAGGGGATAGACGTACTGAGTTTTGATTCAAGAGCGCTTTATGGGCTGTGCGCGGAACGCGAATGCACTTCCCAACGACTGAAGCTGGGTTGGTTGGCCAAGAACCGACTGTCTGAATAACAACATCGCGCTCTCTTAGTTCATAACGGAGATATTTTTCTGCAATTTCATCAGGGACTTTAGTTAATGAGCTAGCATCTACTGAATTTTGGGTGAAATCACTGACTTTAACGATAGGACGGCCAGTATCGCAATACCATGTCTCGACTTTGTACAAATTGAGGGAGCTCAGGCTGCATAGCAGACTACATCCAGTAGCATTTCGAGAAAATCCTCGTGAAAATTGGTTAAGTCAAGCTTACAAGCTGAGTTCATAGAATTTCTGGCATGCCAAATATGCCTT
>CAJBLH010000093.1 GCA_903953895.1 uncultured Desulfobacteraceae bacterium | reverse complement strand
GAGCAGCAGGCTTTTTCCAAAGCGGCGGGGTCGGATGAACAGCAGATAATTTCCTGCCTCTTCAATGGGTTGAATAAAATTCGTCCGGTCGCAGTAAAAATAATTCTGCGTTACGATTTCCTTGAAATCGAAAATACCGTAAGGAAATTTCATGGCGATGCTCCTGGAAAATTGCCTGTTTTTTTTAACAGCGGATTCTTACTCGTATCGGATTCAGGGGGTGATGTCAATAATATCCCGGATGGGGCAGGGGGCAGGAGTCTGAACGTATACAGAGTAATCGTTCACCTCCTCCCCCCAGCGGGGGGAGGTCGGGAGGGGGGTCATGTCCGGCATTTTGTATAGTTCAAGGCAAATGCTCATGATCGGTAATCGTGATTGTTTTTACAGGCATTTGCTGGCGGTTCCTGTTGATCGAGGAACGTCAGCCTTTTTTGTAAAGTCATGCTGTCTAACGGTTTGCTCTCTTGTTTCAAAATCAAAAACAAGTTTCGCCGTATCGGCTCGCTCCCATTTATCATTTCCAATTGCTACGTCTGGTGATTCGTTATATGATGTATTCATGAGTTCGATCTGGTGTTTTTTGTTGAAAATAAGTCAGTTGGCACTTGCCTATTTTCTCATATCAGATCGAGTTCTAAATGTTTTGGACTTTCTCAACTTTCCAACACATCAGAAAGTGAGCTTGTTACAAATTTAACAATCAACGAAGATGGGGCGGTTAAAATTCCGACGATATTTGCGACGGGGGCCTCTGGCGGGATGTAATTATCGCTTCAACCAGGCCCAAGTGGATTACCTTGGGGTGCGGGGATAACTATCATGCAGGTAATAAATTAGTTCAACTCAAGACAGTAAAGGAACTCTACAATGAAAAACATATTTTGTTTGGCTTTGTTACTTATCGTAGCTAATGCGTTTGCGGCGCCGATGTCGGATACTGGGCAGATGAAATGTTATAACAACACCGTTGAAATACCCGGCCAGTCATTTTACGGCCAGGACGCCAGCTACAGCATCAACCAGGTATCTTACACCAAGCTGGACAGCACAGGCAATGCGCTGCCGGATTCCGCCACATCCTGGACCATGGTGGAAGATAATGTCGCCGGGCTGATCTGGGAGCTGAAGACCAACAAGGATGGGGTTCAAAACTACAATGACCCCCACGATGCTGATAACGCTTATTCCTGGTACGATAGCATTTCGGCGACCAACAGCAGTGGTGCGGGTACTGCCGGTGATGGAACGAATACCGAAGATTTCATCAACGCACTGAATGATGCCAACTATGGTGGCTTCAGTGACTGGAGGCTGCCAACCCTTAAAGAACTGCGTTATATTGTCAACGACGGCATTCCCTCCCCAGAGCCTAGCATAAATACCGCATATTTTCCGAATACGGTATCGTCCTGTTATTGGTCATCTACTACTGTTGCGAACGATACGAGCAATGTGTGGGGCGTGAACTTCTTCACCGGCTACGACTACAGCAACTATAAGCTCAGTAGCTACTATGTCCGCGCCGTTCGCAGTGTACCGTCTGGGTCATTAGTTAATTCGGTGCTGGGCTCGAATTCCATTGGAACCCGCAACACCATTAAGTTTTCAGATTTTTCAGGTTCAATACCAAGCGGAGGATTAATCTCCATTATGGCATGGGATACAAACGGTAACGCCATACCAGAATCCGCTGGTGTTACACCTCTGGTGCTTTACAACCATGGAACGACCAGTATTTCAGGCTCAAGTCTTGCCGCACGTTTTACTAGCGTCCCAATGTTATATAAGTTTTCTATTGCTTCCCCGAATGTGGTGGTCACCAATGTAAAAATTAGCACGGATGATACGTTCAAAGTACCCGTCGTTTATTTAAATGGGATGACAAGCTTTGCCTCCAACTCCATCGGAAATTATAATACGATTAAGATTACCGATTTCTCCGGTTCTATTCCAAGCGGAGGCTCGATTACCGTGCTGGCCTGGGATGCGAACGGCAACGCCATTTCTGAATCCTCCGGAGTCCCGCCTCTGGTGCTTTACAACCATGGAACAACCATGATTTCAGGCTCAAGCCTTGCTGCACGTTTCCCCACGGGATCACCCATGATTTACCAATTTAATATTCAATCTGCTCAGGTGCTTGTTACCAACGTAAAAAACAGTACCGATGGGAAGTTAAATATCCCGGTCGCTTATTCCAGCGGCGTGAGTAATTATGTTTCAAATTCAATTGGTAAATATAATACACTTGAAATCTCCGACCTCTCCGGTTCAATTCCAAGCGGCGCTTTGATCAGTGTGTCGGCCTGGGATGCGAGTGGTAACGCTATTCCGGAATCCGCCGGAGCCCCGCCTCTGGTACTCTACAATCATGGAACAAACAGTATTTCCGGTTCAATCCTTGCCGCACGATTCCCCACGGGGTCGCCCATCAGTTACAGTTTTTCTATCGCATCATCGAAAGTGCTGATTACCAATGTCAAGAGCAGTACCGACGGCCTTGTTGAAATTCCAAGCGTTAACACATATGGTCTTTTAAATTTTGCGGCCAATTATGTCAGTTCTCTGACCACCATAAAGATTTCGGACATGTCAGGTGCACTTTCAGCCGGCGGAGCTGCCATCAGTATTACGGCCTGGGATGCCAACGGAAATGCAATTCCAGAAAGTGCGTCGCCTTTGGTTCTTTACAGCTACGGCACAACCACCATTACCGGTTCAGACCTTGCTGCACGCTTTCCATCCGGCTTTCCCGTGTTGTATGAATTTTCCATTGGTTCGTTGAACACCATCGTCACCAGTTTGACAACCAGTGTTGACGGGACAATAAAAACTCCAACAGTATTTACCCTCGGCCCTTATGGGGGGATATAGGGAAGCTATCTCACAGAGTATCTTAACCGCACACACATTAAAAAGGAATTGAGTTTGAAAAAAACACAGGCAGGCGCTTACAGTTTTATTTTTCTGATGATAACTGTGGTTGCATGGGCTGCACCATCGCCAGACACCGAGCAGACCAAATGCTATGACGATGTCGGCATAATCAGAGGTTCTTCGCCTGACCAATCATTTTATGGTCCGGATGCGAGTTACTCCACCGACACAATGCCCAACACTGGACAGATGAGTTTAGAAAATTCGGTGCTGGTTTCAAATTCCATTGGTACCCGCAATACGATTAAGATTTCTGACATTTCCGGTTCACTTCCTATTGGAGGCTTAATCTCCGTGATGGCCTGGGATGCAGACGGTAACGCCAGCCCTGAATCCGCTGAAGCTGAACCTCTGGTATTTTACAACCATGGAACTACCAGTATTTCAGGCTCAAGTCTTGCCGCTCGTTTCACAAGCGGTATCCCAATGCTATACAAGTTTTCTATTGCCTCCCCGAATGTGGTGATCACCAATGTTAAGAATAGTACGGATGATACATTTAAAGTTCCTATTGTTTATTTAAATGGGATGACAAACTTTGCTTCCAATTCCATCGGAAATTATAATACCATTAAGGTTACCGATTTTTCCGGTTCAATACCAAGCGGAGGCTCAATCTCCGTGATGGCCTGGGATGCCAACGGGAATGCCATCCCTGAATCCGCAAGCACTGCTCCTCTGGTGCTTTACAATCATGGAACAACCATGATTTCAGGCTCAAGCCTTGCGGCACGTTTCCCTACGGGATCCCCCATGATTTACCAGTTCAACATTCAATCTGCGCAGGTGCTTGTCACCAACGTAAAAAACAGTACCGATGGTACACTAAATATACCTGTCGCCTATACCAGCGGCGTGAATAATTATGTATCAAATTCAATTGGTAAATATAATACGCTTGAGATTTCCGACCTTTCCGGTTTAATTCACAGCGGAGGCTTAATCTCCGTTATGGCTTGGGATGCCGGCGGTAACGCAATTCCGGAATCCGCTGGAGCTGCACCTCTGGTACTCTACAACCATGGAACTACCAGTATTTCAGGCGCAAACCTTGCAGCACGGTTCCCTACCGGTTCCCCCATAAGTTACAAATTTTCTATCGGATCAGCGAAGTTTCTTATCACCAATATCAAGAGCAGTACCGACGGCTTTGTAGAAATTCCAAGCATCTTCACAAGTGGTATTTCCAATTTTGCGACAAATTATGTTAGTCATCTCACAACCATCAAAGTTTCAGATATGTCCGGTACACTTTCCGCCGGCGGTGCTGCAATCAGCATTACGGCCTGGGATGTAAACGGAAATGTGATTTCTGAGTTTGGCAGTGCGACGCCTTTGGTTCTCTACAGCTATGGTACAATCACCATTACCGGGTCAGACCTTGCAGCACGCTTTCCGTCCGGCTTTCCCATGTTATATGAATTTTCCATCGGTTCATCGAATGCCATCGTTACCAGTTTAACGACCAGTGCTGACGGAACAATCAAGACACCGACGGTATTCACCATCGGGCCTTATGGAGGGATATAATCATTGGTTTTATCTTTAACCGCCACTGCCGGCATGGGGGGATTAAGAATTCATTCTTGACCCAAAGCTTCTTTTATGCAATCAATCGCCATATTTGTTTTATGCTGTTGCGAATCGCAGCGGCTGAAAAAAGTGATACTCGCCCAATCGATATTTATGATCATGATCGGAGTATGACATGAACGCAGGAGAAACCGGAATTTCGTTGAAACCGTATTTGCTGGCTGTCCAAAAATGCTGTGAAAGCCTTTCAAAACAAGAACTGGTGGAAACACTGCTTGATCTGGCGCGGGAAGTACCGGCGAATTCTCGCAGAACTTTTTTGGATAAACTCCATATTCCATCTGCTGGTGATGTTTCAGGCGAAGTCGATAACCCTTTGGCGGTGGAATCGCAATTATTGGAACGAATTGCAGATTTGCAGGAGGAAATTGAAACACGGATTGCATCCCTTGAAGACGGTAGTTATTGGGATGATTATGATCGGGATGAATGGCGTGATGAAGAGCCCGATTATATCACCGAAGGCCAGTCGAACGATATGGAACAGTTGCTTCTGGATACAGGCGATTTATTTATGGGTGGCCATCTGGAACCGGCAAAACGGGTGTATTGCGCTCTGTTTGGTTTATTGGAGAGCAATGCGGAATTGTCCGATCATATTTCACTGACGTCATTGAATCTTCGTGAAGCAAGAGCCAGGTACTGCCGCTGTGTTTATGAAACCGCCGATTCAGCCCGATTACTGAATGATTTTTTTGAATCGATGGCGGTGGATGCCCCGATGAATACTTATCGCTTGGAATTGTCATCCGAGTCTTTTCCGCTGCTGCGGGATGTCGTGGATGCCAGTGTCGAAAATCTCGACACCGTGGAATCGTTTTTGCCTGCCTGGGAGAAAAAACTGAGTCTCTGCAAGGGCGCCAGAGCCGAGGTGCTTCGTATGGAAGCACTGCAGTGGATGGAAGGCGAGGCGGGTATCAGCCGTTTGGCTAGAGAGTGGAAATCGGAACAGCCGCGTGGCTATCTGTTCTGGATTCAGCATCTTGAAGCCTTCGAGAACTGGCAGAGGGTACGTGATGTCTGTCTGGAGGCCAAAGATGTGTTAGCTCATGGCAGTTTTCGGGAACAGGCGATGCAATACCTGGTGAAGGCGGCCAAGATATTGGGGGATAAGACATTGGTGCTGTTGGGAAAACGGGAGCGATTTCTGTCTGAGCCAAAACAGAACACGCTTCTTGAATTCCTGCAAGAAGCTGAAGGCCAGAACCTGCGCTCACAGGAACTCGATGGGATTCTGGCATGCAAAGACCAGCTTAATATAAGGGGTGATGGCGGTTTGTATCTTGAAATTCTGCTGATGGCGGGACGATTCGAAGAAGCATTTGAAGCAGGCAAAACAGAAAAAAGTCTTGGCTGGTCTTATGGAAAGGCAGGGCTTCTTTTTGCGTGTATTTTGACTGTATTAACCGATCATTCACACAAGGCCGCCACGATTCAGGCATTATTTAAGAAATATGCACAGGATAACTACAACGAGATGATGAAAGGTCTGAAATCCGTGTCGTTGACGGAATCAAAAAAACAGCAGTATCTGATATGGGCGGACACTATCTGCCGCGAACGCGTCGAGCAGATAGTATCCCAACAGCATCGGAACGCATATGATCGCGCCGCCGGATCTCTTGGCGCACTTGCGGAGTGCTATGTGTATATACAAAAAAAAGACGATGCCATCTCTCTCGTCAGTGAGTTTGTTCGCACCAAATTCCCCAGACACAGCGCATTTCGGGCAGAGGTTAAAAAGGTTGTAGCCGGTTCAGCTTTGTTGAAAGGCTTTCTCGTGTAAAATCATATGATTTGTTGATGCGTAGGTTGTTTTGACGTAGAATGGTGTCGGTAATACAGATTATTACCAGCACCATTTTTACTTTTAGGCTAAAATCATCAGTTTTATATAACTTGGAACATTATAATAACCATATTAATTATCAAGGATTTACCATGCATTATGAAGGAATGATTATCCGGCCCCCCAGTGAGGCAAACAGTATCCTGCTTCAAGTGACAGTGGGGTGTTCTCGAAACAAATGTACTTTTTGCGGAACGTATCAGGGCGAGCGGTTCCGAATCAAAACCGATGACATCATCCAGGCGGATATCGCCTTTGCCGAACAATACTGCAAGCGCCAGCGTCGGGTGTTTCTGTGTGACGGAGATGCACTGATCATTCCACAGAAGCGGCTGGTGTCCATACTATCAGACATCAAACGGCAGCTTCCATGGGTTACCCGTGTGGGCGCATACGCCAATGCCAAAAGCCTGAAGCTGAAAACGCCCCAGGAACTGGAAACCCTGCAGTCTCTCGGGCTTGGCATTCTGTATATGGGGCTTGAAAGCGGGGATGATACAACCCTGCAGGCCATTCAAAAAGGGGCGCCGGCCGAGGAAATGATCCGGATGGGACAAAAAGCCCGGCAGGCAGGGTTCAAGCTGTCTGTCACGGTGCTGCTGGGGATCGCCGGGAGGCAGCGCTCACAGATTCATGCTCAGGAAACGGGCAGGGTGTTGACGGCCATTGATCCGGATTATGTCGGAGCGCTCAGTCTGATGCTGATTCCGGGGACGCCGCTTCATCAGGATTATGAAGCCGGCCGATTTCTGTTGATCGATCCGGATGAAACGCTTCAGGAACTCAGAACCATGATTGGCGCCACCGATCTGACCCGTGGTCTTTTTCATGCCAACCATGCCTCCAATTATCTACCCATTCAGGCCAGGATGCCTGCCGAAAAAATGGCCACGCTGGCATTGATCGATCAGGCGATAGCCGGCAAGATCGCCTTGAAACCCGAACATCTCAGAGCATTGTGACGCCAATTGAGCAAATTTTTATGGAGTGTTTCATGAGTATAGCGAAATTATTGTGGTGCAGGTGCGACCTTCCAGGATAGGGGAATAGCGAAGATTACGACAAAAGACAATCATAATTGAGAAAGAGAAAGATGGATATAAAACTGCTGTTGACAACATTTGGAATGGTATTTCTGGCGGAACTTGGGGATAAGACGCAGTTGGCGACGTTTTGCCTGTCTGCGGAATGCAACTCCAAACTGATGGTATTTCTGGGATCGGCTGGCGCACTGGTACTCAGCTCATTGATTGCCGTCATGTTCGGTGAGGCGATCAGCCGGGTGATTCCGCCGGTCTTTATCAAAATGGGAGCCGGAGTATTTTTTCTGGTTGTCGGCGTCTGGACACTTTATTCGGCAATCCGGACCGGATAGATATCAGTCTGCCAGAAAAAAATTGATCCGGAACAGGGTTTCGGTATCGTTGGCGCTGGTAAGCAATGGCTGCATGGATCGTAAACACTCCCGAACAATGGCTGTTTTGGGTTTAGAGGATCGCATCTGGGCCTCCAGTGTTTGGATGTCGGCAAGCAGTTCGGTCAGGTCGTCATAAGCCATCCCGAGTTTTCCAATCCGGGGTTTGAGGTCGCTCAGGATATCCATGATGGCCACGCCTACTTTTTCACCGATAACCGGATGATTTCCCAGCTTTATTCCGCTGCCGCCGCTGCCGACAATATCCGCAAACCGGTTCTGTGCTTCATGAAAGCCTTCTTCGGTAAGTCCGATGCCGCCTGAAAGCGTGCGGATATCGATCAATCCCACGCTCATCAGGTCTTCAGCAACCGTTTTCGAGGTCGATTTATCCATACCGGCCTCATTGCCAATTTCATGCATGGAAACCTGCACACGGATGTTACCACTGGTTTTAATGAACAGCGATCTGAAAAACTGTAAATGGCTGTCAGGCAGCGAGCTGGATTCAATCATGAGGTCACTTATTGATCTTTTCCCTTAATACCGAAGAACACCTAAAAGTTACCACCCTGCGTTGATCCAGCATCATGTCTTCGCCGGTCGCTGGATTTCTTCCCCGCCGTTTGTCTTTGTCGTTGACGCAGAACTTCCCGAAACCGCTGATCAGAACGTTATCGCCGTCTTCCAGGGCTTGTTTGATGATTTCGAGCAATGTTTCAACAACTTCAACACTTTTTTTGGCTGGAAGTCCGATAGTTTCATGAATGGTATCAACAAGCTGAGCTTTTGTGAGCGTCATAGGCGGCGTTCTCCTGTAACTTGACATCTATAAGTTTTCTATTTAAATATTTTGGGTTCGTTATCGGTCGGGGATAACCAGCAAACAATAGTCTATCCCTTCTTTGCCGCCTTCCCAATATCATTATCTTAAAAGGCATATAAGTCTATGGCGGTTTCTTTATTCATTTGTGTCTTTCGGCAGAACAGTTTGTTTAATACGTCGATGTTTGCCTTTTGTCAAGAAATTAAAAAAGTTACAATTAATTATCCATCAAAATTCTGCTCTGTTTCCTGGATGCTGTGTCCTTAGGTGATGTCTGGTGGTTGATTCTGAATGCATTGTCTGTTAAAACCATCCAGAACGAACGAACTGTGTGTAAATCATGCTTTATTGTGCAATCAACCTTTTTAAAGGATTCGTTTTTTGTATGAGCAGCGAAACAAAGTCAAAAGATATTTCCGAAGATATTTTTGAAGATATTTCCGAAGGCATTTTGGGCAATCAAATTATACAGTATTTTGCTTATTTCGAGGAGAGTTCTCTAAAAGGCATTGCTAAAAAGTGCTCGAGGCTGATGATCAATGAAAATTTTGGCTTAATTTGTTCTGAAGATTATGCCGAACCGTCTTTCGAAGAGATGCAGGAGTTGATTCTGGAAGAATTGCGCGGAAATTTTGATGAAAAGGTTGCCGCTGCAATTGCCCGGAACTATCCCCAGTTAAGCGATGAACAGGCGGATGCCGAACTGATCCGGCTGGAGAAGCTTTACCGAAAAGAACACGAAGAACAGATCCGAGCCACAACCCACGCTGCAATCAAGGATTTGAAAGCTCAGGTCAAGACTCTCCAGAAAGAGGTAAAGGCGCTAAAACGGAAATATACGGTATGACGGCTGCCGGATGACAGACGCCGATTGGTGGATAACAGAGCGCTGCAGGGCGGGGTTGTCGTTTTTTTACTGCTATCGGCTCTCTGCTTTTTTATAGACTTTCAGAAAATTCATGTTGCAAGGCAGCAGGTCGGAGATAATACTGTAGTATATCTCCGACCGATAACGCCGCGAAATTATTTTTCTGAAGGTCTATAGTTATGGCTGACTGCGCATTATGCCAGTTGCTTGACGACGGATAGAGCAGCTCCATAATCCGGTTCTTGCGCCACTTCCTTTACCAGTTGAGCCAGTCTGACAATGCCAGATCTGTCGATGACAAAAACAGCCCTTGCCAGAAGTCGCAATTCTTTGATGATCATTCCAAAAGCAGCGCCGAATTCGGCATTGCGGTGATCGGATAAGGTGATCACCTTATCGATTCCGGCTGCACCGCACCACCTCTTTTGGGCAAACGGAAGATCCATGCTGATGGTAAGAATGACTGTATCCGGGCTTAATTGAGCGGCTTCCGTATTGAATCGTCGGGTCTCGATATCGCAGATCGGGGTGTCCAGAGAAGGTACCGAAGCGATAATGCAGATTTTTCCTTTGAATGACGAAAGCTTTACCGGCGTCAAATTGTTGTCCAGGACCTCAAAATCCGGAGCAGCCTGTCCGACTTCCGGCAGGTTGCCCAGCAGTGTCAATGGATTCCCCTTCATGGTGATTGCTCCAGGATGTTCTGTCATGTTTTTTCTCCTTAATAAATGATTAGGTAGATAGGGAACACGGGGCGGGTTGCAGTTTCTTTCCTGCCCCCTGATAACTGCCCCTTTCTTTTTTACAGTTCGATCTGCCCGCCTAGTTCCACAACCCGGCCCGGCGGAATTCCGAAATATTCTACGGCGCTTTTAGAGTTTCGGGATAAAAATGCAAAAATATGCAATCGCCATCGGCTCATTTTGGATTTGCCGGTAATCAGCAGTGTCTCTCTGCCAAGATAATAGCTCATGGGGCGTATTTGTGGAATCAAACCCAACTGAAGAGCTCTGCTCATGATTCTGGGCACATTGGGGGTTTCCATAAAACCATAACGGGCAATGACCCTGTGAAACCCGTGACCGAGGGTCTCAAATGCCAGTCGATCGCGTTCGAGTATGGTGGGAATGTCTTCCGGTTGAATCGTCAGAAAGATGACCTGTTCATGAAGCACCTTATTGTGCTTGAAGTGATGAAGCAGGGATGGCGGCGTGAAATTCGAGGATGACGCCATGAAAACGGCGGTGCCCTTGACCCGGTGAACGCCGTGTTTTGAGACATCTGCAATAAAGAAATCCAGTGAGAGCATGGCGCTTCGAATCTTCTGATAGAGAACCGCTCGTCCATCCTTCCATGCCGTCATCAATACGACGATGATTACGGCAACGGCAATGGGAAACCAGCCGCCATCAAAAATTTTCAGCAGATTCGATCCGAAATAGGTGATGTCGAAAGCCAAAAACAGGACAACCAGCGGGGCCGCTTTTTGAGCTGACCAGCCCCATGTGCGCGTGGCCACATAATAATAAAGCAGCGATGTGATCGCCATATTGGCGGTTACTGCAATGCCGTAGGCTGCGGCCAGGCCGCTGGAAGCTCTGAACGCCAGTACCAGCCCGATGCAGACCACCATCATGATCCGGTTGATTTCAGGAACATAAATCTGGCCTTCAGTATCTGCAGAAGTATGAATGATGGTGACCCGTGGGCAATATCCCAGTTGAACCGCCTGTCGGGTTAACGAAAACGCCCCGGAAATCATGGCCTGAGAGGCAATGATCGTTGCCAGGGTGGAGAGCAAAACCATCGGATAGAGAATGAATGTCGGCGCCAGCCCATAGAATGGACTGGCGGATAGCTCCGGATGATCCAGCAGCAAGGCGCCCTGACCGAAATAGTTCAGCAGCAGGGCTGGAAACACCAGTGCAAACCAGGACAGTCGGATGGGGTTTCGTCCAAAATGCCCCATGTCGGCATAGAGTGCTTCGCCTCCGGTGATGCACAGAACGACTGAACCCAGCACCACCAGGCCATGTATATGGTTTTCAGCAAAAAAACGCCAGGCGTAAATCGGGTTGATCGCCGTCAGCACATGAGGGTTTTGTAGGATTGACCGAACCCCCAGGGCCGCCAGCGTGGCAAACCAGAACAGCATGATCGGTCCGAAAATCTTTCCGATTCCTTCGGTGCCGTGGTGCTGAGACAGAAACAGAATCAACAGCACCAGGCAAGTCAGCGGAACGATGAGCTTATCGGCGGCGTGGGTGGCGACTTCAAGCCCCTCGATGGCGGAAAGCACCGATATGGAGGGGGTGATAAACCCGTCGCCGTAAAGAAGGGATGCTCCCAGCAGTGCTGCAAACACCACCACCGGTTTCATCTTCTTGGAAAGCTGTTTTTCAGACCCCGAAACCAGAGCCAGCAATGCAAAAATGCCGCCTTCTCCCCGGTTGTCGGCCTGCATGATAAACATCAGATACTTGATGGTCACCACAATGGTCAATGACCATACGATCAGTGAAAGTACTCCCATAACATTCAATGGGGTAGGGCTGATGGCGTGCATGCCGTGAAAACACTCTTTGATGGTATAGAGCGGGCTGGTTCCGATATCGCCGTAAACCACACCCAGGGCTCCGATGGTCAGCTTGATCCTGTCAGCAGGCTGGGGGCCTGTTTCGTCCTGCATATCTGTTTTCCTGAATAGCAATATTAATCGGTCATGGCATGGACAGAATGCCGCCTGCATATACTGCCAACGGTCATAATCAGCACTTTTGACCCCCCCCCCCCAACCCTCGGTCTGCTGGGAGAGGGCGTTTATGGAAAGTTCAGATTATGCCCGTTTGCAGTATCGATGAAAGTGCATGCTTTTTTTTATTTGTGCTTATTCGTGGTTCAAAAAGTATTTTCATGGTAACAGGAATAGATTGATTTTAATTGCATAGTCCGATAAAAAAAAGCCTCCACTGAAATGGAAGAAGCCAGTTTATGGGATTTTCAGTGGAGGCGGTGAGCAAGAAAAACTGGTGACAGCACTTCTTGAACTCGCAAGCACTATAGCAACAATCCGAAAACAGGTCAACCGTCTGCGATGTTCCGGACCATCGCAGGAGAAAGGGTTTTCCGTGACAGACCAGATTCAGTACCATCACCACAGCGGAGTGATTCATGAACATCACATTTTATGGCGGAGCCAGAGAGGTCACCGGTTCCATGCATCTGCTGACCAGCGGACAAGATCGGATTCTTCTGGATTGCGGCATGTTTCAGGGCAGACGCAAAGAAAGCGAGATTCGAAATAAAACGCTTCCATTCAGCACCCGGCTCATTACGAATATGGTGCTTTCCCATGCCCATATCGATCATTCAGGCCGGATCCCGCTGTTGACGAAAGGGCCGTATTTTGGCCGCATCATCTGTACCCGTGCTACGGCGGACGCCTGCCAGTACCTGCTTCTGGACAGTGCGCACATCCGTGAATCGGATGCCAAATATCTGAACTATAAAACGGTTCGGGGGCTTTTGTATCAGATGAAAACAACTCATGGGGCCCCGGGTGTGTCGAAGTCCGAGGCCAAAAAAATCCAGAACCTGCTGAAGAAAGATCAGCACGAAATCAATGTCGATGTGATCGATGATCTTATGGAAAAATTCCATCTGGAAAAAATCATTCCCATCTACACCACAGAAGATGTCGAACATGCCATGACTTTTTTTGATGGATATCCTTATAACCAGCCAGTTTCCATCGGAAAGGACGTAACCTGTTCATTTTATGATGCCGGCCATATCCTGGGTTCTTCCATTACCGCCATCCAGGCAAGGGAAAATGGAAAACGCATCAATGTGCTGTATACCGGCGATATCGGGCGTTTCGACAGACCCATTCTCAACAACCCGACACTGAATTTCGATGATACAGACCGCCATGTGGATTTACTGGTTATGGAAAGCACATACGGCAACCGTTTTCATGATCCTGTGGAGGACTTAAAACCCAAACTGAAACAAATCATCCATGAAACCTACAGTCGCAGAGGTACGATTCTGATTCCGGCCTTTGCATACGGTCGAACGCAGGAACTGCTTTACATGCTTCATGAGCTGTATAACGCAGGAGGTATTCCCCGGATGCCGATTTATGTGGACAGCCCGCTGGCATCCAAAATTACACAGGTGTTCGGCGAACATCCGGAGGTTTTCGATGATGATGCCCATAAAATGTTTCTGGAACGCGGACAGAACCCGTTTTCTTCCGATCAGATTCATTTTGTCAGCTCCGTTGAAGAGTCCATGGGGCTGATGCGTGATGAAACCCCCCACATCGTCATTGCCGGTTCGGGCATGTGTGAAGCCGGCAGAATCCTGCACCACCTCCGCTACAAAATTCACAACCCCCGGCATACCATTCTGATCGTCGGATTTATGGCTGAAAACACCCTGGGGAGGCGGATACTGGAATGCGGTCTGGCATATGAAGCATCCGGCAGAACCGGTCCGCCCCCATTGCTGCGTTTTTTGAACAAGGAATATCCTCTGAAGGCACACGTGGTCAAGATGGGAGGATTCAGCGCCCACGCAGACCGAACGGAAATGCTCAAGTTTTTGAAAGAATCGAACCTGTCCATTAAAAAAATCGCCGTGGTTCATGGAGAGGAGGAACAGGCGCTGTCATTTGGCGGACATCTCGAGGATCAGGGATATTGCGTAGCTGTTCCGCTGCCGGGGGAAACCATCGTAATTTGACATGAAGAGGTGAAAACCGTGGAAACCACTATCCGTTTTAGGAATCAATGGGCGGAAAGGCTATTCGGAACCCATCATCAGCCGGATATGCCTTCTGAATACGGTATTGTGATGGGGCACTGCTTTACCTGCACCCGACATACCGGCATTCTGCGCGAAGCAGCAGCCAGATTGACCGCTGCCGGATTTCACGTGCTTCGCTTCGATTTTTCCGGAAACGGTCAGAGCGAAGGTTCTTTTATCGAAACATCCTACACCAAATACATCGCCGAAATGGAGGATGCCGCCAATTTTTTGAAGACCTGCGGCGTAAAGTGGCTGGGATTTGCCGGCCACAGTATGGGCGCTGCGGTTTCAGTTCTGGCGGCATCCAGGTTTTCCGAAATTCAGGCGGTCTGCGCGATTGCCGGACGCTTTTCACCCATGGACCCCTACCGTATTTTCAGCCCGGCAGAGATGCAGCGGTTTCAGGAAAGCGGCCGATTGCAATTTGTCAGCCGCGGCCGACAACTCGAGCTGGACAGCCGTTTTTTTAACGATATGCTGTCATACGACATGCTGGCGGCTGTTGCTTCCTTGAATCCGCCTCTGCTGGTCGTGTATGGAACTCAGGACGACATTGTTCCGGCAGAACAGGCAGTCATGGCCCAAGCGATCAACCCGGGCCATTTGAAACTTGTCATGATTTCCGGCGCCGATCATTTCTTCAGCCTGGAGGAACACCGCGATGCCGCGGCGCAAAAAATAGCGGAGTGGTTTTCCAAAATTCGTGAAACGACTCAAGGAGTGGTATGGAAACACTGAATGCCGACTATATTGAAGCTCAGTACCGGTTATGGAAAAAAAATCCCGAAGCCGTGACTTCCGACTGGCGATTCTTTTTTCAGGGGTTTGAGATTGGCGCCGAGAAAGACCGGCAATCTGCTATGGTCTGCGATGAAGACAGGATGGAGTTACAATCCCGCGCAGATGCCCTGGTCCATCGATACCGGGATATGGGGCATCTGCTGGCGTGCATGGACCCGTTGTCTGTATGTCCGGTGGCGCATCCGCTGCTCAGCCTTGAATCGGTTCAACTCTCCCCAAGTGATCTGGACCTGTCGATTCGTTCACAGTTGTCGCCTCCCGACACTCTGAGCCTTCGGGAGCTTATTGAGCGATTGAAGCAGACCTACTGCCGGTCTGTCGGTGTCGAGTACATGCACATTCAGAACCCTGAAGAGCGGAAGTGGCTGGAAACACGCATAGAGCCGACCGGCAACCGGCTTCAACCGGATTCGGCTTCCTGCAGGCGAATTCTGCACTCGCTGATCCAGTCCACACAATTCGAGCAGTTTCTGAACAAGGCTTATGTGGGTGTCACCCGATTTTCACTGGAAGGCGGGGATGGGCTCATTCCGGCCCTGGACGTACTTACCGAAGCACTTGCCGCTTCGGGCTGTGGGGAAATCATTCTGGGAATGTCCCACCGTGGAAGGCTCAATGTCCTGGCCCACATTCTGAAAAAGCCTTATGAAGAAATATTCGCCGAATTTGAAAGCTGCTATGATCCGGACAGTCTCGTTGGGTCCGGAGATGTCAAATATCACACTGGATATCTGACCGATATCGCGGTGGATGGCCGTCCGATGCGGATATACCTGGTTCACAATCCCAGTCATCTGGAGTCCGTGGATCCGGTGGTGGAAGGCATTGCCCGGTCCCGCCAGGACGTTCTGTCTGAGAATTCGGATCAGAAAGTGGTGCCGGTGCTGATTCATGGGGATGCCGCGTTTGCCGGACAGGGGATTGTCCCCGAGGTCTTGAATCTTTCCCGCCTCAAAGGCTATCAAACCGGCGGGACGATCCATATCGTGGTCAATAACCAGATCGGATATACGACACTTCCGGAAGATGCCCGCTCTACCCGCTATGCTACAGACTGCGCCAAGATGCTCATGATTCCGATATTTCATGTTCACGGAGAAGATCCCGAGGCTGTGATGCATGTCATGCGTCTGGCTGCAGCATATCGCATGGCTTTTGGCAAAGACGTGGTGGTGGATCTGATCTGTTATCGTCGTTATGGTCACAATGAAGGGGATGAGCCGTATTTTACCCAGCCGCAGATGTATGAACGAATCCGGCAAAGACAACCGCTCAGTAAACTCTATGCGGATAAACTTCTGGATGAAGGTGTTGTGACGTTGCCGGAAATCGAATCAATGGAAAAATCCATCCGACAGAGGCTGGATGCCGATTTTCAAAAAATCCACGGTACGGAGTGCCTCTTTCCTCAGACAAAATTCTATGAAGTCTGGAAGGATTATGACGGCCGTTACCGCCATGACACGGTGCCGACCGGTGTCGATATCGGCAGGCTTCAAACCATAAGCCGGTCCCTGACCTCCATTCCGAAAGGATTTACGCCTCATCCCAAGATTCTGACGCTGCTGAAAAAGCGACGCGATGCCCTTGACACCGGTGAAGGCATCGACTGGGCCAATGCCGAGTCTCTGGCCTTTGCGACACTCCTGGATGAGGGAACGCCGGTCCGGCTGAGCGGCCAGGATGTTCGGCGGGGAACGTTCAGTCAGCGGCATGCATCTCTGGTCGATATCAAAACCGGAGACCACTATGTTCCTCTGAACAGTCTGGGCGGGTCTCAGGCTTTATTTTCCGCCTGGGACAGCCTGCTGGCCGAGGTAAGCGTTCTGGGATTCGAATACGGGTATTCTCTGGTTCAACCCCAGCAGATGGTTATCTGGGAAGCCCAGTTCGGGGATTTTATCAACAATGCACAGTCCGTGATCGATCTGTATCTGGCCAGTGCGGAGAGCAAATGGCAGCGGCTGAGCGGTCTGGTGCTGCTGCTGCCTCATGGTCTTGAAGGCCAGGGACCGGAGCATTCCAGCGCCAGACCGGAAAGGTTTCTACAACTTTGTGCGGACGAAAACATGCAGGTATGTTATCCAACCACGCCGGCCCAGTATTTTCATCTGCTGCGGCGGCAGATGCACCGAAAGGTCCGCAAACCCCTGGTGATTCTGACCCCCAAGAGTTTGTTGCGGAATCCGCTGGCGGTGTCCCATATCGAAGAGCTGGCAGGCGGCGGGTTTCAGGAGGTGATCGATGACCCAGAAAAAACAGAAGCGGTTCAGAACGTCATTTTCTGCAGCGGCAAGATCTATTATGAATTGATTCAGAAGAGAGATGTTTTGAAAAAACGCGATGTTGCCATCGTGCGGATCGAGCAGTATTATCCGTTTCCTGAGGAGCGTCTTCGGGAGGCGGTGCTGCGGTATCCACAGACCAAAAATTGGAAGTGGATTCAGGAAGAACCGCAGAACATGGGGCCTTGGTGGTTTATTCGCCCGCTGCTGGAAGGCATTCTTCACCAGCCGCTGCACTATATCGGCAGAAAATCATCGTCCAGCCCTGCCACAGGATTTCCCAAGATTTATCGCAGGGATCAGGATGCGATTCTGGATCATGCTTTTGATGCAAAGCATGACGCGGTATGATGTCTGAATATGAATATAAGCCGATCTGAGGATGCCAAAAGACATTCAAATTGTGGGTATTATAAGTTCCATATATCTGTTTCACCCAATGTTTTGGCTGCAACCTGTTGTTTGATCCTGCATTTTGCAGCCAGTATCCGCTCGACAGACTGATTGCAGAGGACTTCGAGGTCTCTTTCATCTCGAATGCGTTTCTGAATTTGCTCAAAAGCAGATTCGATGGCCGGGCTTTTATGGCAGATCAGGATCTGGTCGATTTCGGATAACATGGCTTGGTTTACGGCGGTATTCAGCGCATAGTGCCGGGTGATGGCCCCCATGTCGAGATCATCGGTCATCACCAGACCCGTGTATTGCATCCGGATGCGCAACAGGTCCCTGGCGATACAGACAGAGAGGCTGGCTGGCCAGAGCGGGTCCAGTTTTTCGTAGAGAATGTGGGACAGCATGACGCCACTGACCCTGTTTTGTATGGCTGCCTGAAAAGGAATCAGATCGCAGGCATCCAGCGTGTCGAAGTCTTCTTTTACTGTTGGTAGATCCAGGTGAGAGTCGAGAACGGTACGTCCGATACCGGGGAAGTGTTTGGCCACGGATAGAATGCTGTTTTCTTCAAGTGTTTGAATCACGGCCGTACCCAGTGCCGCAACCTGGTGTGGGTCGCTTCCGAAAGACCTGCCGGCCATGATGCCCGGAATATCGGGTCGTGTTACATCCAGTACCGGAGCATAATTCATGTTTACGCCGATTGCATGGAGTTCCGAGGCCGTAACTCGGGCGAAATGGAAGGCGTCATCCCGGGTTTTCATGGCCGGGTTTCCTGGGAATTCCGAAAAAAAGGGGGCTTTCAACCGGGCCACTTCACCACCTTCCTGATCGATGGCGATCAGAAGCGACGGCTGGCCCGCACTTACAGCGCAATCCTGAACATCACGGCACAATCGCCGGATATCATCCGGAGTTCCCATGTTTCTGGAAAAAAGAATGATGCCGCCGACTTTTAGTTCGATGATTAAATATTTCAGATCTGCATTGAATGCTTTTCCGTCAAATCCGACCATCAGCCGCTGTCCGGCCTTCTGTGCCAGAGATAGCTGTCCATGCTTAATTGGAGATTTAATCAATAATTTCGAGTTCATTATGATACATTTTTTTTCGTGTATTTCGTGGTTAACAGTATTTTCATGGTAAACGGCCATTTCAGGTTGCCCGTATTAGACTTCGAGGAAAAACGGCAAAATAATCGGATGTCGGTGGATGGTGAAATCAAAATATTTCCGGAGGGCCGTCTGCATCCGCGTTCGAATCAGAGCGACCCGGCCCGGTGTTTCCAGTGGAATGTCTTCAACAACCTCCAGGATCACGCAGACAGCGTCTTCGAGGAGATGACCGGTTTCCGTTTCGAACACGAATCCTTTCGAGAACACTTCAGGACCATAGATCACAATGCCGGTGGCCTCATCAAAAGCCATCGTGACCCCGACGATTCCGTCTTCAGACAAGACCCGTCTTTCCTTGAGAACGCTTTTGCCCACATCCCCGATTCCTTTTCCGTCGATCAATGTTCTGCCAGTATCGACGCGATCCTGAAGCCGGGCCCCATCATTGAATTCAATGGTCTGGCCGTTTTCAACCAGAAAGATATTCTCCCTGGCAATCCCCAGATCCATGGCCAGGCGGGCGTGAAGGACAAGATGCCGGTATTCCCCATGAACCGGCACGAAATATTTGGGCCGGGTCAACTGAATCATCAACTTCAGCTCTTCCTGAAATGCATGGCCGGATACATGAATGTTGGATATTTTTTCATAAATGACATTGGCGCCTTGCCGGAACAGATTGTTGATGATCTTGGCAATGGCCCGTTCATTTCCCGGAATGAATTTCGATGACAAAATGATCGTATCGTCCTGCTTGATTTTGATCTTTTTGTGAATGCCGCTGGCCATTCTGGCCAAAGCGGACATGGGTTCTCCCTGGCTGCCGGTGGTGACGATGATGATTTCATGATCCGGATAGTTATTGATCTGGTTGATAAAAATTTCCATATCATCCGGAACGGTAAGATGGCCCAGATTTTTGGCGATGTGGACGCTTATTTCAACACTTTTCCCGTGAAAAGCGATTTTTCGGCCTTTCGAAGCCGCAATATCCACAATCTGCTGAATCCGGACAATGCTGGATGCAAACAGGGCAATGATCATCCGCCCCTTGCTCTGCTGGGCGATACCTGCCAGATTGTCGCCAATCTCCCGGTCCGATGCCGTATAGCCTTTTTTTTCAACATTGGTGGAATCTGAAAGCAGCGCCAGAACTCCCTCGTCGCCGCACTTTGCAAACCGCGCCACATCGGTATTCATGCCGGGAAGCGCAGACAGGCTGATTTTGAAATCGCCCGTATGCACGATTAGTCCCGCCGGTGTATAAATGGCAAGCCCGACGCAATCCACGACACTGTGGCTGACACGGATAAACTCGATTTCACAGACGCCGAGCTTGATTTTATCACCGGGAACAACGCTGTGAAGGGTTGCATAGTGAAGAATGCCGAATTCTTCGAGCCTGTGACGTACCATGCCCAGGGTAAAGGGTGTGCCGAAAACTGGCACATTGATCTCTTTCAGAAGATAGGAAAGGGCTCCGATGTGATCTTCATGCCCATGGGTCAAGATAACACCGGTGATTTTGGAGCGGTTCTGCCTGAGATAGTCCATGTCGGGAATCACGAAATCCACACCCAGCATGTGGTCTTCGGGAAACATCAGCCCGGCATCCACGACAAAGAGTGAATCATCACACTCGAACGCCATCATATTGAGGCCGATCTCACCCAATCCGCCCAAAGGGATAATTTTTAAAGTCATGATTGCGCCTTTCCTTTCTCGAAATTCTCCACCATGACTTTGCGAACCGTTTCGAGCAGCTCATTTTTGGTACACCTTGAATAATCTTTGGTCTCAATGGGTTCGAGGATTTCCACCGTCACGTTTCCGGGCCGGATCATAAGCCCGTTTTTCGACATGATCCGCCAGGTACCGTGAATGACAACCGGTACGATCGGCACGCCGGATTCAACCGCCAGAACAAAACCGCCTTTCTTGAACTCCTTGATGGATTGATCCCGGCTGCGCGTGCCTTCCGGAAAAATCAGAACCGATCGACCGTTTCGAATGGTCTGCGCTGCTCTGGCCAGGCTTTGAAAGGCGGATTTGCGGTTGGCGCGGTCGATGCTGATATAGCCGACTCGTTTCATGGCAAAACCAAAAAGCGGAATCCGAAAGAGTTCCGCCTTGGCCAACCACCTGAACTGCACCTTTAAATACGCCAGGATTACCGGAATATCGAAATTGCTGGAGTGATTGGGCATGAAAATATAGGGCTTATCCGGGTCGATGTTGGAAAAGCCCTTTACGGTTACATGGATTCGGCCGGCAAATAGAATGGATCGGCCCCACGATCTGGCAACGATGTGGGAAAGGTTTCCTTGTTTGTCAAAAAAAGAAGCCACGATGGCCGCTGTGCCAAAAATAATGATCACCACGACCACCCATATCATCATCAGCGCGGTGCAAATATAGTAAATCAGATCGGAAAATTTTATGAACATTTTTCAAAATCCACAGCAACGCCTCGTCTTTATATCGCGATTTCCAGTCGATCGCACATGTCGTCAACCATCTGAATCAGCCAGTTTCGCTGTGTGGGTGAGGCGTAGCCCATACAATCACAGCGAACCTGATTCAGGGTTCGCACCAACAGCTCACACGACAGTGCGTATTGGCTGAGTTCCAGTGCAAAATAAAACGGCCGGCAATCCACATGTTCGGCCTGAATTTCATCCTGCATGTTCGGCGGCAGGATCAGCCAATAGATATCGGGGATGCCGGACGGCTGGAAATTCATGTCCAGATATCCCTTTATTTTGAAATAATCGCTGGGTCTCAACTGA
Organism: uncultured Desulfobacteraceae bacterium; assembly: GCA_903953895.1. Classification (GTDB taxonomy): domain Bacteria; phylum Desulfobacterota; class Desulfobacteria; order Desulfobacterales; family Desulfatirhabdiaceae; genus RAAP-1. Next base: position 2,508 of record CAJBLH010000093.1, on the reverse strand, counting down.
TCAATAACATATTGTTTCATGGAACAAAACTACCACAAATTCACATGCCGTGCAAGAGGGCTGGCCGGGTTGGCCGCAAACATCCTTGACCTTGGCGACGGGATTGTACTATTAAATGATCATGAATACCGTCTGGCTTCCGGGCATAAAAATAAAGACGTTCCCCTTTTGGAAGAGGGGGGAATACAATCCTTTTTGTGGTCAGCATATAAATGATTGTTGACAGAGAAATCAACCCTTCGTCCACAGGGTCTCGCTCGTCGATTGCGGTAGTGATTCCCCGATACGGCCGCATCGGCGGGGCCGAAAACATGGCGTTTCAGCTTTGTGAACGCCTATCCTCCTTGTTCGATATCCATGTTTTCGCCAGAAAATGGGATGCCGGCCCTTCCCGGGTAACGTTTCACAAAGTGCCCATGATTCATTTTCCCAGATGGCTTCAGCCGGTCAGTTTCGCCGGGTTTGCCGGTCGGAAGATTTACGGCATGACCTTTGATCTGGTACACAGCCATGAGCGCATCTTCCGCATGGACCTCATGACGTTTCACGGCATCCCGCATGAAACATGGATTCGTGATATGCGACAAAAATCCCTGAGCGGTTTTGACAGAGCCACATGCTGGGCAGAGAAAAAAGGAATCGAAAACCCGGCCCTGAAAATGATTCTGCCAGTGTCAACCCTGGTGAAAAATGCGCTGACCCAGCACTATGCCGTTTCTGAAAACCGGATTTCCGTCATGCATCCGGGCGTCTCGCTCGATCGGTTTACCCGTCTGAACGCCATGTCTTGCCGGAAGCGGATTCGTGCCCGCCACGGGCTTGAAGCATCGGATGTAGTCATTTGTTTTGTGGGTATGAATTTTGAAATCAAACGGCTGGATCTGGTAATTCAGGGGATCGCCGGTATGCCGCAGGAGGGATTTTCTGCTCCCTTGCCCACGCTTTTGATCGTCGGAAAGGGCGCCACCGGGCCTTATCTGAAAATGGCCAATGATCTGGGCATCGGCAATCGGGTCATTTTTGCCGGTGTGACGGATGAAATCGAAGCCTATTACCCGGCATGCGATATATTTGTGATGCCGTCGCGAATGGATACCTTCGGACTGGTGGTTCTGGAAGCCATGGCCGCCGGGCTGCCGGTCGTGATCAGCTCTACGGTAGGGGCTTCCGATATCGTGATCCACGGGGAAACCGGCTTGATTCTGCCGAAAAACCCGTCCGCCCGGGATATGGCCGCATCTCTGATCCGGTTGATGCGTCTGGAAGTACGCCAATCAATGGGAGAGGCCGCCCGAAAGGTAGCGGCAAATCATGACTGGGACAAGGTCGCTGCCAGAATGGCCGAAATATACCGATCTCTCATTGCTGGGCGGAAAAACACCTGAATTGATCGCCTGATTCGTTGCAGGATGAAAGCAAACTCTTTATATGCCGCTCATGGCAAATACCATCAAAACCTGCATCTAATCGAATCCTGTTTCAAAAAAAATGAAAGGTGACTTTCACTTTCTCCCAAGACATGTTGCTGACTGAATTTACGATGTTTTGCCTTGAAAAAGAAAGGGAATTGATAAAAGCCAAAACATTATGGACAAACAACGGAAAATTATCTGTCATGAAGAGACAGGGGGAAAACGTATTCCTCTGAATCTAATATATGATTATCCCGTGAAATGGACAAAATACAAGGTTCTGCGGGATTTCCTGCAAAATTTTTATGATGCGATCGGTTATCATGAGTGGATTAGCCGATTTTCCTATGAACTGAATGGAGATTCGCTGATTTTTAAGGCGGCCGGAGTTGATTTCTCTTATGACTGGCTCATTCATATCGGGGCCTCAACCAAACGTGAAGAAACAGGAAAATATGCAGGGTATTTTGGTGAAGGCTTCAAAATAGCCTCCCTTTGCGCCATGAGAGACTTTGGCTGGAGTATTGAAATCGCATCCCGCAATTGGGAATTGACAGTTGTTACCGAGAGATTGAATGTTGACGACCGGTATTTAACTTCTCTTGCTTATCAAATTTGGGAAAACAGGGAGATTCGCCATGATACCGTACTCTGTATCTACCCATTAACTCAGAGAGATATCTCTTCTCTTCAAACGGTTTTTCTGAGCTTCTTCTACGAAGAGAACATTCTTTTTGGGAAAAAAATATGGAGTTCCCAGAAAGCTGCGATTTTTTTACGCTCAGAACAACCAAAACCGGACAATTATCCTTCTACCTATGATCAAACAGGAGAAGGAATTATTTTTTCCTGCTATCAGGCTATGGGATCATTCAAATATCCGTTGATTTTCTGTCTGCATGACTACCGCCTGAATGATCGTGAACGATCCGGATTTTATATGATGGATGTTATCCTCGACTTTGTACAAATTGAGGGAGCTCAGGCTGCATAGCAGACTACATCCAGTAGCATTTCGAGAAAATCCTCGTGAAAATTGGTTAAGTCAAGCTTACAAGCTGAGTTCATAGAATTTCTGGCATGCCAAATATGCCTT
>CAJBLH010000092.1 GCA_903953895.1 uncultured Desulfobacteraceae bacterium | reverse complement strand
TCAACGAATCGACAGAAACGATGGTCGTACCCGGCTTTCACGTCAATCCACGATGAACCTTATTTATTTGAGCGTTCTTATGTTCTGGTTAGAAATCCTGATAAAATTATCCACCAATTAATGGAAATTAAATCAAAGCAGAAAGTGAAATAGATGGATTTATAGAAATTGAGCATTTCATTCAAAAATTGGTCAATGAACCGGAGCCAGAAATTGAAAAATTTCCATCCAACTACCATGAAGATGGGATTGACCCACTGAAATTTGCATTGGCACTACGTCAAAAGACTGCTATCGAGCATTGGAAGGGAAATACCCAATACACAGCAATGGGCGCCATCATGGATATGCTTAATACTGCCAAACCAGCGAGGTTAAAATGAAGTTGAAAATAGGTCAAAGTGTGAAGGTAAAGAAAGGAATTCTGTGTCCTGATGACCCGGAATTTGATCTCAGCGGATGGCAGGGAAGGATAACTGACACCGGCGAAGATGAAAACGGCGAGACGACAATAGACATAGCCTGGGACAGTATCACACTCAAAGAAATGTCTGAAGAGTATATCGTAAAAAGTGAGGCTGACGGATTGGATTGGGCTTCCATGTATTTATTTCCATCAGATGTCGAACAGGTAAATGAGCGTGACTCCAAAAAAGATACCGATAAAATCCGAAACGAACTGGAAAATCGCTTTGGATGGATCGGAATGGGAGAAGAGGGTGAAAGAATTCAGGCAGTTGTCAATTCTGCAAAAAACAGCAGCGATTATGAGATTATGAAAACCTGGGGGAACTATCTGGAAAAACATCTGAAATTCCCTTTTGAAAGTATCGTTGAGGAATATTATGGAAAATTGCCTATCAGGCAGAGGGACAAACTAATAATTATCGATGTCAAACTTGTTGATGATCACTATGGCGTAATTGTTTCATGCAAATCCGGGCACAGTAGATTTGATATCCCGTTAGCTGATATTGCTGCTGTTGATAAGAACTCAGATAATGCACGCCACATACATGATTATCGTGTCTGGTTTGCAAATAGATAGTAAACGCTCATGGCTTTGGCACAATGCTACCCGGACGATGTGGAATCATAAATGATGACCACGATGAAATAAAGCCTTCCGGATAAACCGGCATTTCGAAAAGCTGTCCGATTCCGGCGATGTATTGTTCCGGCTTCCGGTTTTTACGAATGGAAACCGGATGGCAGTCGTAAAGTTCCTTAATCTCTTTTTCAAGCTTTTCCACTTCTCGGCATCAAGCGGGATACGGTCTATAAATGGATTAGCGAATGGCAAATGCCTGGCCACAAAATCGGTCGCCTTTGGAACTTCAACAAGCAGGAAGTCGATACGTGGTTCGTGGTGGAGGCGCCGACGACAAAGACGCCAAAAGGATGGGGCCGTCATGAAGGGCAAGCAGCAAAATGGCTGATCAAGGGCAAGCTGAATACAGAAAGATACTCAGAGAACGCTTTCTGGCCGCAGAGACGGAAACTCGCTCTGACGAAACGCTGTTGGAACTGCTGCTTACCTTTGCCGTTATACGAATAGACACCAAGCCGCTCGCTCAAAAGCTTATCAAGATATTCGGCAGTCTTTCCCAGGTTCTTTCCGCTGCTCCTGCTGACCTCAATAAGATCAAGGGGCTTGGGCAAGCATCAGTTACCCTCCTCAAAATGGTCAATTTTATTCGATCCGGAATCGAGTCCCCCGAAAAAATGAGACCTCCAGTCAAAAGGGCTGTCGCAACTCAGCAGAAACTGTTTGAAGACCCAACGGATCATGAACTGTCCAAACATCAAACGCCGGCTTCTTCCCCGGTAAATGCCACCCAGCGCAAACTTCAAGTCAGCAATGGTTACCTTCTGGAATTTGATCAACTTGCCCGCATCCTGCACTATCTTCTGGAACACCGGAACGCCAGGAAAATCAGCCGCAAGGTTTTACAGGAAGACACCGGCCTGGCGGATCGTCAGGTGGAAAGTCTGATCAGCATGGGATCAGCGATGGGGCTGATCAAGCCGAGGCTCCAGGTGCTGACTCCTACCGGACGGCTTATCGCCGAGCATGACATTTTCTTTGAAAAAAAAGGTACACTTGAATGGTGCCATTATGTCGGCGCGGGCTCCTGCCGGAATCTGATCTGGTTTGAGATATTCAACCGCCTCCTTCACGAGACATCGCCCATGATGCAGGAGGAATGGAACGAACGGATTCGACGCGATCTATCCGGACAATATTCAAAGTAGACGATTGGAAAAGGAGTTCATACCGAGGTCCGTTTCGTCATTGACGCTTATTTGAAACGTAATTTCAGCAAACTGGAAATTCTGCACCAATTGCCAGACCATCGGCTTTACCATCGCCGTTACATCGGTTTTGCCCCTCTGGTTTTCGTTGCCATGATCTATGATTTTTGTACAGCACGCCAGGTACAGCTTTATCAGGTCCCCGATATGGCAACCACGCCGGGCTCTCCGGCAATGGTTTTTGGTCTCGATGCGGCATCGATGCGGCAGCAGATAGAAGCGATTCACGATCGCGGCTGGCTGAGTACGAAACCACGCACAACCTGGATCAGATTCGCCTCAAGCCTGGAAATTCGGCGATTGAATTTCTTACCGAACAGTTTTGTGAATTAGGAATTAGGAATTAGGAATGCAAAACGTGGTTGTTCCGGTTTGACACATGCAGCGAACCACTTTCTTTATTTTGGATTTGGGAAGTTTTTGGTTATGAGTGATCCCGTTGATATCGTTGCGTTGGTGAGAGCATTGCCCTCTCGCCCGCGAGGCAGGGGCTGCATTGTACTGACCCATGCGTATGAGGGTCAGAGAGAATGGGCTGCGGAGCTGGCCCGTCAGACAGGTTCCGAGCATATTGACTTGATGGCGCTTTTTGTTCAAGACACGGATATCAGTCGCCAGATCGGGCAGTTCCATGTACCCCGCCTATTTGAGTTTCTGACAGGTAGGAGTTTCTGCCCCCGTGTTGATCGTTTCGGGTGTGGAGTTTCTGAAGGCCACATGGTCGGGCCAGCCGAACGCCGTCTCGCAGTTCGCCAGCCTGATAAATACCTGGGATAAATCACCCTGTCTGCCTTTTGCTGTGCAGCATGACAAGGAGCTTGAAAAGTATGATTTCGGGAGACGTTTTTCTTACATGTTTGTTATCGATCAGAAGGAGACGCTGGCGTTATGAAGAATAATGGCCTTTTCAGCTCGCTGTTCATTGAGGATTTGAAAGCAGGCGTCTCACTCGACGATGCGGCGCAGGCACGCATGGCAACGCTTGCACAGACCTGGCATATCATCCGAAAAAACCAGGATGCGGAATCGCTCTGGGATTCGTTCCTCAAAAAGGCGCTGGCTTATCTTGAATTCGTTCCTTCCAGCCAACCGGTTGCCCCCGGCGTGTACCCGCTTTACGAAGACTTCAGCTTTTCTGCATGTATCGGCGTACTCTATCTGGTTTCACCCGGATCGGACATCGATGACAACTCGGTCGGCCGGTTCTATCCCGCCAAGCTGCAGGCACACCTGAAGGAACGAAAGCTCAACTGGGGCATTCTGACCGATGTATCTCGCTGGCGCCTTTACTCCACCAGGAGTTCCAGACCGTATGAGGATTTTGTCGAACTCCCCCTGGCTGAAACGATTGAATGTTTGGATGCGGCTGAATATGGCCTTTTTGAGCGATTCTTTCACAAAGATTCATTTATAGCCGATCTGCCTGAAGAAGCCACAACCCAGGACGAAGAATCCGAGGATGCGGAAGATACCGGCCGGAATCAATCCGCAGGTATTCACAAGTGCCGGCTTGACCACGACCGGAATCGATCGGAACGGGTGCTGGAGGAGCGGGTCAAAAAGCCTTTTCTTGCTCAGGTGGACGAGGTGTTGCAATACATCTGCAACGGGTTCATTTTCAACACCCGCAAGAGCGGTGAGGAATACACGGAAAAAGAGCGGGCCGAGATATTCGAAAGCGCCGTGAAGCTGATTTACCGCTGCCTGTTTCTTTTTTATGCGGAGGCCCGCAGGCTCCTGCCGACGGATATGGAAAAGTCCGATCTTTACCGGCAGCACTCGATTCAGGCCCTTTGCCAGGAAGCCCGAAAATTCCGTTGGGGAAATCGCCGCGATACGGACCAGTACGATCTCTGGAAGCACCTGAAATGTCTGATCAGCGCGGTCAACGACGGTGATCCGGAATACGGCATCATGGTCTACAACGGCGGCCTGTTCGATGATGAAGAAGAGCGGTTCCTGGGCCGGCACCAACTGCGAAACGATTTTCTGTACCGTGCGCTGTACCTGCTGGCGTATGTCGAGCCATTCGACAACGAACCGGACGGCGAATATCCCATACCCTATGAAGACCTGGAGGTTCGCCATCTGGGAGAACTCCACGAAACCATTCTGGAATACACGGTTCAGCTTGCCGACGCCGACCGCATCCGCCGACGCACCCAAAAGGGCGTTGAAATCCTGTTCGTCTCCCAGACACAAAAAAAGGCGGGCGACACGTTCATCAAAAAAGGAGACGTTTATTTCGGTGAGTCCGCACTGGAGCGCAAGCAGACTGGCTCCTATTACACGCCGGAATCCCTGGTTCGCTTTCTCAATGAAAAAACCATCATCCAACCTCTTCGCGAGATATTCGAGCAGAAATACCGGCAGCGTTTCAACGATTTTCTGGAACAGGCAAGTAGTGGACACGACATCGGCGCCCAGCACGGGGCGGCCGTCAGCCGCCATGTTGGTCGAATGATTTGCCGAGGACGAAGTCCTGAAGTTCAAAATTTGTGATCTGGCCATGGGCAGCGGACATTTCCTTGTGGATGCCGCCAATCAGATGGCCGGGCTGGTCGTCGCTTTGCTTGCGGAAGCTCGAATGGGGCCCGCACTGCGGAGTCCATGACCGGCTGCCCGACCGGCGAGACACCGGCGACCGCGCCCAGCTTCGCGCCGAGATCGACGCCTATGTTGCCCATCTCTATGGCCTTTCACGGGATGACTTCGCCTATATCCTGGATACCTTCCCTGTACTCAAGAAGAAAGAGAAAAAGGCCTTCGGCGAGTTCATGTCCAAGCGCAAATGCCTGGAAGAATACGACCGTATAGGGAAAATTATGAATGCGGAATAATGAAAAATGAATGAAAACAGCAAAAATAGTGACAAACAGCAACTGACGGCATCAGGCAGCGATGGCTTGTTTGATCGTGTCGTGACCATTCTGGATCGGGCAAGGACCCAGGTTGTCTATGCGGTCAACAGCGCGATGGTGATCGCCTACTGGCTGATCGGGCGCGAAATTGTTCAGGAACTGCAAGTAGGTGATGAACGTGCGGCATATGGGAAAAAAGTATTGGCGGAGCTTTCTGAAAGGTTGCTTATACGGTACGGCAAAGGGTTTTCCGTCACCAATCTGCGCTACTTTAGATTGTTCTACCAGGCATACGCCGATCGGCTGCCTGAAATTCATCACAAGGTTTGTGATGAATTGCTCCGGGAGGAGAGCAGTCGGCAGATTCATCACAAGGCTTGTGATGTTTTGGATGATTTGAGACTTGCGGTAGAAAAATATTCGCATATTCAAGGGTTTTCACCCGCATTGAGCTGGTCGCATTATCGGACTTTGACCAAGGTTGAAAACAAAAGAAGATCGGAAAACTTGCCCACCAGGACGTGGGGCAGATGGACAGCTATGTCCGGATGTTCGATGAGCTTTTTATCGCCACGGATGATAACCCGACCATTGGGCTGATTCTCTGCTCCGAAAAGAACGAGGCCATTGCCCGCTATTCCGTGCTGAACAACAGCAAACAGCTTTTTGCCTCCAAATATGTGCTTTATTTGCCCACTGAAGAAGAACTTGAACGTGAGCTGGAGCGGGAGCGGCGGTTGATTGAGGAAAGCCGTTCGACGAATATAAAATTATGAATTTGGAATGATGACTAAAAAAATATAAAGAGAGGTGCAATCATTCATAATTCATCACTTATAATTCAACATTCCTTCTGGCTTCATCCAGAATCCCGCCGCCTTGAATTTAAGGAAGTATGGCCCAAGGGTGAGCAGATTGCCCGCACAGTGGTTGCTTTTGCCAACGGGGCCGGCGGAAAAATCGTGTTTGGCGTGAAAAACAAACCCAGGGACATTATCGGCATATCCGATGATGAGCTTTTCGCCCTCGAAGAAAGGGTGGCAAATCATATCTTCGATCGCTGCACTCCAACAATCATCCCGGAAATATATATCCAGAATGTGGAAGGCAAACCTCTCCTGGTTGTGGAGATATTTCCCGGCTTTCAAAAACCATATTATCTCAAGGATAAAGGTAAACACAAAGGAACCTACGTTCGGATCGGCTCGGTAAACCGACTTGCCTCTGAAGAAACACTGGTATCCCTGGAGCGTGATAAGCGAAAAATATCGTACGACGAAGTGGTTGCATACGAATTTACTGCTGGAACAATCAATCTAAAGCGGTTCATAGCCGATTATACGACCAGTTCTGGCAAGCCCCTGCCTGAAGAAAAGCTGCTGAACCTCGGCTTGTTTGTATTGGAACGGGAAACGCTTTTTCCGACCCATGCGGCGCTTCTGCTTTCCGACTCCCCGGATAGAAAGCGTTTCTTCCCCTATGCCAAAATCGAATGCGCCCGCTTCAAGGGAACAGAAACAAAGGTTTTTCTGGATCAGGCCACGATTGATGAACCCATTTACGCCACCATTGAGCCATGCATGGCTTTCATTAAGAGAAACATCGCTCTGGGATCGCGGATTGGTGAAATATACCGGGAAGACCGTTGGGAATACCCATTGGAAGCTATTCGGGAGGCAATCATCAATGCCGTTGTGCATCGGGATTATGCCATTCAGGGAAGCGACATCAAAGTGGCTATTTTTGATGATATGCTTGAGATTACCAGTCCCGGGCCCTTGCCGGACACCCTGCCCCCCGATGCGCTGGGAACAGGCCGTTCGGAAATCAGGAACCGGGTTCTGGCGCCCATTTTCAAGGAACTGAAATTGATCGAAGCCTGGGGTACCGGAATCCAGAAAATGCGGGCAGAAACGCTAAAATATCCGGAGATTGAGCTTATTTTTCAGGAAAACGGGCATGCCTTTCAGGTTCAGTTTATCAAAAAGCAATTTCATCCACAAATCATCCCCCTGGATACAGGTCAAGTCACAGACCAAGTCACAGACCAAGTCGCAGGTCAAGTCACAGGTCAAGTCGCAGGTCAAGTCACAGGTCAAGTCACAGGTCAAGTCGCAGACCAAGTCTCCCAAGATGTTTTACGGTTTCTCGGCATACTGCATGGGGAGATGACACGCTTGAGAATCCAGGATGCCCTTGGTTTGAAGGGCAGATCCAATTTTGAAAGCAGGTATCTGAAGCCGGCGTTGGCTGACGGACTGATCGAATTGACCATTCCGGACAAACCATCAAGCAGCAAACAGAAATACAGGTTGACTGAACGCGGTAAATTGATTCGAAAATTATAATTCATCAAATTCAGCATTGTCCGGTTAGAAAATTGCGTGCTGGCAGAAAATGCCCGCCGGGGGGCATCATAAATTCTATAGCAGAGCAAAACCCCGCTTCGCGTTGTCGGTTACACTATCGGACAGGTGAATTACTGGATTGCGACAGATCGCTTTGACTTGTCCGAGCAAGTTGCTGAGGCCTATAAACTCCGCTGGGACATTGAAATATTCTTTGGCTGGTGGAAACGTCATCTCAGAGTCTATCACCTGATTGCCAGAACAAAATACGGCCTGATGGTCTAAATACTTGCAGGACTGATCACCTATCTTCTCTTGGCGATTTATTGCCAT
>CAJBLH010000091.1 GCA_903953895.1 uncultured Desulfobacteraceae bacterium | reverse complement strand
GACACGAAGCTGGAGCTTCGTGGTGTCGGTTCCCAAGCTGGAGCTTGGGAACCAGCGGCAAATAAAATCATTCAATGAATCGACCGAAACGATGGTCGTACCCGCTTTCACGTCAAGCCGCCCGATTTGGTACATTTTCGCGCCGCCGCTGACATGAGCCTTTCATTCGAAGGAGACAGCAAAATGATTGTTGAAAATATATCTGATGCAGATCTCAGGAAAAGAGCATTGCTGCTTTTGAATGAAAATCTGGGCGCTGCCAATACGGTTCGTTTTTTGAGTATGCATAATACCGGAAAGCTGAATTACATGCAAATCCGGGATGAGTGGTCAAAATTCGGTTATCAAAGGTGGTCAATTTTCAGTTGTCATTCCGAGAAAGACTCGGGCTTGTCTTCACTTCACTGTCAGGTGCCATTCTTTGGATAACACAGCCATAGGCACTGGTTCAGTAGAAATTTAATCCAGAACCGGCAGGAACTTTCTGGCCGGATGCAGAGCCTGAAAAATTCTTGATTATTGCTTAACTCAATAATATCATATTGTTATTGAAAATACTTGAACATCGAGTTATAGTCTCAACAGACTGTCCAGTTTTGGGGGTAATTATAGTTATCGCACATCAGGTGGAAAACCACTCCATTCATAACGATTTCCCGGAGGTTTCTCATGGCAATCGTAAAACACTCACAAAAAAATTGTCTTATGCCGACTATTTAGCCTGGAAAGACGACCAAAGATGGGAGATTATCGATGGCGCCCCCCTGTTAATGTTCCCTGCACCCAATCGGATTCACCAAACGATAATAAAAAAAATCGCATTTCAGATCGAATCTTATGTGCAAGATAAAACCTGCGAGCTTTTTTTCTCTCCATTCGATGTTAGACTGGAACCACCCGAAATCGATAACGATAAAGCCTTTCATGTTGGTTCAACCGGATTTACTGGTGGTTTGCGAACCGGCGAAACTGGATGATCACGGATGTATCGGGGCTCCGGACTGGATCATCGAAATTATCTCTCCATCAACCGCCTCTCATGACCGGCAGGTGACCCCATGGAAATTTTTGATTCCCAATTCCCGTAACATCGCTGCAAGTCTTTTTTTCTCGGCGCTCTGTTTCGGCTCTCCGATGTTCCGTTTCCGCTCTTTGCTACACGGGAAACACCATTTCGCAGTACGAAGGCTTTTATGTCAGTGTGTTCTACAGCTATTTTGCGGCGTTGGGGCTGGATATCCGCACCGAGGAATCCACCAACCACGGCCGCATCGATATGGCCGTACTCGGCTATGTCTATCTCTTCGAATTCAATGTGGTGGAAGAAACGCCGGCCGGAAACGCGCTGCAGCAGATTCGGGATATGGGCTATGCGGATAAGTACCGATCCCTGGGGCGCCCCATCCACCTGGTGGGTGTGGAGTTCAGTAAAACGGAGCGCAATATAGTGGGCTTTGCGGTGGAGACGATATAAACATCAACTGCCTGTTGGCTTCAGACAACTCCAAAAATATAATCTATCATGTTCATTAAAAGATATGCACATGGATATACAGGATGGACAAGATAATGAAAAAGACAGAAAGAAAATCTTTATCTTGTATATCCTGTAGGATCTAAAAGAGGAATGACAGGAAGGTATGCGGCCGTACAGGTCATTATGAAAATATGCGAAATTAGGGTTTTACTTTTGATATCGTAGATATTTGGGGAGAGAGGTATGGGAACCTCTCTCCCAACTTACTTTTTTGTTCAATTATGGTTGTTGATACGCGAATCCGCCTAAAGCCCAAAGCATACCACCATAATCTGCGACAACCCAAGGAGCGAGGGTAACGGGGCTATTTGCTGGGGGAGCAAAACCTGATTTTATTACTGCCGCAGATCCAATCCAGTTAAAGTACATCGATTTGATATCGACACCCGAGATTTGCCCTATTGAATCCACTAATATGGCTGTGAAAATTATTTGTGCAGGGAATTGCATTGCGGATGCAGGAAAGCTGATCAACGAAGTTGTTGTAGCAGCAGGAACGGTAGTAACGGTACCGATTTCTTCATTCAGATAAAGAGAGGTTAAAGTAGCAGGATCAACTGCGGTTCCGTAGGTACCAACTGATGTATCGACTACTTGGAACGCCTGTTCGCCACTAGCGACTAATTGTAAATTCGATATCTCACCGCCAAAAGGGCTTATCGCTGTACCTTTTTTGAGCCAGTAAGAGTCGACGGTTATAGCACCACTAGTAGCATTAGTCGCTAAAACATCTACTCTTACAATTATATTACCTGCTACTGTATTGGTGACGGCTGCCGCGACGTTACCATCCATATTATAAAGCACTTTCTCTGACCATCCCAAAGCGGTTATAGCTGCCTTGGAACTAACTGAAGTGTAAAGCTGATTAACAGTTGTAAGACCTGTAGCATTTAAATTTAGCAAGATATTGCTGGCTGCAAATCCATTCTGGTTACAACAAAGTAGCAGAGCAAATAACACAGAAAGTCCTATCAAACCATTTTTCATAAAAGCCCCTTTTGTAATTTTACCATTTTTCATAATATATCTCCTTGTTGAATAAATGAAATTATAATTTTCTGAATCATGACTTATGAAAAGATATACTGCCACCATCAATAAACCGAAGTGATTGCACATACCTCCTTTCTATAAAACTGCAGTGAAAATATGTTAATAGAGAAACTTGATGATTTTACAGGGAAGCAAAACGATATTAACGTCGGCTCACTTTTCTGCTTGTAACAATAAAACTGATGAAATCTCTTAGCGCCTTAAAACTTGCTTCTTGTGTACAGATATCGACAGAAAGATAAAAAGCTTTAGTAATTTTATCCTTTGTTTAACAAATTTTGATCTATTGGTTTAATCATATGATATTATAAGAAAAAAATTAAGTTAAATTATTCGCAAGGTCGAGACAGATTATTGTCCAAGGCTCGAAATTCAATTTTCAAAGAACACTTTGTTGTTTTTGTTTTAAGCAATTAATGTGCCGCAAATGCAGATATAAATATAAATATGACGGTCAATGGGCGGGGATTGAATAGTAAATGGTGTATAACTCAATATTATAACAACATAAGATATAGATTAGAGAATGTGTGCCATAAAGGTAAGCATTCTTCTGTCTTACGGCGCGTAGTTTATATGAATGGCAAACCGTACCGTTTTATGTTTCGAGCATGTCAAAAAATGGAAATTGGCACCTCTTCAGTCAATACCTTGACAGCGTTCAGTCGGGCATCTTGCGGAAATTTGGTGGGAGACTTGGTGGTAACCTGCCCCTACCCAAGATACCGGAATAAACGGCCTCTGATCATCGTTTTATCCGGTTGTGGGGAAAACGACGATCAAAGCCGAATGTATGGATGATGAAATCAAGGCGTAATCAACGCCTTGGTCAGAACATGAGCTGCCTGCAATGCCGAGGGCAGAGCGGTAAACATTCCTTGCAGTCTCAGCATTCCTTGGCTGAGATTTCCGAGATGAAACTGATCTCTTTTCGAATACCTCTGTTTACAAACCCGATTGCGTTCTTCTGCTTGATCTCGGCGCAGTAGTGGACACAGAGCCCGCAGTGGATGCAAAACGACGCCTCTTTTTCGAACCGGTCTCTGTCGGCACCGTATTCTTTGGCGTATTTCTGATAAAACAGAAACTTCTGCTCCATTTCAGTGCATCTGTTTCCCGGAGACAGGATTTCAAATACGACCTGCGGTGCAATATCATTTTCTTCCCAGGACAGGTATGATCCCCGATGTCCTTTCGGCCTGCCGAAAACGACCATGGTGTCCGGGGCTGTGCGGATTTTGTTGTTCCCCTCCACCGGATACCACAACAGATCCCCGGCAATGAATACATGCGGATCATCCCGATACATTCGTTCCAGATTCTCTTTGATTTTAACGATCCAGTCGAACTGTCTGGTGTTGTCGGCTATGTGTTTTCCGTCGCTGTCGGGGTAGATGATGTTTTTTCGGGTTTTCGACGCCCCATGTCTATGAATGTCAGATTCCTGAATATGGTTGGTGGATCGATCTTTGGCGATTAAGCGCTTCATTCTGACACCTCTTGTGAACGGAACAAACATGGGTGATCAAACACGTCTTGCGTAAAGGGGGACGGTGGTGTATCCATCGGATGTTTGCTTTCAACGCGTCGGTCGGCCCCAGAAGAATAGTAGGATACACGCGTTGTCAGACAACAATAAAATAATTGACCCGAAAAAGCCAGAGCCATTTTTCTGATCATATCCGCTTGATTTTACGACAAGATGCAAGAAAATGCACGGTAAATTTGTTCTACGATTTTCAAGCATAGCTGATGCCGCATGAGTTTTTAGTCATTCGCAAGTAGTCAAAGACCAGTCGGGTGTTTCGAGTAAGTTGTCGCATTTTTTGTGCGACGCTGCGTACGTTTTTGGATTT
>CAJBLH010000090.1 GCA_903953895.1 uncultured Desulfobacteraceae bacterium | reverse complement strand
TTCCGGGTGGTCGATTTGTCGGCTCAATATTCAGGGGGTTAAACAGATTTCCTTGATCCACAGCCTTCCAGAAATTCATGGCTTTCTGCATATACGTCAGGGAATCATAATGAGGTGGCTGAACGCTCTGGACGTCATGTTCCCACACCATGGCGGCGATGTAAATCAGCCACAGCATAACGATAAGATGTGGGATCATTGACTTACACCGCAGGGAATGTTCCGTCGCATTCATAAAATTAAACCGTTCCACACTGTCTCAATGTTCTTGATGATAGGAATACACACGGGTCCACACCCCCTGCGAAAACCTGCCCGATGGAGGGTGGGGCTTGCAGCACCAGAGAAAGCACCTCTCGGGCGAACCAATAAAAAATGGGAACATTTATCTGTTCCCATTTTCTAATCAACGATCGTGAATCGCAGAAGAAATCTACATGCGCTGCCTGCGACTGATTAATTGTCGAATATTTGGTGTATTCAGCGATTCCCAAATACGCGACATTAAAACATTATCTGTTGAGCATATCAGAGCCTGTAACGATAAAGTAGTTTTTTGCATCGATGCTAACGTACTCTAAATCTACCCAATAATGGCTTCCGTCTGAAAACAAAACATCAGGAATATGTAATTTTAAATCGCCGGATAATGTTGATGTTTCACAAGAGACAGATGGATTTTCTAACCTATCAAAATTAGTTAATTGAAAATAAAAATCAGGCGCATAATCGGGATCATAAAGAAAATCCGCCCAAAAATACGGTTTGATCTCAGATGTTTGATCGTCAGATTCAATAATTGGTACATGAAGTGATAATTTATCGTCTAAAATTGCCGTACATGCTGTTTGCAATAATACGCTTCGAACAGCTCGAACAGCAGCAGAACCGAAGTCATTTTTATCTTTGTGGCCGGTGCTGCCATTGCTGAAGTCTACACCCCATGCCCTGCTCATATCACTTGTTTCGGTAGTAGAGGACCAATAGAAGGAACTGTCCATGTTCGAAAAGTAAACGGGATTTACGCTTGGGTTGTGTTGACTGAAATCCACTAAACTTTGTAATTCTTTGATAGTAGGCAGTCGCCAGCCAGGGTAGCCAGAATAATTTTCCGTTTCACAATAGCTTAAAGCATCCTGCCAGGTGGTAAACAGACTCGTATTTGGCCCCCACATCAGACCAGTAGATATGTCTGTTACTGTGCCATCGCCGTTATCCGTATAAATTCCGGCTGTAGTCGAAGCAGAATGCAACGAACCGCTGCCTAAAATAAGCTTATTTGCCAAATTAAGCTGTGACCCAGACTCCCCCCCCCGAACAGCGCGGGCAGAATAGCTATTATCAGACTTATCGCGGACATAACTTTTGCCACTACTGAAATCCATGCACCACGCGTCGTGCGAAAACATAGCAGCATATGCATCGGCGGACCAATAAAAAGATGAAGCCGTGTCAGAAAAAAGAGCATCTATCCTTGGCCCTGGAGAGGAAATAGTGTAACTAACAATATAGGCAAGCTCCTTGATGGTAGGTAGTCGCCAGTCGCTGTATCCGCCAAAAGTTGCAACATTCAAGGCTTTAATAAAGTCGTCGGCATAATGAACATCGCTGATCAGCGCTCCGGCGTTGCTTCCGTTGCCCCAGATATAGATGTTGTCCGCATCGTGGGGATTAGTGTAATCCGGTTTATTATCCTTGTTGGTTTTCATCTCCCAGATCAGGCCGGTAACATCATCCGCTAACATTACCCACGGTACTTTCGCATCCGACAGTGGCTTGCCGATGGCATCCAGCTTGGTGTAAGACATCGGATGGAGTGGGAAGTTTGCGTCCTGGCCGTAAAATGGCTGACCAGACGTAGGACATGCGATAACATTAGCGTTGTCGTAGCATGCCGCCAGCCCGGTATCCGGAACCAGTGATGACAATACGATGCTGACTGTTTCTTGAATCACCTGCACAGACACAGATTTCACATCTACGTCTGCTTTTACCAGGATTGTACCCTCGCGCTTCGATGCGGTGAAATTGGTGCTGAAACTGCAAATGATGGTTCCCGCATTGCTCTCGCTGTCTCCAGATGTGATCGTAAGCCAATCGCCTCCGGATAGCACGGCCGCAGTCCAACGCATTGTTCCGGTTCCTGTGTTTTTAACAATGAATTCGGTCGTACCAGCTTCCTTGGAAACATTTTGAATGTTCGGCATAACATCCAGAACCGGTGCTTGCGGAGTTGGTTCCTGTGTAACCGTCACATCCACCGGGCTGTTTGTCGCCCCGCCGGCTGCTGTCACCCGGATTGTACCCACGCGAGCTGTTGTGCCGCCATTGTCGCTGTAGCCGCAAGTGATGTTTCCATCATTGGTTCCGCTGCTTTCTGATATGATCGTAAGCCACTCGCTTCCAGATAGCACGGCCGCAGTCCAAGGCATTGTTCCGGTTCCTGTGTTTTTAACAATGAATTCGGTCGTATTAGCTTGCTCGGAAACCTTTTGAATGTTCGGCGTAACATATAGAACCGGTGCTTGCGGAGTTGGTTCCTGTGTAACCGTCACATCCACCGGGCTATTTGTCGCCCCGGCTGCTGTCACCCGGATTGTACCCACGCGAGCTGTTGTGCCGCCATTGTCGCTGTAGCCGCAAGTGATGTATCCATCATTGGTTCCGCTGCTTTCTGATATGATCGTAAGCCACTCGCTTCCAGATAGCACGGCCGCAGTCCAAGGCATTGTTCCGGTTCCGCTGTTGGAAACAGTGAAAGTGGTCTTATCTGCTTCGTATAAAACCAGTTGGTCGGTCGGCGTTACCTTCAGAACAGGCAAATCCTGCGTACAAATTTCTGCTGGAACCGCTGTTGGACAATACGTTTGAACGGCTTCAACTTTTTGATTCCACCCATCAGCATCTACGATATTGTCAACCCACCATTTATTGTAAGTAGCTGTGTCAACCGTAACGGTAAAAGTAGTGCTGTAATACTGCGAATAGCTTCCACCGCCTACCTTCACATACAACCACCCGCCCCTATTAAAAGAAAGGTAAGGATCCGGAAATGAATCATATGCAATATTTAAAACGCCATCATAGCTTTGCGCTGCCCATTGGTCTTCTTGCTCAAAATCACTTAACGTATATGGGTTGTGAGGTGTGCCGGCAGGTCGAGAGGTAGGCTCTCCTTCAGGCGGGATTTCATGCCGGGCAATAACCGATTGCCCTCCATATTCCAGAATATACATTTGGAATACAATTGTTCCCGGTGGTATGAAAACTCGGAAGTAGGGTATATATCCGGAAGTTTTATCTAAAAAAGTACAGTCTGAGCCTCCGCACTGCGCAAGAGCGTACGGATAATGAAGTGTCACACATCCGTCAGGAATTGTATTATCAGCAAAAAGCACTCCTCCTGTGCAAAAGACAAAAATCAAGGCAGACGATAATAGCAGAATAGGCAAGCGTGTCTTCATAGTTTCCTCAAATATTAATATTTGGCTTAGCGAAAATTATAGGCTCACAAAAAAACCGATGTTGTGGTATAAATACGCACACACGCATATCATTTTACCTTTCGCTCATTTTTTTCGACATTTGTATTTATTTCATGAAATCAACCTAAAATTGGTCTGTCAAACATAGTTTTCTTCAAGAAATTGTGTTGAACTGATTTTTTTCTTGTTGGCAATATTCAATAAGTGGAGCAAAGCATACAAATATTGGCTATATTTATAATTAAAGTGGAGCAAATAAATCAATTTTGGCTGAAGAAATGTGCGAAACATAAGATAATACTATAATTTCGCTCATTTTTTATAACATAATGATATTTACAACTTACATTTCGCACATAATTTTAACCATCTGATATTATAGCTGATATATTAACGTGGTTGTTGGGGTTAATTTTTTAACATCCTATATTATCAGAATGTTAAAGAGAAAGGTACGAAATGTAAGTTACAAGATAAAACCAACGATGAATTCCATTTTTTAAATGAATTACACTTTTTTATGTTTTAAATTCAATGTATCAGGAAAAATAAGCGAAACATGGGGTATTATGAAGTGCAGTAACAGTATTTTAAAACTTTCCAGATAAAGATTTTGGGTACGTTATTGGTCAGGGATGAACAAAACAAAAAATACCTTCACCCTGCCGCCTTCCCAAAATCATTATCTTAAAGCTATAATTGCAAAATAGAGAACATCGCTTGAACCTGTGCTGAGGAAGAGTTTATCACAAAAACTGTGTCTGGCGAATTAGGTCATGACCACAGCGAGGAATAGTGCGAGCTTTTTGCCATTCTGCATATATTGTATCTGAGAAAGATAGGAGCCGATGGAGTGACCGCTAATTCTGGCCCCCAATGTTATCTTTTTTATAATGAAACGTATTGTCCTCACAGATTTTCTGCTACGCAACACAGTCTATCATTACAACAAGCCGTGCAAAAACAGGCATGGAATGCAATCAAATAGACCGGTACTATATGGATAGAAGGGATATTGAATATCTTCTTCTGATAAGCAAAAATGATCACTTCATGATATAAAAGGGGGCAAGCTACTTACTGAAAAGATTTATACAAACTGAATTCGAAAAGAAGAAGTTGAAATTACAACTAAAAAAATCAATTCCAACTTCTTCTTGTTAAGACTCCGGTCAATTTAACAAACTGCCGTCTTTTCAATACATTAAGCGAAAAGCAAATTACAAGGCACATTCCCCAGTTTCGATCACACACAAAAGGGAGCCCATCGGAAAGTGCCTACCGCCATCGCCCTATTACTACAGGCTAGGCATCGCCTCCTGATCCTCAGTATATTGGTAATAGGGTAATAACCTCGATCCTATTGAAACGTTACCATCATCGTAAGCAGCAAGAGCTTCTGCCGGGTTAGATCTTGTGGCAGTCCAATACAATCCACTAGCCAGAACAGGAGTTCCATAATAGGATATCTCTGATCCACTTGGCGTTCTACTTACTTTCCTTGTTGACGATTGTTCCCAGTTATATCTAATCCAACCTTCAGTGTAAGATGGGTTGGCAGTCGAATATTCAACAAAGTTAAATTGAACTTCGGCACCCATGTAAGTTGGATTTGTTGTTACTGGTGAGAAGATTGGCGAAGATACGCTAGGCGTATTTTCTGATAAATCATAAATATTACGAGAATATCTTTCGTACTTACTGCCCACAGCAGACCAATACGGGCTTCTATCACTATAGTTTGCACATGGGGCAGCAGGACTTTCAGATGACTGTTTAGTCGGAAAATTGAAAACATGAAGTGCGGAATCGCCGTTTGCTTTTGCGACATATGGCAGTCCAACATTTAGTTTTACCATTGCTGCTTCTATCTCAGGCACATTATTTCTGGCGGCAAGCCCAAGGGTAGTCGGGGCTGATATCTCAAGTTTATCTTGATTTTCATAATCTGCAAACACATTCGCTCGGCTCAGTGTTGAACCAACACCAAAAGTATTTTGCTGATAACCAGTTAGCACGTTGACCGGTGGATAATTCAATAAGTAATAATAGCTCCCTGGCTGATCAACATTTAATGACTCATACCAATCATAAATGTGTTTCTTTGCAACTCTAGATCCAGGTGCGTACCCTGTCATAGTGACGCTTTCTGTTCTTGCCGCTGCCTCGATTACCTCAATGTACCCCTCAGTATTGTCGTCACCAGCACATTCTGCTGGAACTAATTCGATGTCAACAGGGCTTATATTAGCGAAGTTATCATCGGCTGCTACGGCGCCTGCGGGAACTGGCTTGCCCAATATACTGTCATCCGTACTCCTCAGCCTCGCAACACCATCAACATTCACCAGATCCGCAGTCCAAACATCGTTTGGAGACAAATAAATCAAATGATCCCGCAATTCAGAGCTATAATTCCACGAGCGATATATAACCTTCGCTACCACGCTTTGAGTAGAACTGGTGTTGATGACGGTAATGTGTGTTGAATATCCTCCGGGATAAGCAAAAAAGTACGGGAAAAACAACAAATCACCTTTGCCATTCGGCGCTGCCTTGACATGCTCGGAGGCATTCCAGGCCCATGCTGAACCACTCATCATCGTTGCTATCATGAGAACAACTATAAAAATTTTATACTTTTTCATCTTTTCTTTCTCCTCCTCATCTTTAGTTATCAATTTACCCTTGGTATTTTAACCGTGTGATGTCGTGATATGCTTAAACTGTCACCCCCTTTCAAATATCTTATTACTTGTATTTTTAACCAATTTTCCTTCCATTATTTTCTTCCGAAACCATCACCAGTGACAAAAGGATCTTTTAGTACATGATACCACTGTCCGGGAATCAACAACCACGAATCACGATAAAAGACTTCTGCCGAGGTCCCATATTTGGGATTTATCAGCATATTAAAATCAACTTCAATCAACTGTTCCGTGATTTTATTTATTTTCTCAACCCGTATTGAAGTCCAGTCACTTCTAACAGCCTTGCAAAACCCGTCATATCTTCCCCAAATAACCATCTCTCGGACATGCGGCGCTTCAAATTCAAATGCTCCCGTAGAGTCTCCAGCCTTGCGAAGCGTCCAGTATTGTTGAAAACGCTTCTGCAAATCATTGTCTGGCCACTGGAAGCCTTCCTTGATTTCAATGGTAATGGGCTGTGGCGCAGCAACAGCGGTCGGTGGTTGAACATTTTTTACACCGCAGCCCATCATTAGCCCAATGACCACAAACATGCAACACAATATACGGTGCCCAAAAAGGATAAACCTATTCAACCTGCCCTCTTCCTATTTCTCTATAACCACGTGGTTTTTTGTTTTCAGCCGCTCGAACTCGTTTTCGATGATTACAGCTTTTTGGGAAAGCACGATATTGTTTCGTATCCAGTTTTTCATGTCTGCATCCAGTACCCACAAATCCTGCTTTTTGATATCTTGTTTTGGACCATCTGCATTAAGTAGAAACTTTTCCGGGTACGACAGATAGTATGAATTTATGGCTTCCTCACTGACCGGATATGTTTCCATTAAATGCTTGTAATAAAGTAGAAACAACCGGTAATATTCCTCTGTTATATCTTTTTTATTTGTACCTGTTGCCTCCGGCAGGCTGCTGATTAGGCCAGAGTTTTTGGCTTCGAGAGCAAACAGCCGCACCTTAAGTACGGAATTAAGGTGCTCTTGATCGGTCGATTCGAAACCCTTTTCCAGAAAATAGTCTTTTTGCGCCTCGACATCACCTGAGTCTATAACAAAACCGTCTCCCCGCGCTAAAACACCAGCAGTTGCCGCCACCCCACCCCATAAATCAAGCAACAGCAAAGCAAATAAAAATGTAAAAGATCGAATTACCTTATAATTCAAATATACAATCCTCTTTTCTAAGCATTTTTCTCGAAATGTGTCAAGAAAAATTAATATTAACATGCAGTCCGTAAAGAGTTTAATATCAATACAGCTTGGATTCTAAATTAGACTTTGCTTTTTGATACCCCAACTCTCAAATCATTGCAAGAAAAAAATGATCCTTGGAGCTCAATGAGAATCATCATGTTGATATCCGACTTGCCCTTATAACGTTGATATAACCGAATATTGTCTTGAAAAAAACTGCATTTCAGGATTTCACAAGGTTGATCCTGATTATTATCTAACCGTTCTCTGTGTTCCTCAAAACAGCCAGATAAATATCAAGAACATTTTCAGCATGATCCATAATACCCTTATTGTAATCGGCATTTTTTGACAACTGGAGAAGTGTTGCAGGATTATCGACAATCTGCTGCATGATTAAACCAAGCTGCGATGCATCGTCCTTCTTGAAGGTAAACCCATTATAACCGTTCTTTACAAATTCGCTCATGCCCTTCATGTCAGTTACAATGACCGGAGTTTTCGTCGCCAGCGCATACAACAGCACCAGGGGGCTGTTTTCGTACCAGCGCGAGGGAATTACCAGCACATCGATTTCCGAAAGCACCTGCCCCAGTTGATCTTTGGGGAAGGTGTCCTTGAATACGACAGCCCCCCGACCATCGGATAGCCGGTCCAGCTCCGCCATGTATGCCGCATCCTGATCTCTGGGTCCATAAATGGAAAGAGTCGCCGGTGGCCCGGTAAGATCGGCAAACGCCTTCATTAACAGATCAACTCCCTTGTGGGAAGTGATCTGCCCGATATAACCGAATCTGATGGACACCGGGGCTTCCGTCATGGTGTGACGATAGGCTTTTACCATATCGAGATTGATGCCGAAATTGATTTTATGTAATTTTTTCGGATAAAACCGATTCCGGACATATGCATCATGAAGCAGATCCGTCGGCGTAATCATGCAGGCGTAAATGTCGTACAGCTTCCTGACATGCTCTGTCCGATCGATCGCATCCCAAATACTTTCGCGCAAGTGCGAAAATCGGGCCAGCTCCGCCGCATAGGGCAGCAGGAAAGACACCCATGGCAGCTTATTGTCTTTCCGGATAAGCGGCGCCAGGGTTTTCGACGATGAAAACTCATAGTCATGTTCTCTGATGTAGCAGGAAAGGCAGTTGGTGGAGCGCCGGTTCGGCCCGGTACAAGGGCTGCCGTCAAATGCGATGAGTTTGCTGTTGGGGCAGATGCCGTAAAAGTCTGTCAGCGTGGCCACCACAGGGATTTTCATATCCCGAATGACCTCGAGGAGTACGGGGGTATGCCCCATCAGGTGGGTGACGTGAATGATGTCCGGCTGCCGCTGCTGAATAATGTCCGCTATCACGGGATATAAATCCGGGCGGGAATATAATTGTTTGAACTTTTTCAGCGGCTGTGTATTCAAATCGGTGCAGTCAACGGTCAGCCCGCCGTATTCATAGGTAAACCGATCTCCGCCGGGGCTTTTCTCTCCGTAAAGAATCGACGTTAATATTGTGGGGTTGTGCCCCATGCGTTTCAAGCACTGGGCCAGTTCCAGGGTGTAGGTTTCCGTGCCATAAAAATGATCCGGGAAAAAGACATGAACGGGCAGCAGGATATTCAAGGGTTTCATGGTACTCCATGTTTTTTTACTTTGCGTGATCTTGATCTGAACAGTTCGGGCCCTCGCCCCGGCCATCTGCCGGAGGAAGCGGGGGTGTTAAAGGCTACGCTCTTGAATCAGCCGGTCATACAGCCGGTCGTAGGCGGCAACCATAGCCTCGACCGAAAAACGTTCGTGGGCCCGCTGATGATTGTTCCGGCCGATTTCGATTCTTCGGTCTCTGTCTTCCAGCAAATTCACGATAATGTCCGACAGTTCATCAGGGTCGGTTGCCAGAAGATCTTCGCTGCCGAGAATTTCAGACAGAGCGCCGATCCGATATCCCGCCACCGGAATTTTCATACTCATGGCAAACGGCGATACCTGCCCAAAGCTTTCTTTCCATACCGGCGCAACGAATATCGACATTTTCTGATAATATTCCGGCAGTTTTTCATAGGGAACATATCCGGTAAACTCGAAATTGGCGGATGCGCCTTCTTCGGACACCTGTGTGCGATAGGCATCGAAAAATTCTCCGCCGCCGACAATCAGCACCTGAGTTTGCGGTCTTTTCTTGACAACCTGGATAAATACACGAATGGCATCCGCTTTCAGCTTGTCTGGATCCAGGCGATACACCATGCCGATAACATTATCCGGAACCGGTGCTTCTTTTCGATCGAACAGAGCGAAATTGCTGCCCGGATAAATCACGGAGGATTTTTCTTCCCGACACGCTGCAAAATTTTTAGCATATTCGCTGACATAAACAAAATGATCCACCCGGTCGCTGACATAGGGCACCACGGGCGTATTGACGTTTTCAATCAAAACACCCTGCCAGTTTTCCGCAGCATCAAAAACCTTTCGATACCACGGCGCATCGCCTTCGCCCCAGTAATGGACATGAAGAATCTGTGCATTCTTTTGCCGGATGAAGGATTCAATCCGCTCTTTGGCGACATTCCCCGAAAAATCGTGCAACACCACACCGGCATAAGCCAGCGGTGTTGGAATACAAAAGGAGATGACCTCCTGATCGTATTTGTGCCCCAGATGTTCAACCAGATCGACAACCAGACGGCTGGAGCCCCCGGTCAGGAAATTGGCAATGGCATGAACAACTTTGGGCCTTACGTGATTATTTGAAGATAACACCTTGGCATGATACGTTTTTTCATCGACTTGCGGTTGATGTTCTTGTTGATCGGCATGTGATTTCGGTCTGGCGACCAGACTTAACTTTATATCCCGATACCGGGTAAGCCATCGCCACCCTTTAGAAGCAAAAAGCTCCTGCATGAAGCGTTCTTTTTCACTGACAATCTGGTCCTTCTGCGCAATCATATGTTCGAGGAAAACAATTTTTCGGTCGGCTTCCTGAAGTTGTATATCCCCCAGGTGAACTTGCGTTTTTAAAGCAGTTTCATAATCTGACTTCATCGCCAGCTCTTTTTCCTGTTCTTCACACTGACGCTGACGTTCCAGAAATTCTTTTTTTAATGCTTGAATCTGGTGTCCGATATCGGAAAGCAGGATATTTTTCCGGTTGATTTCTTCAGCATGATCATGCAGATGTTCGTCTTTCTGTCTGTTCTCATCGGATAGGCGCCGGAGGCTATTATCTTTTTGTTCAATTTCTTTGATAAGGTGTCGGAGATTATCATCTTTTTGTTCAACCTCTTTGGCAAGTCTCTGAAAATCAACATCTTTTTGCTCAACCTCTTTGGCAAAACGCTGAAAATCAACATCTTTTTGCTCAACCTCTTTAGCAAAACGCTGAAAATCAACATCTTTTTGCTCAACTTCTTTGGCAAGACGCTGAAAATCAGCATCTTTTTGTTCAACTTCTTTGGCAAGACGCTGAAGATCAGCATCTTTTTGTTCAACTTCTTTGGCAAGACGCTGAAGATTATCATCTTTTTGCTGGATTTCTCTGGTAAGTCCCTGGAGATCAGCATCTTTTTGTTCGATTCCTTTGGCAAGACGCTGAAAACTATCATCTTTTTGCTGGATTTCTCTGGTAAGTCCCTGGAGATCAGCATCTTTTTGTTCGACTTCCTTGGCAAGACGCTGAAGATTATCATCTTTTTGCTGGATTTCTCTGGTAAGTCCCTGGAGATCAGCATCTTTTTGTTCAACTTCTTTGGCAAGACGCTGGAGTTGATTATCCCTTTCCTGAATCCGCATATCCTTTTCAGCCGCAAGAGACTCGAAACATTCAACAATCCCTTCGGTATGCATCAGTCGCTCTTCGGCATGGGTAATTTGAGATTGCAGTTCTTTTAGCCATCCATCGGATTTTTCAAGCATCCTGTCTTTTTCCGCCAGCCGAATGCCAAAATTGATATCCGGATTGTTTTCAAGGCCCCGGAACACAACGCCGGATATTTTGTGCTGAAAACTGAGGGAGCCTGTCAGTATCTCATCAAAATTCAGTGAATGGAATACGGCATACTGGATCTCAAGGCGCTTTAAAAAATGATTGTGACGAATCGTATTGGTTTCGTGCAGGCGATACTGCAACAGGTTTCTATGGATGAACCCGAATGGATGCGATTGCAGCACCCGAAGCAAAAAGGCATAATCGTGACAATAGGAGAATTTATCCTCAAATTTGTTTTCTTCCTGAAATATCCGAGAATTCAAAAATATATTGGAAGTGGAAACTACGAAATTGGATTGCAGCAGCGAATAAAAAAAATCGCCATCCTGCTGAAGCTTCTGAATAGCACCCGCATACCAGCCCAGCCAGTAATCATGGAATGCATTGCCGGCTCCGGGTTTCAGAGGATTGCCCAAAACATCAACCGCCTGAACGAGGCTTGACAATACCATCGTCTCGGGTCTCTCATCCATATACCGTTTACAATGGGCCAATCGCTCGGGATGATACATATCATCAGAGTTGAGAATGGTGATATATTGCCCCTGGGAGAGATCGACGCCGCGGTTGATGGTTTCCGCGGCCCCGATATTGGATTGACGAAAGGAACGTATCCTGGGATCATCGATTTTTTTGATCTCATCAAAAGTACTGTCTGTTGATCCATCATCGATGACGATGATTTCAAAATCCGTAAAAGACTGATTCAGAACGCTTTTGATCGCATCGGCAACGAATGCCTCATGGTTATACGCCGGAATGATGATGCTGATTGCAGGTGACGCCATATCTAAAATCTTCCCAGTATTCACTGCTGCCGGTTCATCGGCGGTTTGTATCGTTTCAGAATTTCAAGCAGCGTTTTACGGCTGCGCCAAGTTTCTTACCCCAGGATCGATAGCCATTTACAGCCGGTTCCAGTAACGGATGCCAGTCCATGGATCGGATAAACCCCTCTGCATGCGTCACATCTCTTGACAGAGTCAGGCTTCTGAAGCGATTCAACGCCAATGAAAAATCATCATAAGGTCGCTCTTCCAACTGACTTTTGTATTGCTGAATCGCCTGTTTTTTCTTGTCTAACACACCCGTAATGTCCACAAGAATATCCACCTGCAGGGGCTGACCGACCTCATAAAAAATAAGTGCTGCATCCATTTGGCATAACTTGATCGCAGCCTGGGTAAAATATGCTGCTGCGCGATGATCCGGATGAAATTCCAGGGGCGACGGCGCATAAATCAGCTCCGGCGCATATTCATCAATCAGCGCCGCCAGTTCCGAATCCACGGTTGCCGAGTCTGCCAGCTCCCGATCTTCATAAGGCCAGAAAATAACATCGGATATCCCCAGGCAGGCACATGCCGCCAGAGTTTCCTGCTGGCGAATCGCTATGTAATCGTTCCTGTCGTATCTGCCGGACATATCTCCTTTGGCCCCGTTGGTTAAAATCACCACCCGGACCGGGTCGACGGCCTCTGCATGAAGCGCAAGCGTTCCGCCGCAGCCGAAGGTTTCATCATCCGGATGTGGCGCCAGAACCAGCACGCGCTTGCCCGTAAGATCTGTTGTATGAAAAGGGATGAATTGATCTTCTGTCATGATTACACCAAATCCGCATCAGCCATTGTGTAATAAAGATGCTCGGATGTCCATTCCAGCCGGGGCGCACGCTCAAAATTGCGCACGGTCGGAATAATACCCAAAGGTTCCGGAGCGTTGATAAAGCCCGCTGAAATTAATGCCTGGGTTATAAAATGATTTTCCGGCAGCCATGTTTCAATCCGTTCAATGCCCGAATCTTTTAATAGCAGAGCGGTCTGACACATAAAATCGCCGATTGACTCTTCCGACACTGGCGCAAGAATATCAGCCATTCGGGCGTTTTTTCCCTCAACAGAAAACACCGCGTAAGCATGCAATTCAGGGCCTGAATTTTTTCGACAGCCAAAAATTTCATAGTTCTTCATCGGATGATCGCAAAACCGCCACCGGACAAAATCCGCATTTCTGATGATCGAAAATGGATAATCATCCAGACATTTTTCCCAAAGACCATCAAACGAGGCGTCGATCTCCGTGATTGGCTCGGATCTGCAGCATCCGGCTTCCTGGCGCGCCAAAGCATCCGTCTGAGCGGAAAGGTAGCTGACAGTCCGCGTCAACGCCTGATAACCCAGATATTTTTCGCCGATATCATAATGATATTTTCCGGGAAATCCATAGACAAAAAGAATGTCTTTACCGAAAATTTCAAAAAAGATATGCGCGGTTTTTATGAACAATCCGGTTTTGCGATATTCCGGATGAGACATGATGTCCATCAACTGCGACATTTCAACGGTCTGGCCCTGTAAATTCGTCCGATACGGAATTCCGGTATAAGACACCACGGTTTCGCCGGTTTCAGCCACACAAATGATCATCTGTCGTTTGTAAGGATTGTTCAGATATTTCCAATACCATAGACGCATGGGCATTTCTTTGCCGAAAGCTGCTTTCCAGAGCTTTCGCACACCGGTTTCATCGTCGTCGCGATATTGCCGGATCATGAATTTTTCTGAGCCGATCTGTATGAATTTTTCCATCTTTTCTCTTTCGACGATCATGCGGCAAGCATTCGATCAATATACATCCACCCGGCCCAACACGCCGGATTCAGCTTGATGACCGACTCGATGCTCTCCATAATGGTCGTCATGCCTTCGTTGATGTCTTCCGGGTGAATAATTTTTAAATATAGACGATGCGGTTCCGTACAAGTGAACGTCCAGGGGATGGTAATCAATATTGGAACATCGGCATCGCGCGCCAGCTTTACCGCACCGACCGGCACAACAACCTGTTGGTTAAAGAAGTTGACCTGCACCCCCTGAGAAAATCCCGGCAGATCCGGGCATATCAGTACATTTGTTCCGGAACTCAGAGCCGCCCTGCTTTTGTTCATCATATCCCCCTCATCCATAAAGATGAAAGGCTGGTATTCTTTCCAGATTTTTACGGTCTCGATCGAGTGCATGATGAAAGGGTTTAAATGTTTCCATGAATGGGTCAGCGGATTTCCCCGGATCACCAGAGTGTTATGATGGATCAAATCGGGCAATGCCAGCAGCATGAATATGCCTGCCACATGCGCACTGACAATCACGCATGTATTTTTTTCTAACAGATTTTGAAACAGGGTTAAATCAGAAGCGTTAAAACTATTTAATATCTTGGATTTATTTCTTTCTCTGATCCAGTATTTTTCCGTGACAACCCGGCTTTCAAACCGTAGATTATTGTTGATTATCTGCTTGATGTTACGATCAGAAAACAAGCCAATGTGTTTCAGATTGTGTTCAGCCCGAAATAATATCCCCGGTTCATCCACTCCCGCAGAATAAACATCCCATTTTCGAAACAGATGCCCTGTGGCCGGCAGTATTTTATAAGCCAGAGGGGGGGGCAGCATGGATGCGGCTTTCAAAACTTTCTGAAAATAAAACGCCAGGAGTCGGTCTGCCATCATCATGATTTCACCATTGCTTTTTCGAATATGTCTATTATTTCAGACTCTTCCTGCCATCCTTTTCCGATGGTTGCACCTTTCTCCGAAAAATGATGCGGCGATAGAAAACAATTGGCGCAAAGGGGCAGCTTTCGCGTCTGTCCGGTTTCAAACAGACCCCGGATTTCTTTTATTTTACTATCCCCCCATATTTCAGATAAGGGCTTATCATGAATATTTCCTATGATATTAAATCCATCATAATCATAGCAGCATAACACGACATCACCGTTCCATAAAATGGATACCTCCGTAAACGGCGAATTGCAGGGCCGAAGCCCTGAAGAAATGTAAGCACTTCCTCCGGGTGTCGTTTTTTCTACCAGATTGATATCTCCAAATCCGTAATTTTCCGTTAAATACAAATAAACATCGGATTCAGCGTATTTATTTTTAATTTCCGCAAACGCTTTGCGATGCATTTCATTTTGTTTTAAGCGAACCATCTGGATTATTTTTAAGACAAACCTCCCGCTGTCCCGGCTGACATCGATAAATTCTTCGATCATTGACCAGCATGCGTCAAATGCGCGCCTGATACCTCTGATATCTTGCAAGCCCTCGTCGGATAACGCATCGAGTGAAAAACAGATGATGTGTATGCCGCTTTGTATCAGTTTCCGAATCAAGGCCGGAGACAATGTTGCCGGATTGACGGAAAGCACTGAGATAAGCCCGACATCTGCAACCATTTCGATCATCGTATCAATTTCGGGGTGCAGCACAGCCTCGCCAAAATGATGCAACCGCACCAATTTTTGATTGGCCGGGAATTGCTTGATCACATCGCCAAAGGCATCAACTTCCATAAACCCGACGGCACGGCGCATGCGGCCCAATCCGCGCGGGCACATGATACATGTGTAAGGGCAGTGATTGGTAGGCTCTATTTCATAAATATACGGCTGCATCATCTAATTTTCTCGAATCTGTATCTGTACCAGGCAACCAGCCGGCGAAAAAACTTCAGCATCAGATAGGATTCTATCACATCTACCGATAATTTTAAACTTAAGCCATGCCGGAAAGCCAGGCGCCATTTTCCGCATAGCGCCAGATAAACGGCATATCGTTTAGAGTATTCGGGATTATCCGGACATTTTTCTGCCGCAAGCGCCGCATGAAAAAGCCCTTGTTCCACAGGCGCCATCCAGTAGAGAAGATTGCCGGCAAAATGGTAATGCCTTGCCGCCAAAGAAACTTCGGAGACCGGGCTGCCTGCCATGACCCGATACGCAAATCTGTCTTGCCACACCCACTGAACGCAGGCGATATGACGATGTTCCGTCAAGGATTTACCCAGCATTTCAGGAGAGTTCCACAACGGCGGCAGTGCAAAATTATGAAAGGGGGAACGATCAAAGACAATGGGTTCAAACGTTAATACATTGTTTACATCATCTATCAGCCAGCGATGCGTCGGATGTCCGGCATAATATTCCGTCCATTTCCTGGGAGTTTCGATAAATCCCCGATGCGCAACCCGCATCAGTTCCTCACAGGCTTTTTCCGGTCTTGCCGTATGCTCCAACGCCTGAATGCAAACCACCACATCAAAGCACTTGTCTTTGAACGGCAGCTCGGTCATATCGGCCTGAACGTAACCATGTTTTGAAAAATCAATCATCATTTTGCTTCCATCCCGGTGCTGGCCCGAAGCAAAATCGATATCCACCACAACATCCGCACGCGAAAACGGAAAATGGCCGCCCCCGACATCCAGAACTTTTTCATGCGGCAAAATACCGAGTGCCGCAACCATCGCCGGGTGATCCTCCGTTGGATACGGCAGCGTAATATTTTCCGACTTCCGAAGAAGAGGCTTGTATTCAATCTGCGATGCTTTATAAAACATTTGGCACCCGATATGGTCATTGTCTTCGGTTTTCTGAATGATATTGTCTGCCCAGGTATCGCAGTCGCGGCACATCGGATGACTGGCGAAATCCCCCTTCTCGTGCATTTTTCTTAATTCGGAAATCTCGGGGCCGTTCCATATCTCGATCAACGGCTTTTCTCCGATTCTTCCGAAGGGAAAATCAATGTTGAAATCCTCGCAGCACAACCCGACCCTGCCATCACTGGCAATCACCATCTGAGACCAGAGCAGAAAGCAGGGGGTTCTTTCAGAAGGAACCAGAGGCCAGCGCTTGCTGTTCGGCGGATTTCTGTAATGTGAAATCGTGATATTGTCTACCTGGTTAAGCCAGCGTTTTACAAAAAGTTCTTTCTGATCCGCCACTTCTTCGTAAGCCACCATATTCAGCGACGTATAAGGCTTCTGCGATTTTTCCCGTTTTCTGAGCGAAAGCAGAGCCTGGAGATTTTTTTCAATCATATCCAGATCGGAGTTTTTTCTAACGATCCGATGTGTTTCAGCAGAGACGCCATCAATGCTGAAAGCGATCCAGTCCAGCCCCACAGACAAGGCGAACTCGGACCAGTTCGTATCAAAGAGCATTCCATTGGTCAGAAACCCTGCCTGAAGTTCGGGAAAAGACTTGGCAAACTGTAGTATCTCTTTCAACCGGGGATGAAGCAGCGGCTCTCC
The DNA here is from genome assembly GCA_903953895.1 of uncultured Desulfobacteraceae bacterium. Classification (GTDB taxonomy): domain Bacteria; phylum Desulfobacterota; class Desulfobacteria; order Desulfobacterales; family Desulfatirhabdiaceae; genus RAAP-1. The sequence continues at coordinate 29,912 of CAJBLH010000090.1, read as the reverse complement.
GCCGCCGTGGGTGGTCAGATTGAGTTGCCGGTCCCATGATCCGATTTCGGCAATGGCCGTACGCCAGATTTCTTCCGGCATGGGACCGGCCGGCCGGGTTACAAAACTGTCTGGCCCGTGAATTGCGCAGCCTTTGCATCTCAGATTACAGGCGCTCGTTACTTCCAGAATCACCTGAGAGGGAAAATATACTGTCATGCTGTTGTTGCCACTCCGCTTTCTGCTGTCGTTTTGATCTCCCATGCATGTCCGCAGGAAAGAAGGCCAACACCTTTGTTGGGCTCTACTTTTACAGGTCCGACATATTTATATTCATACCACAGCAATCCGCTGTTTTCGGCCACACCGCCAACCAAACGGTATGTTCCTTCTCTGACAGGAAATTTATCGAGATGCAGGCGCACCGTAATCTTTTCTCCGGCAGAATATGGGCCGCACGAAATGTCATCGTGGTGGGTCAAACCTGCATAAAGAGGCGTTTCATCGGGCATGACAAATCCGAAACCAAACCTGGGCATCAGCCCGTCTTTCAAAATATCCACATCCATCCGAAGCACCGCATCGCCGAAAGGTATCAGCGTATCCGTCGGATTACCTGCGATATCTTCGACACGTAGCAGCGAAACGTGGCAATCTTTGGCATGAGACAAAGCAGGCGGTGCATTCGTTGCGTCGTCCGGTGTTTTTTTAGCTTTGCAGAAATTTTCGTACCGGGCTACCGTCTCTGTGCAGGCGCCCATATAGCGGATTTGGCCGTGATCCAGCCACATCGCCTTTTCGCAGAGTTCCTGTACATGATACATGGAATGGCTGCAAAATATCATGGTTTTGCCCTGAGCTCTGAAAACATTCATCCGATCGATGCACTTTCGCTGAAAAGCAATATCTCCCACGGACAACGCCTCATCGATGATCAGAATGTCCGGATCGATGCTGGTTGCAATGGAAAAAGCCAGACGGACATACATCCCCGAGGAATAGTTTTTCACCGGGCGATCGATGAACTCTTCCAGCTCGGAGAAAGCGATAATCGATTTCTCCCGCTCCTGTGTTTCTTCTTTGGTCAATCCCAGCAGCGCGGCATTTAAATATATGTTCTGACGCCCCGTAAACTCCGGATGAAATCCCGCCCCCAGCTCGAGCAATGCGGCAAGCCGCCCTTTGATTTCCATTGTACCGGCATTCGGCGTAAGCGTTCCCGCCAGAAGCTTCATCAACGTGGATTTTCCAGCACCATTATCGCCGATAATCGCCAGTGATTGACTGGGCGCCAGTGAAAAAGAGATGCCGTTCAAGACGTTATAAACCTGATGCCTGGGCTTGCGCGTAATGGCTTCCGCCAATCGGTCGATCGGGCGGCTATAAATTCTGTAATGTTTATGCAGGTCATTGACAATCACTTTGAACATCTTATTTTACATCTCCAAAAACGGTGGCCCCGGCATTTACCGGAAGTCATTTTCATTACATATTTCGAGGTGATGTTACATCGTAAACGCGTGTATCATTATCTTTCATCACCATTTTATATTTCAATAAAAACAGCAATTCATTGGCGCCAAAATTGCTTTTGGCGGAAGGAGACACCACGGCATACCGCACATGATATTTTTTAAACAAATCTTCTGCGCCGGGTTTTGCGGAATACATCAGCCGGATATCTTTTTCCCTTTCGGAATAATTGATCCCGTAAGACCAGAGCCACCCCCGAAACCCCATCAATATCTGCCCGCCTGCCAGGCATGACACCCAGTTCAGGTGATCATCATCAGTCAGAACCGTTTCGTTTGGCTGTAGGATTTTCTGAAGGTTCGACGCCATATCGATTTTTGACGTATTCCACATCTGGTGCGTCGTCTGACCAGTTTGCATCAGTCGCATCAATTCCAGTCCACCGGAAAAGATCATCAGTCCTGTCAGGGCGATTGCAACCCCCTTGAGCGCCCGATGACCGGATTTCCAGAGACAGGCCAATATGCGGACGACGGGGATTACCAGCATCAGATAACTCCACGTCAGAAGCTTCGCGTTATCCCAGTTCCAGGGTTGAAACCGAACGATATTGCACAGTACAAAAAGCACCCATCCACCCATCACCAGCGGATGCCGATAATCCCGCATCCGAATTGTTCCCCACAGCGCCAGCGGCAGCACCAGCCCCCAATTCATCAGCCAGAATTTTAAAAAAGGCAGCAGTTCTTTTTTGTGATAATTGGCCATCCATCCCCATTCCAGGCCGAACCATCGCGCAGGCTGAGATTGCCCATGAAGTGTGGCATACAGCCATATCGATATCAAGCCGGCACTCAGTGCAAACGCAAGCATTCGTTTAAGAGACGCCATATTCGATATGGTGAGGCATAGACAAAATATGATGACGGCCATGTAGGTATGGGTGTGAATGATCATCAGAAAACCAGCCGGAATACCTAACGCAAAAAAGCTGAGAACCGACGATCTCTCTGAATCTCTCGATAGCCACCGCATCAGACACCAGAGCAGAAATAGCGCCACCGGCAGACCTAATAAGAAGCTTCGCTGCGGCAGCAGTTCGGATGGAATGATGTTTCGAAAATAGATGCCTTTATCTTCTAAAAACGTATATTCCCGAATTGGAAAAAGCAATGCCTTGAGTGTCGGCGTTTGAAACATATTCTGGATATAATATATAAATCCAAGCCCACCACTCATTAAAAACAAGGTAATGGCGGCATAGGCCTGCCTTCTGGATTCTAAAATGGTGTTGTAAAAACAATAGAGAATTATCAGAAGTAAAATACTGGTGACAATGGACGGAACAACCATCGCTGAAACCCGATCTGCCCCGGCCCGCATCAGAAGACCTGATATCATGCTGGATACAAATGGATAATTAAACGATTGCCCGTAAAACAGGGGATGATTGTCGAACCACATGGATACGGGGCGAAAAGCAAATACCGCAGTGCCGGCCAGATGACCGGCCCAATCTCCCCAGATGGCCCGCTCGCCCGCAAATATGCCTTCCGGAGTTGAAAAAAACATTCGCGGCCATACATACAACAAAAAACCGCCCCAGGCGGCAAAAAACACGAGACCATCACGTGCCGGCATACGGATTTTTATTGCTTTCATGGCCCAAAGCCAGTCATGCCCAATATGCGCTGATAAAAACTTAGCGAAGGGAATCCATAAGTTATGGGGGTAAGCAAGAGAAAAACGGCCATGCAGCATCCGGTAACGACATAATAAGAAAACCGTTGCGCACCCAGCGGTGTGCTTTTCGTAAATCCCAGCACATCGATCCAGAGCATTCCGGCAATCAATGCAAACGCCAGCGCAGGCAGATAATGGTACATAAACAAGGGGCGGATGATCGGCACGAGGGGAAGGATGGAAATAAAATATCCGGCCAGGGGTATCCAGAGCATCGGACGTCTGTCTGTGGCAATCTCACGCGTCAAATTTCTTGCTCTGCCGAAAATCAGATAGCCCATCAGCCAGAGATAGATCGCGCCTCCCCCCCACCAGATCAGTGGATTGCCGATAAAATATATCCCGGCGTTATCTTTCACCCAGTAAAATATCGGTCTTTTCATCAGCAGCCATTGCCACCAGAAACTTGAGTAAGGGTGTTGCGTTGTAATGCCGGCATTTGCAGAAAGCATGATGCGATGCAGATGAATCGTGTCTGATATAAAATCTCCTGTGGGAACATAAAACGCATCGCCTTCACCCGGAAACAGCATCATCTGAAAGTGAATTTTCCATCCTATAAGATAGACGGCTGCTGCCGCACCTACAAAAACTGCGGCATAGGCAAGCACCATCCACCGGCGCTGTGCGCTTTTTTCTCGCAGCAAGTCATCCCCCAGAATGACCATTGCCAACCCTGGGGCCACCAACCCGGTGAATTTTGTACCAACAGACAATGCTGCAAACATTCCGGATAACAGCAAAAACACGATTTTTGACTTTCCATTTCGCGATTTTGCGGCAAGAAGGGCAATGAGCGAGGAGAGCATAAAAAAGACAAGGAGGGTATCCAACCCGATAACCCGGGATTGGACGACAAATGCATTGTCAAAAGCCACCAAAATAGCACCCAGGAAGGCTGCTGCCAGAGACCCGCCCAGTTGTGCCAATACAACCAAAACCAGCACTGGAATCAACGCTCCGGCCAATGCCGGCACAAACCTGAGCGGCGCGATGGATTCGGAACAAGGTGTACCGATTTTTGAAAAATCGATAGTACCTGTATAGCCTCCCATGTGTGCACCCGCCGTAATCAACAATTTCCCGTGCGGCGGATGAATATCAAAAAGACGTTCACCCGTCCATCCGTAGGCGGTAACCAGTTTTCCAAAACCTACTTCATCGAATACCACCTGGGACGGGTACGAAACGAAAGAAAGCCGCAGCAGCAACCCCACACACAAAATAAAGATGAGAGACTGCGCATAGGCTTTTTCCGAAGTGAAAACCGATTTTATGGCTTTGGTCGCCGAGGTTTTCAACATTTGTATTCGGTTCGTCTGCATCATATGTGTTTCAGATATTACATTTTGCAAGGATAGAGGGTGTGCGATGTTCTGTAATGCGCTGATGAGCAATAACACAGCGAAATCTCATATCTGTTGGTCTACAGAACATCTGCAAATGCATTTCTGGATCTATTGTAGAACCATACGCCAAATACAAAAGAAATCGCCGCATATCCAATGGCTTGCCCGATCAACTCGAATGAAATGACATGTTGAAGCAAGACCTGGTGATACAGCTCGATAAAGGGAAGAACCGGATTGACCAGCAGCAGAAACCTGAGAGACTCCGGTACCATGTGGATTGGATAAAGTATCGGTGTCAGATACATCATCAATGAAAGTATACTGCCGATTATTTGTTGAATATCCCTGACAAAAACGCTGAGGCTTGCAATAAATACGACGATGCCAAGGGTAAATACCATAAACAAGGCTGTTACAATCGGCAACATCAACCAGGCCACATGGCAATAGCCTTCGAATGTAAGGTAAAGCAGAAAAAGAGTAAAACCGATACCGTTTAAGATAAAGGTAACAAAAATTCCCGCTGCCGGAACCAGTTCTAGTGGAAATGCAACCTTTGTAATCAGATTGGCCTTTCCCAAAAACATGCCAGTGCTGGCGGAGACCACGTCGTTGAATGCGATCCACGGCAACAGTCCTGCCAGCAAATACACCACAAAACTGTCGGTACCGGTTTCGATCTGCTTCATGCGAATCTGAAAAACAGCCGAAAAAACAAAAATAAATATCAGCATGTTCGCTATCGGGGTAATGATACTCCACAAGAGGCCGCCGAACGATCCAACGTATTTTCCTCGAATCTCCTGATTGACAAATCCCCAAAATAAATTTTTATGCAGAAAAGGAGCTTTGATCCACTTTGTAAACATGGCCACCTGTTAATTAATTTTCTATCTCAATAATAAAAACAGATATACTTGGCATCCTTCATAACAGCCCAGGAATAGGTTACACTTTTCCATCTGAAATTATCCATTAGCTCCCTTGTCATTCCCATATACTCCTCGCCTGAAGCATTCGTGAATGACGAAAGTGTAGAGCGATAAATGCAGGTTGACATTTATTTGACATTTAATGTCAAATATCCGCCTATTTCAAGCGATGTAAAACACTTCTTTGATTTTTATCACACTACATGATTTTTGTCGATTATTCGAATAAAGTTTTTTTCGTAAACATGCGCAGGCGGGCAAATCAAGGAGGCTAGACGATTCTGCATAACGGACAAATTTGGGCGGCGGTACGTGTTATTCGCACCACCGCCCAAGCTCATATTATCTGCATATATCAGTTGATACCGGAGGGCGTATTGGAAAAAGTGAATAGAGCCCCCTGAAATTCAGAGAGATTCCCGTTAAACGTATATCCAAAAAGAAAGCTTACTCCAACTTCTGCTAAAGTATCACAGGTTATTTCAGGATAAGTACTTAATAGAGAATTGAATAATGACTTAAACGCATCATCCTGCCACCCACCAGCAGGAAAAGCTTGATTCAAATGTGACTTGATAGGATCACCCGTGGCAAGATAAATAAAAGAATCTTTACTCAAAATATCTTTCTGGTTGAAATAAACAGCAGGAGTCTCTCCGGGAAAAAGCAGTGCACTATAAAAGGCGAGATTACCTGTCGGCGTTGTATTGGCCGTAAGCACAATAATGAGGTTCCTCAGGTCAATATCCTTACAGGATATTTTTTCTGCCGGAACAGTTGACAATTCAGACAACGATTTTGCTGTAAAACTAATGGGTGACGGTGACGGTGACGGTGACGGTGACGGCGTCGGCGTCGGTGTTGGCGTCGGTGTCGGCGTTGGTGTCGGCGTCGGTGTTGGCGTCGGTGTTGGCGTCGGTGTCGGTGTCGGTGTCGGTGTTGGTGTCGGCGTTGGCGTCGGGGTTGGCGTTGGTGTCGGTGTCGGCGTTCGGGTGGGCGTCGGCGTCGGCGTTGTGTTCACTTTTACACACACATCATTCACACAGGTACCGCCACTCACTAATAAACAAGTTACCACATCGCATCCAGTTGTCGTCGGCGGCGTCGGTGTTGGCGTCGGCTTAACTGTCGGCGTTGGCGTCGGCTTAACTGTCGGCGTCGGCGTCGGCGTCGGCTTAACTGTCGGTGTCGGCGTCGGTATCACACAAACGCCATTCACGCACCTGCCGCCTCTATCGGCGCAAGGAAAATCCTCACATGTAGATGCCGGCGTGGTCGTCGGAGCTGGCGTGGCTGTTGGGGCTGGCGTGGTTGTTGGGGCCGGCGTGGTTGTTGGGGTTACACCATCGATTGTGCTTGGTGGATCATCAATTGTGCTCCACGAATTGCTCAGGTCTTTATCATTATACCATCCCAAATAAGTGGTTTTATCGGAAACATTCCCAACATTTACATCATATTGTGCGGAATAACTTATAAATGATCCAGTAATATTTTTCATGACAACATATAGCCATCCAGCCTGAGACTCTGAAGTGATATTAACTCCATAGTCTTTGATAATATTTAAATAACCAACTGAATTTCTGCAAATATAATCTTTATTGGTAGCTTGTGCTAAAGTTCCTGGTGTATTTGGAAATGACTTGTAATCGCTGTCAGATGGAAAATATGAAGAATCGGTATCAGGCGGCTGCCCAAATCTGGCGATAGCGAATGATCTATATGCCGTACTGGTTGAGGACTGCGTAACATAAGCAAATACCACTGTTGATATCGCTCCAGGCGGTATATATATCTTATATAACATCAAACCACCTGTACCACCGTAATAGAAAGGATATTGCTTATTTTCAACATTAGTTATGCAGCTAGGATAATTTTCTTTTCCACATACTACGATCGAATCGGTCAAATCGTTTTGATATTGAAACCCTTTTCGCGCCTGTGTTTTTGCCTGGCCAGATACATCGGTGTAGTCATAAAGTTTTTGGATCTGGTGCAGCGATTGAAATTGACCTTCAGGATAAGAATCAGCATAGGACTGAATCACAAATAGCACAAACAGCACCGATACAATGGCAAAAAATCTTGATACAAAAAAGAAATTTCTTTTCATAGAGTCCTCCTATAACTTATGGTTGTTTTTAAATTGCATAAATGAACTTGCAAGTTATAGGCCACTGCTATAGCTTTATTGAAAATAAATATCAAATTTCTTAATACAGATCACTTGTGCTATCTTTATTTTTAGCAAATTTAAGAGATCGAACTTAGAAACCGGAACTGATTTATTAATAGAATAATACATTTCTGCTGGTCATCTCCTACGCAATTCCAGCCATCTGCGCCGCTTATAACTCTTATCTGCGAACTAAATAAACAAATAAGACGAAACCCTCTATTATGTGAGTTCCGTCTTATTTTGTTTGCCTTCAGATTTGATAATAGTTTATGTCACCACAAATCTATTAGTTGCAACCAGTTGCCGGTGCAGAATCTGAATATTGATAATCCATCAGGGTAGTTACAGCAGTTGTTCCACAAAATACCAATTCATCATCCCATGCCCCATAATTAGCAGATAGCCCGGTTGCTCCAATTGAGAGATAAGTTGGCAGTACCGGTGCACCAAAGTAGGTTATCCACCTACTAAAAGGCGCCAAAATCTGGGTAGTAGTCGGGTACTGGACGTTGTGTGGGAAAAAGTAATGTGCCCAGCCTTCGACATATCCAGATGGGAATACGTCGGCTGCTACAATATTGACTTCAGCACAAAATTCACGTGTTTCGAGAGAACCACCTGAAAAAGGACCGGTACCTGGTGTATTTTCTCTGAGGTCGTATACAGCCGTCTGGTAATCTACACAATACTGAGCCGTTACATGCGGGGGTACATTAAAATAAGGTCCAAAAACTGCAATATCCTCAGTATCACTGTTTTCACAACCATTTTCTACATTTGTCAGTTTGGTTGGGAAAGTGAAAATATGAATTGCAACATCACTACCGTTGACATACGGCATAGCAATATCGTCTTTGGTCAAAGCAGCCTCAACTTCTCCCAGAGTATTTCGCGAATTCTCTCCAAGACGTGTTTCAGCACTTGTGGTCATTCGTCCAGTGTTGAGATTGTCTTTCAATGTGGTCGCCCGAAGAGAAGCATCAAGGCCAGCCATAGGATTCTGCAACTGCATAAACCCAGCAAGAACATTTGGTCTTGTCCACGCGGCGCTAGCATATCTCAGCAAACTGGAAGCGGCAGCGCCATTCACTAATTTATCGTATTCAGACCATATCGTATCTTTTTTTAGAGGTCTTGCGCCTGCATTACCAGATGCTGCCGTAAACACCTCAATATACCCTAAAAAGTCACCATCATCTCCACAACTAACAGGGAAAAGCCCCTGATGCAGCTTTTGTACTGTGGGTGTGATCGTACTTGCCCATACAAGTGTTGCTAATGTTGTACCTGAGCTTGATGCTAGGCAGCTATCATCCGTGCTGTCTATCACAACTCTGTTTATAGCTGCATCATACAACATTGTTCCTGTCCAGACGTCTGCAGGCGAAAGGTACAAGAAAAAGTCAAGCAATTCTTCGCTGTTTTTAAAACTTCTGATAACAATTTTTGCAACAAGTGAATTTACTTCATCGGTATTAATAACAGTCAATTTGGTTTGCCATCCACCATCTACAGCCAAGTAATAGGGGAATATCAATACATCACCCTTGTTATTCGGAGCAACTGTAACATGATCGTTGTAATCGTACGCCCAAACTGATCCGCTTGCCATCAGCACCATCAATATAAGGCCAGTATACTTAAGCAATCTTTTCATTTTCTTCCTCCTTTTATTTTAACCATAACTTCTACAACATTAAATATAGACTTGCATACAAAACACCCTGTTTTTTCATCGCCCCCTTTCTTTTTCAATGTTATTCTCCTAACAATTTTTCATCTTGTGGTTGATCATTATATTCGAAACAATGGATCCCGGATGACATGAAACCATTCTTCATCCACCAAAACCCAGCGATCAATAATAGATACCTTTTCTATTTTGCTACCTATTTGTATTGTCGCCAAGCAATCAACCGCCACCAGATAGTCGGACACATACCGGATCTGAAATATTTCCATATTTACCAATGCATTTTTTTCCGCATGCTGCACATAGGTCTGGTACTTTGGAAACGAAACACGTTCACGGAAATATGGATATTCTGCTGCATAATTCGCCTGTATTTCACCAGAAAAACGATTGAACCAATATTTAGAAAACTGTTTTTCCATTTTCTTATCTGGCCAGATCGTCGCGGATGCTTTATCGGACTGATATATCAATTGAATGGTTTTATCAGATGTCGTTGCACAACCTGCGCTCAGCAATAAGACCATAATGAGTTTCATAACAGAAGAATTTATGAAATTCAAGGATTTTTTGTTCAATTTGATTTTACCTTGCTAATTATTTGATTCAAACGTTTTTATTCTATATTGAATGATCAGCTTGTCAACCAATTCTTTGACAATAAGCTCTTTTTTGCTTTCAATGATCATAAAACGGATATCTTCTCTTAGCGCATCATCAATCGGCATTACGATTATTTTTCCATCCGACGCCGTTCCTGATTTGAATTTTTCGGGATTAGCCCGGTAAAACGACTCTATGACAACTCCAGGTATTTCCCAATCATCCAGCACTTTTTGAATATATTTGTTTGCTTGCGAAACCTTCAGAGCCACACTTTCGGAACCTGGCGTCGCCAATTGGCTATCGTGATTTTTGCTGTATTCTCTCGACAGCAATTCATATTTTAATGCGATATGGATTAACTCTTTCCGAGGTCTTTTCTGATTTTGAGATTCGAAATACGCATTGAATGTATCTACATTTTCCTGGGTCATCACAAATCCATCACCTTCCGCCACGACATTACCTTTGGGATTTTCCCCCGACTCCCCAGACCCAACCGCGCCCACAATTATTATCATTACAACAGCAATTAGAAACAATATTTTATCTTCAACCTGACCCAGATTTATCCGCATATGCAATCTGCTTCTTTCGCATTTAGTTATACTTTATCAATTAAATTAGGCACTCAGTATAGTATCGTCTTGATTCTTATATCGAAAAGATTCTTTTATTGCAAGGAATATTTTGTTCATCGTTTTTATCTAACGGTGGAATGTCCTTGAACAAGCATCCTGATGCATACCATCCTGCTCCGAATTTAAGCTGAGGCAAGATTAACTCAACAGCAGAAAAAATCAACATAATTTTGCATTTTCTAATTATTAAACAACAATTGATCCGAATGCAGGCAAGCACATTATTGATTCGCTTGCGGAAGATTAAACGGCAGCGTCACAGGCTCATTCCCATGGCTGGCTGGGGTTCTTCCACCTCTTTTTAATATATCTATAAAAGGGTTCGATTCGCTTCCAGCATTGACTGGCCTATCTTCAACACTTTTGCCGGCATTTGCGCCGCCGAAAGGACTGCCCAACGGCTTCTCGGCCGGCGTATCCTCAGCCGGACTTTCGTTTGCAGATTTTGTGTTGTTTTTGGCCGCTGCTGGCGGCTGCGCATCCGCAGACATTTTCTGCTTCGACTGAGCATCAACTGGCTCAGCAGCCGGTGCAGGCCGCATTTTTGCTCCTTTGTACAAATCCATCCTGACCGTGTTTTCTTTTGTGTTCAGCACGACGTAATTGGCGCCAATCTCCTTGACGGTCATTCCTTTGATCTGCTCCCCTTCTTTAAGAGTAATTGCCCGTTTTTGTTTTGATTTATCATTTTTTGCGATTTCGGAGATGATGGCTTGCTTCCCTTTTGCCGTTACTATAACGCCCGTAAACTGAATTTCTTTTTCGAGTGCCGAAACAGTGGCGACCGGTGCAACCGGCGCCTCTTCCTTTTGTTCATTTATCGCTTCAGGAATAAAAATGTGCCGTTCAACCATCGGCACATTGTCAGCGTATATCGTTCCCACTGCCGCAACACCGACAACAAACCCCGCAATCATCATAATTCGCACCGTCATAAGTATCTCTCCTTGCATAGATATTTAGGCATTCATAAAAATAATATCGCTTCGTTATCGGTCGGGAATGGCGGGAAAAGGCCTATTCCCTCCCTGCTGCCTTGCGAAATGAATTTTCTGAAAGTCTATAGTAATCAGTTACCTGTATTTGGTTTACTGAGAAGAATTTTATTGATGTTATCCAATATTTCTTTTGAGTCCGGCTTCAGCCTGTAGGCAATCCCTAGCTGCTTCATCGCTTCCGGCCAGTTTCCTTGAAGATACTGCGCATGGCCTAAATTAGCGTGGGCTTCAAACGAATCAGGATTGATTTTAAGCACTTCATCAAATTGCTTAATAGCATCCGCGTTATTTCCAATCCGCAGATATATCCCGCCCAGGTTTATGTAGGCTTCGATTGACTTTGGATTTAAACGAATCGCTTCCTTCAAAGACCCAACAGCTTCATCTATAAGATTTAAGGCCAACTGCGAATTCCCCAGATTCAGAAATGCGTCAGCATCATTCGGATCTGTCCGTATGGATTCATGATAATGAAAAACTGCATCGTTATATCGTGTCAAGATGTGGAGAAGCAACCCGACTTTTTTATGTGCCTTCGAGTTATCTGGCTCCATATACAGCACTTTCAGATAGTGTTCAACCGCTGGTTCCACTTTTCCTGTGCCGGCTAATACAGTGGCCATATTCAAATTCGCCTCCATGGACTGCGGCTGGATAGTCAGCGCCTTTTGAAAATATCCAATGGCTTCATTGATTTTTCCACTTCTTGCGGCAAAAACACCTAGATTGATCAACGCCTTTACATAGTCCGGCTTTATTCGAATCGCTTTTTGAATCATGGACACAGATTCCTGTTTCTTTCCAGTGCGTTCTAACAACACCCCCTTGTTGTAAAGCGCAATATGATCTTCGGGTTTTATTTGTAACACTCGGTCATATTTATCCATTGCTCCTTTCAAATCACCTCGCTCCATCAATGCATTCCCTAAATTCGTCAATCCCCTGTAATTTGATGGATTTTTCTGCACCACATCCGACCACAGCAATACATCGTTTCGCCAGACTTGATTCCGACTGTAAGTTAATGAAGATAGAGATATCACAATGGTCATCATTACACCACAGACGATTAAACGGTGCTTAGAGAAGAACCTTTCCATAAGACTGCCGGCAATGATTGAAAATCCGAACATAGGCAGGTAGAGCCGATGCTCAAACAAGGCATCCCGAATCGGGATAATACTAGACTCCACTGAGAGGGTAATGAAAAACCAAAACACTCCCAAAAAAATCATAGATTGTTTTTTTCGGCACCACCAGCCGGCGGCCAGCGCCCCCAGAAGCAAGGTAAAGGAGTAAGGCGTAGCACCATCAAAAAAACCTTTATTAAATGGATAGACGTAATCCAGATTCTGCTGAACGGGGATGACCAGCAACCGGATATAAATGACTACGACATTGAACTGCGTGCATAAATAGCGCCATCTGTCGACATTCTGTGTCTCACGGGCTTTTTCTGAAACATCCTCCAGAAACGTGCCAACCTGGATATCGTGGCGGAACAGTCCCGTATTGTAAGCATAAAAAAATCCAAACAAGACAATTATCGGAAGGATCAAATACAGTTTTTTAATCCACCCATGACGGCTTTGATCATAGCAGACATATTCAACCAGAAGAATGGCCAGGGGCAGACTAGCGGAATTCTGCTTACACAAAAATGCCAGCGCGCCGCAGACAGCCGCTACCAGGAAAAACCCACCGCTGGCTGCCTGTTTCGTTGCTGATCTTGCATCCCTTGCCTTAATGTAGGCCATGACCGAACCTAAATAAAATAATGCGGCCATCTCGGTATATCGCTGGGAGATATAGGTTACCGCCTGCGTTTGCAAGGGATGGGCAGTAAAAATCAGTGCAGCGAACAACGCTGAAAGATAAATGCTCAGATCGTCCGCCCGGGTCAACTTCCGAAAGAGCATCTGAGACAGAAAAAAAACCATAATACCGTTTGCAGCGTGAATCAGCAGATTAACAAGATGATATCCGAATACCCGAAGCTTGCCGAAATGATAATTCAGAGCGAATGTAAAATCCACCAGAGGTCTTTGGGATTGCAATACATCGGGTGTATAAAAATTATCGATATCCCTGATTTTGGCATTTTCTTGGATGGTATGCTGGTCATCAAAAACAAACGGGGACTGAAAGGTGTTGCTGTATATCACAACTGCCAGCAGACAGATCAGAAATACCGCCAGCCCGTAACCCCATCGGGTGTTCAGGCTGAGGATGCGCCTTTCTTTGATACGGGATAACATCATTTATTAAAGCCTCTGCACGGGTTCATTTTTTTGAAACACCACCTGCCTGCAAGTCTGCAACCTTCTGCGAAAACTCCCGGGTGATCTGATCCGCTTCGCTTCTGTTTTTAATGACATGGGGAGTAATCATCATAACCAGTTCGGTTTTTTCGTTCGCTTTCGTCAAACCGCCGAACAAGTAACCCAAAACGGGAATGTCTTTCAGAAAGGGGATGCCGGACTGACTGTTGTTTTTTTTGGTTCGCATCAAGCCGGCCATGACCACCGTCTGATTGTCCTCCACCACCAGAGATGTATTGGCGATACGCGTCAGAAACGTATAATTGTTGAGATCCTTGTTGAACTCGCCGACGTCGCTGACTTCCTGAACCAGCTCCATTTTAACCAGTCCGCTGGAATTGATGTGCGGTGTTACGGTCAGCAGTATTCCGGTTTTCCGGTATTGAACCGTGTTGGTTACGCTGTTGGTGTTGATGGTGCTGGTGGTTGTTCCAGTGACCGTCGGAACATCCGTACCCACTTCAATCGAGGCTTCCTTATTATCCAGCGCCAGAATATTGGGGGATGACAGAATATTGACATCCGAATCGCTCCCCAGCGCAAACACCAGACCCCTTAAAAAATCCACCGGATCATACACCGTGAAAAAAAAGCCGTTGGCGGCTCCCAAAGGCGTGTTTATGCCTCTAGTTACGCCTTTGGCATCCAGCGCCCCTTGCGCGGTATAGTCGCCGCTGCTGCCGCCAAGAGATCCGATATTTTTGTTCAGAAACCATTCAATACCATAAGATACAGACCCGCTCAAAGTGATTTCCGCCACCAGCACATTGATCAGAACCTGGCGTGGCTGTGTATCCAACTGTTTGAGTACGGTCAGAACCCGTTTATAATCCCGGTTGCTGGCTTTAAAGACAATGGCGTTATTGGCTTCATCCGGAATGATTTCAACAGTGCCGGCGAAATCATCGTCTCCGCCGGTTTTGGCGCCGCCGGTTGCCGTCGGTCTGACGATTGTTTGCTTGGACTGGGATTGAGCGGTCTTTTGCTGTGAGGATGCGGAACTCAACGCCCCCAGCCCCCCGCTGGAAGAGCCGCTGGAACTGGAAGAACCCATTTTAGACTTGGTACCCGATGTTTTTCCGGTTCCAGTTGTTCCGGCCGTTGATCTGGATGAGCGTGCTGCGCCGGTTTTCCCCAGAAAAACCTGTTGCAGCACATCTGAAATATCCAGCGCCGACCCGTTTTCGACAAAATATACGAATACATTGGTTTCGGAATCGGTCATGCGATCCATGGCTGAAAGCCAGTCCTGCACCAGGGTCAGGATGGAAGGCCACCGGGTGACAACCATAATGGCATTCATGGTTTTGATGGGAAATATCTCAAAGCCGCCTTCGGCGACACCCTGTCTTTTGAAGAGGCCGCCTGCCTGAAGCACGCTGTCCAGATCCGTTGCGATGATGGAGGCATCGACTTCCTTGACAGGAAATATCTGCCAGGAAAGATCGGCAAAATATTCAATGTCGATCACCCCCAGAATGGCCACTGCCCGGGAAATGTTTTCCGCGGTATCGGTGATCAGAATCGCATTGTTGACCGCATCCTGCACGATCGGAGCCCCTTTGGACAGAAACGGGGTGACATTGGTAGCCGCCGATGCCGCCGACACATAGCGCAGCCGGATCAGCCGGGTGACATCGCCGACCAGTCCTGTTTCATCCGCAACGCTCATCGGCGCATTGGCGGAGCCGGCGCTGTTGGCTCTGGGCAGTATTTTATAAATATTGCCCGACCCGCGAACAATCGAAAGATTGTTCAGTTGAAGCGCCTGATTGAACGTATTGATAAACTGGTCCCGGGTAAAATCGCCGGTGATGTGAAAGGAAACCGTCGATTTCAAGGTCGGATCCACCATATAACTGAGGCCGAAGAGATCATAAAGCGTCAAATCCAGAACCTCATAGAGATCTGCATTGTCAAAAGCCAGTTCAACATGAACCGACTGCGCCGAATCTTTTTTATCTCTGGTCGACATTTGCCCCGAAACCGGCTGTTGGGGAGGCGCCTGCGTGGAGATGTGTTTTGTAGGCGCTGTTGTTTTGCTGTCGGTCACCCCAGCTTTATCCTGCTTGTCCTGTTTTTTTTCTTCGGCGCCGGATGACGGTTTTTCTTCCGGCACCCTGACGCGGACAAAGGGATTCTCGCCTTCCGTAACTTCCGGAGAGGTATACGGCTTCTGCCACAATTTGCCCGAGCTGCAGCCGGCGGTTCCCATAACCAGCAGAGCCAGACAGATGGCTATCCAACTCTTTATTCCACGGACGGTGGCTTGATCTGTCATAAGTGTGTATTCCTCGTTATCATGCTCACGGCTTGATGCCATCCATTTGAAGTGTTGCAATCTGTAAAGAGATCTGAAGATCATTTTCTTTCATCCGCCGGTAAGACACTGTCAGCCTTTCGATGCGGATAACCTTGTCGAGGGTTTCCAGATATTCCAGAAGATCCGAAATCCCCTGCATGCGGGTTTCAATCTGAATTTCGATTCTGCTGATCGGATGCTCGCGCCATTTGGATGCCGGAAGATCCTTATAGGCTTTTATGGGGATGGCGTGCTTATCCAGAAACTGCTGAAAAACAGCCTGCGTGCTGGCGCTGAGTTCTTCCGGAGTTTTTCCGTCAATCTTTAACGCATCAAAGCGGGCCAGATCGTTTTCAACGGTTTTCTGCGTTTCAACGAACTCCGAGAGCTTATTGAGTTTCTCGATAGACAGGGAGCGTTCCTGGGTCAGTCTTTCCAGCTCAGCGGCAATATCTCTTTGCTGTTCCTGAAGAGGATCATATACCTGAGCCCACCAGATCAGCACCCCGCAGATCAGGCCTGCCACACCAAAAGTCAGGATTCGCTTTCTTTTTTGGCCCAGATACAGTTTCATGGATTCGTTTCCACATCTTTCAGGCGGATGGTCAGGCCGAATTGCTCGGTTCCGGCCGGGTTTCGACTGACCGATCCCACTAGCTTCACCTGTTCGAACAACGCCGATGTCCGTAATGACTCCATGGCTTTCAGCGCATCTTTACTCTGGCCCTGCAAGGTGAGTTCCGCCCCCTGAAAGCTGGTTCTGGAAAACCAGGTCCCTTCCGGAACAAGCTTGGCGATTTCATTGAAGCAGGAAAAAAGGTGGGGCCTCAGCCGAATAAAATCCTCGATATCGGCAGAAAGCGATTTGGCCTTTTTCAGCGCATCGCGGGTTTTTTCAAGGGGCCGGATCCGCTGTTGCAACTGCTGCGTCTCGTCCTTCATGGCGGAAACCAAACTGCTTTCTTTCTCGATGGAATGATTCATTTGCACTGTCCATACAGAGAAAATCATGGCAAGAGACAGAAAAATCGGTACAAACAGTTTCCAGAATCGAAACACTTTTATCCGGGGCATTTCCCCGTTCAAAAAAATCAACTGCTTACCGGAAAGGCCCGCCACCAGCGCGGCAGCTCCCGGATTCTGCCGGATTGACGGAAGCCACGGCAGTTTGTTCTGTAACGGATCAGGCAGCGGGAAAAAGCCCTCTGAGTGATCCATGCTGTACACATTGTCTGCAGACAGATGAAACTTGGCCCGTACCGATTCCACCCTTTCGGACATATCACCTGCGTGCAGCGATTGTTGCCAGACAGTCGAATAAACACAGCCTGCCGGCTGATAAACCGTCAGTTCACAGTCTGATCCTTCCTGGGAAATCACCAGTCCCATGGGCATGTCGCATTTCTGAAGGCTCAGCCATCCGCCGATTCCCAGAGAGATGGGGAATAGACCCACCAACGATTTTTCATGGCCGATTTCCCGAAAAAGTTCCAGTATCGGCAGAATTTCTTTCCGAAGGGCGTAAATGAGCAGAGCATTGACCCTTCCATCGGACAATCGGCAGAAATAAATATCGTGGTAGATTTCATCCAGCGGCAGATGGCAGGTTACCGGCAGCATGCTTTGAACCGACACCAGCGCATCTTCTATCGGTATGGGCGGCAGTTGAAAATCGCGAATGAAAAATCTGTTTCTCGGAAGCGATAGAAAAATCTGTCGCCCAAACTTTGGGGATATCCGCTGCAAAAATTCCCGAAGTACGGCCAACGCAGATCCGTGAAGAACGCCGGTCGGCTCCATGGCCGAACCCGGAATCGCCATTTGCCACGACGAAATGGTCCGGACAGCACAGCAGTAGTGCAGGGCATCTTTTTCCAGATAAATTCCGATGAGCTCTTTTATGGCCATAGCTTTCAATCAACCAGCTTTTTACGACCGCTTTTTTTCTCTGGTTTCAAGACCCCGCGCCTCGATCTCCAGTTCGATCAGCCTGTCAAATCCCTGTTCGGCCACTCCCAGCATTTGCAAACTGTCCACCACTGCAAGGCGGCCGGCTTCCTTGGCCATAATGATATTCATATATAAATACCCTTTTTCATTTCCCGGCGCCAGCAGGCTGATGCGTTTGCCCTGGCCCGAATAAATCGTAAAGGCATCGATCATCGCCGTCGGTATCTTTTCTTTCTCGGTCTGAACATAGAAGCTGCGCAGATCCATCTCGATCGAATCAAGGGGATTTCCCCAGAACATGTCCGATGTTACCCCGAAAACCAGAAGCAGCTCGGACATCACATTAAACGGGCCGTTTGCCGGTCGGTAGGGAAGTCCCTTGGCCGCGTAGTCCTTTTCTTCAGCGCCGTACATTCGGGTTAAACTGTCCGTATCCCGCCAGTCGAGAACGGCATCCGACACCGCATCCGCCCGACGCTGAAAATCATCGCCCATCAACATCGCCATTTTTTGTTTGATTTCGCCATCACCGGCCGTATTCAGGTTGGTCCGCAGACTTTCCTTGTCCACCCGCACCCATACAGCCGTATCGTCCGGAAAAAGCCGAAGCCAGCGGCCATTGGCGCCTGTTCCATCCGGAATGGGCCAGACATCGACGGAAAAAAGCTGAACAATCGAAGCCGCCGCCTGTCGCTGCCGAAAGGCTGTCCAGGCATTCTGGGAAATATCGGCTTTTTCCCGGTTGTGGGCAAGATATTGGCCGGCCAGAAAACTGACCAGAACCAATATCCAGAGTACCATAACCAGAACACTGCCCGCTGTCTGCCACCCCTTATCCGCCGCCCCTTTTCCGCTGTTCCCGGCCACTGCGATCACTGCCCCCCGAAAGCACCTGCCAATGGTTGCTCGCCAATCCGATAAACCCATCTGAAACTCCGGGACCTCGCCCCTTCCTCGATAGTCATCTTCAGCATCAGGCCGAAAGGAACGCCGGCAGACTCTGCGCCACAGTTCCAATTGTTGAGCCACTGGCCCGGAACATCCGGATCATACAGGGATTCAGCGGCATAAGCCAGACTGAAATCGGAAATCCCCTGAATCTGACTGACCGGCACCCCTCCCCCTGCATTTTTTGACCCTGAACCGCCATCGGCAACATCTAAATCCTCGATCCGGGTCACAGACTGCTGATAGATCAAAAGCATTTTCTGGCCAGGATCGAACCGATAGCTGACCCATAGCATGCCCTGCAGCATAGACCCCTGGGGCGCATAAGTCGTAAGAAACGACAGGGAATTTTCCCCGCCGCAGAAATATATCGCCGGTTTCACCTGCGCCTTACCGAACACCGGAGAGATCACCCGCGCCGCCAGTTGCTTTTCCAGAAGCGCTGGCAGAGCCGATTGGATTTGCCGGGATTCCCCTTCATCCGCCCCGCGTTCCCACGCCTGAACCGTCAATCGGAAGGCGGTGGCCGCAATCAGTGTCACCATAGCCACCAGCGCCATGGCCACCAAAAGCTCCAGAAGTGTAAATCCGCCATAAATCCGAAGGCAGGAAACACCTGCCCCCTGCCCCCTGCCCCCTGCCCCCTGCCCCCTGATCAATTCCATTACCGCCGCCACTGCTTCATGCAGAATGCTTTTTCCCGACGATCTGTTTCATGAAAAAGGCATAACGTCAACTCAAACATGGCCGGCACCTGTAATGTATCCCGGTTGTCGCCGACAGTGATTTCAAGGGGCAGTGCAGAAAACGTATAACGCCAGCCGGCTTCTTGATCGATGCGCCCGGAAACGCCTTTGCCCTTGGCCACCGTATCGATCAACGCCGCATTCGCCAGAAGGTTCTGCGCCAGACGCACCGCCGTCAATGTTTCATCGGCCTTCAACGAAATTCTCCGGGAGGCGGAAAGCCCCTGAAAAATCGCACCCAACGATACGCCCAGAATCATCAGGGCCACCAGAACTTCTATCAGGGTAAACCCCCGCTGAGCAGCTTTCATGGGATCATCCCGGGGTTACCAGGCCGGTCAGAATATCCACACGAAAGACAAAGAAAGGCGCGCCATCAGCCAATAGCGTCAATTCTCCTCCGCTTGCGCTGCCGTCCGGATAGAAATAGACCCCGTAAACACCTGGTTCCGGCTGAGCGATCCCCTGTTCCTGAATCATCACTTTTTCGGGTATTTTCAGGCTGGCTGCACTGCCTTCGACCCAGCAGATACGGTCCTCAGATGAGATAAAAAAAGCCACCGGCCGACTGTGCGCCACCGATGTACGCCTGGCTTTTTTGACCAGGCTCACCATTTCCTGTGCAAACATCTTCCCCTGCTTCTGTTCGGCGGAGCGGCCCACACTCATAAAGACCAGAGAGCCGGAAACAGCGATCAGCAGCATGACCACTATAATTTCAACAAGTGTAAAACCGCGGGAGTTCATCAGAATTCGATATCGTTCATACCGAATATCGCCGTCAGCATGGAAATCACCACCCCGCCGATCAGCAGACCCATCAGCAGAATAGCAATCGGCTCGAGAAGAGACAGCAGGGATTTGATTTTTGACTGAACCCGGGCGTCTAAATCATCGGAAACCGAAATCAGCATTTCTCCGATCTTTCCGGTTTCCTCTCCCAGGGCAACCATTTGAACCGCCATGGCCGGAAAAATTCTTTGATCCTTCATCAGCATGCTGATCCGCTTGCCTTCCTTGACCTGACGGAAAATCTGCTCGGCCGCCAGCTTGACCACCACGTTGTTGACAACTTCACGAACGATCGAAAGACCTTTTAAGAGCGGCACTCCGCTTTGCACCAGGGTGCCCAGCGTCCGGGTAAAGCGGCCCACCTGAATATCCATGATCAGGCTTCCGAGCACCGGCATCTTGATCCAGATCCGATCCAGCCGGTCCTTGCCGTAGGGGGAGGCGGAAAAGCGCCACAAACCTAGGGTGATCGCACCGGTTGCAAGGATCATCACCCACCACCAGGATCGCAGAAACTGGCTGGCCTGAATCAGCAGTTGCGTACTGGCCGGAATTTTCTGCCCAAGATCCGTAAATATGGCCGCAAAGCGGGGAACCACCACCCCCATGATGACGCCGACAGAAACCATGCCGATCATCATAAGAATCGCCGGATAAATGGAGCTGGAAATGATGAACTTCTTAATTTCCTCGGTGCGTTCCATAAAACCGGCCAGTTTTTCAAGGACCTGAGGCAAAATGCCGCCCATTTCGCCGACCCGGACCATGTTGATGTACAGGTCGGTGAAGTCTTCGGCCTTGGCAGCCATGGCGTCGGAAAGACTTTTTCCCCCCTGGAGGGATTCCTTCAGATACTGCGTCATCGCCAGAAGCGGTTTGGCCTCGCTGGTCTGGATAATGATGGTCAGGGACCGGTCGATCGGCAGGCCGGACTTCATCAGATGCGCCATCTCACGGGTCATCAGCAGCAGTTCCTTGCTCTTTAAACTTCGTCCGGACCGCTTCATCAGAGATTTTCCGGACGGCCCGGCTTCAACCCACCGGACCAGTATCAGCCCTTTTGACTGAAGGGACAGCATCAGATCGTCGCGCGTGTTGGCCTCGCCGCTGTCCATAATCCGGCGGCCAGCGGCATTCATGGCTTCATAGGAAAAACGCGGCATCAGCGGGTGACCCTCAGGACTTCTTCATAGGTGGTAATACCATTTTTAACTTTATCCATGCCATCCATCCGCAGGGAAATCATGCCGTTCTGCATCGCGGCCCGGAAAATATCGTTGCGGTCCGATCCCCGGACAATTTCACGCTGAATGGTTTCATCCACCTGCAAGAACTCATAAATCCCCAGCCGCCCCCGGTATCCGGAGCCTGCGCATTCCTTGCAGCCCATTCCCCGGGCATAGGTCGAAGCGATTTCATCCGGTGGCAGATCCAGTTCGCGGGCCAGCAGCAGCCGCTGTTCATCATCCAGGTGAAACGTCTGTTTGCACTGCGGGCACACCCGTCGCACCAGACGCTGGGCCAGAACCGCCACCACAGACGATGCAATCAAAAATCGCTCGACCCCCATATCTTCCAGCCGGGTGATGGCCCCTGCCGCATCGTTGGTATGAAGGGTCGAAAACACCACATGGCCGGTAAGGGCCGCCTGAATGGCAATTTCGGCTGTTTCCAGATCCCGGATTTCACCGATCAGCATAACGTCCGGGTCCTGGCGTAGAAATGTTCTCAGGCTGTGAGCAAAGGTCAGTCCGATATTGGGCTGCACCTGAACCTGATTGACCCCGTCCATCTGATATTCCACCGGATCTTCGACAGTGACGATTTTTTTATCCGGCGAATTGATGGTATTCAAGGCGGAATACAACGTGGTGGTCTTGCCGGACCCGGTCGGCCCCGTCACCAGGATCATGCCGTAGGGAAGGGTTATCGTGGATCTGAATTTATCCCGGATGGACTCTGGAAATCCCAGCGTATCCATGTCGAGTTCGACATTTTCCTTGTGAAGCAGCCTGAGTACCAGACTTTCTCCAAAATGGGTCGGCAGCGAGGACGCCCGGATATCGATCTCCTCGCGGCCTGTCTTGAATTTGATGCGGCCATCCTGCGGCAGCCGCATTTCAGCAATGTCCATCTTGGCCATGAGCTTTACCCGGGAATTGATGGCGGCCTTGAGTTTGATGGCAATGGCGTTCTGGTCGATTAGTACCCCGTCCACCCGATAGCGGACCTGAACATGCAGCTTTCGGGGCTCGATATGGATATCGGATGCACCCACTTCCAGTGCTTTTGCGATCAGATGGTTCACCAGGCGGATGACCGGGGCCTCGGAGGCCATATCTTTCAGATGTTCCGGGCTGTCCCAGAGTTGATCTTCCAGGCTCATATCCATATCATCGGTCCGCTCGCCCGATGTCATATCCACTTCAGCTTCGTACCAGCGATACACAAACTGGGAAATCGTCTCTTCGGCAGACAAAAAGATCTCAAGCGGCTTGTCATAAGAGCGCTCAATGACTTCGCGGGTGATAAAATCCAACGGGTCCGCCATGGCCACCACAACTCTGCCGTTGGCGTCATCCAGAGGAATAAACCGGAATCGCTTCATGTAGTGTGATTTGAAGGGATTTAACGCCGGAGGATTTTCGGGAAAACCGCTTTCCGCAAGTTCCGGAAATGCTGCCGGCGCCGGCAGATCATCAGAGCCGGCGCCGGAAATATCCGGTTCCGGAGGCTTTCTTCGGAACTGCTTCAGAAGCGCCTGCGTGATATGATCGAAAGATGTATTCAGCACTATTCCCAGCTTGCGATGTCTCTGTCGTTATTGTCGCCGCCTGCTGAACCATCTGCGGCGTAACTGATCAGATCATAAGGTCCGTGTTCCCCGGGACTCGTGTACACATAATTTCGCCCCCAGGGATCCAGGGGAATCTGCTTGGGCAGGTAGGGACCATCCCAGTTGGTCAATGCACCAGGCTTGCTCCGTAAGGCTTCAAGACCTTCTGAAGTTGTGGGATAACGGCCATTGTCCAGGCGAAATTCGTCGAGTGCCGATCCAAAGAGTTCAATCTGGGTTTTGGCGGTTTTCAGCTTGGCCTTATCCACTTTTCCGAAAAATTTGGGCGCCACCAGGGCGGACAGCAGCCCCAGAATGATAATCACCACCAGCAGTTCGATCAAGGTGAAGCCGGACTGTCTCCGGCGTTGGTTGTTTTTCATGGTTTTCTCCTTACGTTTATCTGTTGCAAACGTTCAAGGCGCATGGGATCGCCATCGTCTTGAAGCCTTCAGGCTTGAGTCAGCGTTTTGAAATAAGCGATGGTCCGCTTCAGCCCTTGTTCCAATTTCACAGCCGGAGTCCACCCCAGTTTTTTCTCGGCCAGCGATATATCGGGTCTGCGCTGCAGGGGGTCATCCTGAGGCAGAGGGTGAAAAATGATTCTGGATCGCGACCCTGTCAGGGTCACAATTTTTTCGGCCAATTCCAGAATGGTGAATTCACCGGGATTGCCCAGATTGACCGGTCCGATAAACTCATCCGGTGCATGCATCATTCGTACCATACCATCTATCAGATCATCGACATAACAGAAACTTCGCGTCTGGGACCCATCGCCGAATACCGTAATGTCCTGCCCGAGAAGGGCCTGAACGATGAAATTGCTTACCACCCTGCCGTCATTGGGGTGCATGCGGGGACCGTAGGTGTTAAAAATGCGGACCACCCGGATATTAACCCGATTCTGACGGTGGTAATCAAAAAAAAGTGTTTCCGCACAGCGCTTTCCTTCATCATAACAGGACCGCTGCCCGATGGGATTGACGTTTCCCCAGTAGGTTTCAGACTGCGGATGCACGGCAGGATCGCCGTACACCTCGCTGGTCGAGGCCTGAAGTATCTTGGCTTTCACCCGCTTGGCCAGACCCAGCATATGAATGGCGCCCATGATGCAGGTCTTGACCGTTTTGACAGGGTTGTACTGATAATGAATCGGAGACGCCGGGCAGGCCAGATTATAAATTTCGTCCACTTCCAGAAAAATGGGCTGAGTCAGGTCATGACGAATCAGTTCGAAATTGGATTTTCCCAGCAGGTGAGAAATATTGACTCGGGCGCCTGTATAGAAATTATCCAGGCACAGGACTTCGCTCCCCTCCGCAACCAGCCGGTCACACAGGTGAGACCCCAAAAACCCGGCCCCGCCCGTTACCAATACACGTTTTCTCTGATGCAAATTCATATACCTGACTCCCCAATGAAAGCCACTCAAAAACATATAATTTATAATGTATTTTCTGAAAGTCTATGGACAACAGCTTACAGATTCGTCAGCGCCGGCTTGCCGATAGGATACACGTTGAATCCCATTTGATGAAGTTTTCGGTGATCGACGACATTTCTGCCGTCAAAAATAAAGGCCGGTTGCGTCATGGAACGATAAATCCTTTCATAATCCAGTTCCCGGAATTGACGCCATTCCGTCATGATGGCGATGGCATGGCTGCCGGCAGCCGCTTCGTAAGGGTCTTCGATAAACTGAACGTTTCCGTCCACCCCTTTCAGGTCGGTTCTGGCATTGGCCAGGGCCTGGGGATCGGTGATCACCAGTTCGGCCCGTTCCTCGATCAGCCGTTTGGCGATCTGGATCGCCGGACTGTCCCGGGTATCGCCGGTATCGGCCTTGAATGCAAAACCAAACAGACAGATGCGTTTTCCGGAAAGCGTATTGAACATGGCGTTCAGCATGGTTTCGACAAAATGCGCTTTCTGATATTCATTGATTTTAATGACACTGTTCCAGTATTTGGCCACATCATTCAATCCGTAATACTGGCAGATATAAACCAGATTCAAAATGTCTTTTTTAAAACATGACCCACCGAATCCCACGCTGGCGTTCAGAAATTTAGGCCCGATTCTGTTGTCCATGCCGACGGCTCTGGCCACCTGGGTCACATCCGCTTCGGTCTTCTCGCAAAGCACCGAAATTGCGTTGATAGAGGATATCCGTTGGGCCAGAAAGGCATTGGCGACAAGCTTCGACAGTTCGCTGCTCCAGATGTCGGTAGTCAGGATGCGATCGCGCGGAACCCAGTTGGCGTATATCTCGGCCAGCGCACTGCCGGCCTTCAGACCGCTTTCCGTCTGCCGGGAGCCGATCAGCACCCGGTCCGGATTTTCCAGATCCTGGATAGCCGTTCCTTCCGCCAGAAACTCGGGATTGGAAAGCACTTCAAAGCGAACCCCGCTGTGCGTTGAAAACAGAATCCGCTCCATGGCCTGAGCAGTACGAACCGGAAGGGTGCTCTTTTCCACGACAATCTTGTCGGTTGTTGCAGATTCCAGAATCTGGCGGGCGGTTTTTTCCCAGTACTGCAGGTCTGCCGCCATGCCGGCCCCGACACCGAAGGTTTTGGTCGGTGTATTGACACTGACAAAAATGATATCCGCTTCCCGGATCCCCTTTTCGATATCCGTACTGAAGAACAGATTCCTGCCATGAACAGCCCGGACAATCTCATCGAGGCCCGGCTCGAAAATCGGCAATCGATCCGATTTCCACTGAGCAATCCGTTCGGGATTGATATCAACGATGGTCACCCGATACTGGGGACATTTATGGGCGATCATCGCCATTGTCGGCCCGCCCACATAGCCGGCGCCGATACACAGGATGTTCTGGTTGAAAAGAGATTTCATGATGGACATTCGCTCCGTTGGGTCGGCTACAGAAAATCCAGCAGCCGAGGGATAGGGGTAATAAATCGTTTTAACTACGGTATAGAATCGCTGATCGATCCCGCCGTAGAATCCTGTCGAGAAAGGCCAACATCATACAGTTCACTTTCCAGAACAGCCATCCGCTGCGTGAGTGCGCGGATTTGACGTTCCTGTTCGGAGCGCTTCAGGTCTATGGTCAGCATTTTGATCAGGATAAATCCCATTCCGATGACAATCAGCAGCGTTGGCGGATAGTGAATCCCCAGCACCGACCCGATCCGATCGATCAATTGCGGATAGGCTCCGAACGCCATGCTTGCGGCAGCCACCGTCAACCACCAGACGGCATGGCTGACCATCAAATGATTTTTTCGAACCAGAACAAGAATGGAAACCGCTATCCCGATTCCGATTCCGAGGGATGTCAGTTGAGACGCTGGAATCATCGGGTTACCCAGTCACGGTTCGCGGTCTGGATACCGCCTGCATATCCACTTTGGAAAGGCATAATATGAGTGTGATCAACAGATACCGAAACACATCCCACCAGGAAGAAAACACCCGTGAATGACCGGTCGATCGGGGACACATCCGGACCGGCACTTCCAGAATGCGGAACCCGGCTTTATTGAGCGCCAGCAGCACCCCCACGTCCTGGTAATCCAGAAGTGCGGTGTCGGCTGTCATCAGCATCGCCACTGCGGCTGCATTGTAGGCGCGAAATCCGGATGTCAAATCCCGGACATTGAGCCCGGTAATCTTTCGAAAAAACAGCCATGACAATTTCCTGGGAGTACTGCCGCGTTCCGTGCAGGAGCCGATGACGACATCAGCCTGGTTCGACAGAATCGGGGCGATGAGCGCTGCAATGCAGTCGGGCAGGTGCTGCCCGTCGGCATCCATGGTAACGGCGATTTCATATAAACGCCTTTTGGCATAACGGATTCCGGTGCGCGTGGCCCCCCACGCCCCCTGACGGAGCAAAAGCGGCAGGACTTTGGCGCCTTCCTGCCGCGCAACGGTCGCCGTCGAATCTGAACTGGCGTCATCGATCACCACGACTTCAGCGGTGATGGCTTTTTTAACCCCCTGAATCACTTCCCGAATGTTTTTTTCTTCATTTAATGCAGGGATCAGAACCGCCAGTTTATTATCCATTCATTTTTCACCTGATTGCAATCCATATCCGATTGCTGAATTCAATGTTTCCACCACATCTTATATAGACTTTCAGAAAATTCATTTCGCAAGGCAGCAGGGAGGGAATAGGCCTTTTTCGGCCATTCCCGACCGATAACGCAGCGAAATTATTTTTCTGAAAGTCTATAATATAACAAAATAATATCCTGCGCAACATGATCGATTTGAAAGACATTCAGAAACCGCTCCAGAGCAGATCGTCCCATTTGCAATTTTAGCTCCGGTTGATCGAAAAGTGTTCTCAACAACCCTGCCAGCAGCACCGGATCTCCTGGCGGCGCCAGAAACCCCGTAACACCGTCTTTGACCACCCATCCGATACCGGAACCGGCGATATTGCTGGCAACCACTGGTTTTCCATACCGCATCGCTTCCAGAAGCACCATTCCGAAAGCTTCGGTCCGCTCAACGGATGGCAGGCACAGACAGTCGCAGGTCATTATGAGGGCATGCAGCTCCAGTTCCGGCAGTGCCCCCAGCAACGAAACGTTACCGGACAAGTCAAGGCTTTGAATCTGTTTTTGCAGGCTGGATTCGCGCTCACCGTTGCCGACAATCAGAATCCGCGCATTCGGTAAGAATGCCGCAGCATCCAGCATGACGTCGTGTCCTTTATAGTACGTCAGGCGTCCTATAACCAGGATTCTTCCATCGGGTCGGCCCCATACGCTTTCAGCCCAGGCCAGCCTGTTGTCATCCGGCTTTTTCAGGCGGTCCGCGTCCAGCCCCAGGGGGATGATATGACATTTATCCTTAAACTCCACAAGCACATTGCTGGTATCCAGATAGGATTGCGATGTAGCGATAATGGAATGAGCTCGCCGCAGAAACAGTTTTTCAATGGGGCGGTAGAATTGGTAGGCCAGCGCCATTCTTCGATCGATTACGGAAGGAATGACATCTGCATGCCAGTGTACGACCCATGGCACAGTACCGGCAATGGACAGGAGGAGCGCCCAGAATGCAGAAGTGTTTGGAACATGAAAATGAAGGATATCAGGCTGGAAAGCCTGAATGGCTCTTTTCATGGCAAAAGGAAACGCCGGGCTGATAGGCGCATACAAAAGTGTGCCATAGCAGGGAACGCGAAAAACGATTGTTTCGCCACTATCCGGCGGTTCCTGCTTCTGGCGTATCTCATGAACCAGGGCTGCCGCCGATACATCCTTTCTGTTCAACGCAGGCAACAGATCGCCCAAAAAGTTTTCGATGCCGCCGGCAGCAGGTGGATAAAATTTCCCGACATGTAATACACGCAGGGCGCCCCGTCTCTGACATTTCCATAAGCAGCTCGATTTTTCTTTCATATCAGGTTTCCGGAAAGCCATCGTAGTACCCATTTCCTATTCACACGAGCTGCCTACAACGCTCCCGGTTCAATCTGAACAAACAAGGAAATGTATTTTTTTAAACATATAACTTAATGTTCTATGATCAGCGATTTTGAGCATTCTCGCCCCCTTCAGCCATGGCTTGTATGAACCCCCTTAGCTCTCGTAAGAGCCAATCCCCCATTCCATCATACATTTATTTTTCCCCGTATGGGTCGGCATGAAGACGCGGAAAGCCTGTTGCCTTTTCATAATTTATCTTGACAGCAAGCTGGTAAACAGTCGATTTTCACAACTGTACATCCTCTGCAGAACTATAAATCCTGATTCCCAGTTTTTCCGCAATCGGTATGGCATTGGGAGACACCATCGGCGAAATGACAATCATTTCGGAAGCCTTACGTTGATGACGTTCTTCATAAAAGCGAACTTTTCTTTCAAACGTGTACATCTCGGATTTACTCATTGAAGACTTGATCTCGGCAATGATCAATACACCGTTTTTTATGATCACATCCAGTTCGATTTGATCCGGCCTGCCGAAAACCATACCGGTGTCATCATATTCCGTAATGTTCAGGACTTCCACGCCGGAAAATCTTTCCAGAATGCCTTTCAATGCGTTGCGAAACGCCTGTTCTGTATGCAGACCCCATCGTGCCCCCAACGCACCGATAGTCGTATCGTGTTTCCTGAACAACGCTCGGATATCCGTCAGCATTTCGCTGATAACCTTCTGGTTGGCATCCCATTTCTGTCTTTGCTCTTCTCGGTCCTGCCGTAACGTCACATGCAGGTCGTCCCACTTTTGCCTCTGCTCTTCTCGGTCCTGCTGCAACGTCACTTGCAGGTCGTTCCACTTTTGCTTCTGCTCTTCTCGATCCTGCTGCAACGTCACTTGCAGGTCGTTCCACTTTTGCTTCTGCTCTTCTCGATCCTGCTGCAACGTCACTTGCAGGTCGTTCCACTTTTGCTTCTGCTCTTCTCGATCCTGCTGCAAC